>NZ_JBDJMU010000015.1:0-106287 GCF_039674105.1 Luteimonas sp. TWI596
TCGCCTTCCCCCGCTGACGGGGGAAGGCCGGGATGGGGGCACGCCCACGACACACTGCGATCGGACCGAGCGCCCCCCCCCAACCCTCCCCCGTGCACGGGGGAGGGCGGCACAGGCGCGTTCGCCGCCGCGATGCGCTCGTCGCCTTCCCCCGCTGACGGGGGAAGGCCGGGATGGGGGCACGCCCACGACACGCTGCGATCGGTCCGAGCGCCCCCACCCAACCCTCCCCCGTACACGGGGGAGGGCGGCACAGGCGCGCTCGCCGCCGCGATGCGCTTGTCGCCTTCCCCCGCTGGCGGGGGAAGGCCGGGATGGGGGCACGCCCACGACACGCTGCGATCGGTCCGAGCGCCCCCATCCAACCCTCCCCTGTACGTGGCGTCTTGCACGCTCTGAAGCGCCCATTGGAACGCGAGGGCCTGCGTGGCGCAGAAGGTCCATTGGATCGCAGGCCCTCAGAACAGGCTCGCCTGGCGCGGTTGCGGGGCAAGTTCGCTGCGCAGACGGACGGGATCGTCGAGGCGCTGGCGGGGATGGTGGCCAGGCACGATCACGAACGGCATGACTTTCTTCAACGGCACGCGCAGCCGCGCCAGGTCGTCCAGGCGCAAGACGCCGTGCGGGCGCGCGGCGATGATCCGCTCGACGTTGCGCGCGCCCAGCCCCGGCACGCGCAGCAGCATCTCGCGCGGCGCGCGGTTGACGTCGACCGGGAAGCGCGTCGGGTTACGCAGGGCCCAGGCGAGCTTGGGATCGACGTCGAGATCGAGCATGCCCGCTTCGGTGCCGTCTTCGGCCGGCGCGCCCTCGGCGGCAGGTTCGGGCGCGATCTCGTCGACATCGAAGCCATAGAAGCGCAACAGCCAGTCGGCCTGGTAGAGCCGGTGTTCGCGCAGCAGCGGCGGCGCCTGCAGCGGCAGCGTCTTGGAGGCGTCGGGAATCGGGCTGAAGGCCGAGTAGTAGACGCGGCGCATGCGATAGGTGCCGTACATGCGGCTGCTCGATTCGAGGATGCGCCGATCGTTGGCACCGTCGGCGCCGACGATCATCTGCGTGCTCTGTCCGGCAGGCGCGAACCGCGGCGCCTTGGCGCGGCGCACGCCTGCGGCCTGGCGCTTGGCGCGGCGCGCCTCCTTGTCCTCATCGATGCGCCACTTGAGTTCGCCCATCGCGCCGTGGATGCCGGCATGGGTTTTCTCCGGCGCCAGTGCCGACATGCCGGCCTCGGTCGGCAGCTCGATGTTGATGCTGAGCCGGTCGGCGTAGCGGCCGGCTGCGGCGAGCAGTTCGGGCGCGGCGTCGGGAATGGTCTTGAGGTGGATGTAGCCGGCAAAGCGATGATCCTGCCGCAGACTGCGCGCGACCTCGACCAGTTGCTCCATCGTGTAGTCGCCATTGCGGATGATGCCGCTCGACAGGAACAGCCCTTCGATGTAGTTGCGCTTGTAGAAATCCAGGGTCAGGTCCACGACCTCCTGGGTCGTGAAGCGTGCGCGGCGCACGTTGCTCGACACCCGGTTGACGCAGTAGGCGCAGTCGAACACGCAGAAGTTCGTCAGCAGGATCTTGAGCAGCGACACGCAGCGGCCGTCGGGCGTGTACGAATGGCAGATGCCCATGCCCTCGGTGCTGCCGATGCCGCCGGTCTTCGACGAGTCGCGCCGGTTCGCGCCACTCGACGCACAGGAGGCGTCGTACTTGGCGGCGTCGGCGAGCACAGCGAGCTTGTCGGTCAGGTTCACCGGCGGACCGTGACAGGTCCATGTCTCAATCCGTGAGACGGCATCGTCACCGCGCTGAACGCAGATCGATGCGGCGTCTTCGACGCCGCGCGGCCCGGCGCCTTTCGACATCCCGGCCACCGCAGAAGCGCATTCACATCGCGTGGCCGCCGCGATCGATAGCGTGCAGCGCGGGTCTGTCGATCAACACGACCGCGGCGCGTATCTCCTAGGGGCGGCATCATCGAGCATCGGAACCGACAACCACGGCGCCTTCGCGCCCGCATCGCCGCCGGCGTCGCACTGAGCGGCCTTGCGCTGGCCGGCTGCGCCGGTCCGCAATCGGCGCTCGACCCCGCCGGCCCGGCCGCGGCGCAGATCGCCTTCGGCTGGTGGCTGATGGCCGGCGCGTTCACGATGGTCTGGGCGCTCGTGCTCGTGCTGTTGTGGCGTGCGCTGCGCCGCCGCGAGGCCGGCCAGGCGCTGAAGCAGCCCGAACGCCTGGTCGTGTGGGGCGGCCTGGTGCTGCCGACGCTGGTGCTGACCGCGCTGCTGGTCTACGGCAGCCTGACCAGCGCGCGGGTGACCGAGGTCGGCGTGGAACCGGACATGGTCGTCGAGGTCACCGCGCGGCAATGGCAATGGCATTTCCGCTATCGCGATGCCGACGACGCGGTGCTGGGCGAGAGTGTCGACGCGCTGGCGATGCCGCTGGGCCGGATGGTCGAGTTCCGCATCACCAGCGATGACGTGATCCACAGCTTCTGGGTGCCTCGGCTCGGCGGCAAGATCGATGCGATTCCTGGCCGCGTCAACGTCTTGCGCTTGCGCGCCGACGCCGCGGTGCCGATGCGCGGCCAGTGCGCGGAGTTCTGCGGCCTGGAGCACGCACGCATGCTGTTTCCGGTGCGGGTGATGGAGGCCGCGGCGATGCCCGCGTGGCTGGCGGCCCAGCCGCCGGCGCGGGCCGACGAGCCCCCGTCGGCGCAGGCCCCGGCCGGGCGCGCGCCGCCACGTCACCGCGCCTCGGAGAACGTGCTGTGAGCGGCGGCCTGGGGCCCGATCCGGTGCTGCCCTCGCCCGGCGACCACCTGCGCCACGCCGAGCGCCTGGCACTGCTCGAGCGTGTGTGGTCGAACGGACGCGGTCTGGTCGGCCAGCTGACCGCGGTCAACCATTCGACGATCGCGATGCGCTTCATCGTCACCGGCTTTGCGTTCCTGCTGATCGGCGGGATGCTGTCGATGTTCATCCGGCTGCAGTTGGCCTGGCCGGGCCTGCAGGTGCTCGACCCGGCGCGCTATGCGCAGTTCGTGACCATGCACGGCACGACGATGATGTTCCTGTTCGCGGTGCCGATCATGGAAGGCTTCGCGATGTACCTGATCCCGAAGATGCTCGGCTCGCGCGACCTCCCGTTCCCGCGGCTCTCGGCGTTCGGCTGGTGGTGCTATCTGTTCGGCGGCTTGTTCCTGTACTCGAGCTTCCTGTTCGGCAGCGTGCCCGACGGCGGCTGGTTCATGTACACGCCGCTGACCGATGCGACCTACTCGCCGGGCAAGGGTGCGGATTTCTGGTTGATCGGCGTGACGTTCGCCGAGATCGCGGCGGTCACCGCGGCGGTGGAGCTGATCGTGGCGATCCTGATCACGCGCGCGCCGGGCATGGATCTCACGCGCATGCCGGTGTTCGCCTGGGCGGTGCTGGTGACCGCCTTCATGATCGCGTTCGGCTTTCCGCCACTGATCCTGGCCAGCCTGCTGCTGGAGATCCAGCGCGCGTTCGACTTCGCGTTCTTCGAGGTCGCGCGTGGCGGCGATCCGCTGCTGTGGCAGCACCTGTTCTGGCTGTTCGGCCATCCGGAGGTCTACATCATCTTCCTACCGGCCGCCGGCGTGGTGTCGATGGTGGTGCCGACGTTCGCCCGCCGCCCGATCGTGGGCTACACCTGGATCGTGTTGGCGCTGGTGGCGACGGGCTTTCTGAGCTTCGGACTGTGGGTGCACCACATGTTCGCGGTCGGCATCCCATTGCTGGCGCTGGCGTTCTTCAGTGCGGCGAGCATGATGGTGGCCATCCCGACCGGCATCCAGATGTTTGCGTGGATCGCCACGCTGTGGTCGGGCAAGCCATGGCTGCGCGTGCCGATGCTGCACATCGTCGGCTTCTTCGTGGTGTTCGTCTGCGGCGGGCTGACCGGGGTGATGCTGGCCTTCGTGCCGTTCGACTGGCAGGCGCACGACACCCATTTCGTCGTCGCGCATCTGCACTATGTGCTGATCGGCGGGCTGATGTTCCCGATGTTCGCCGGGCTCTACTACTGGCTGCCGCTGGCGAGCGGACGCATGCCCTCCGAATCGCTGAGCCGCAGCGGCTTCTGGCTGGTGTTCATCGGCATGAACCTGACGTTCCTGCCGATGCACCTGACCGGTCTGGTCGGGCTGCCGCGGCGCGTCGACAGCTATGCGATGGAGCTGGGCGTGCACTGGCTCAACCTGGTCTCCACCGCGGCCGGTTTCGTCCTCGCGGTCGGCGTGATCGCGATCCTGATCGACGTCGCGCTGTGCTTCGTGCTGGGGCGCCGCGCCGAGGCCAACCCCTGGCAGGCCGGCACGCTGGAATGGGCGCTGCCGCGGCCGGTGCCGGCGTACAACGTTGCCTCGGTACCCGAGGTCGGCGATCGCTACCCGCTATGGCACCGTCCGGCGATCGCCGATGAGATCGCGCGCACCGACGGCCTGCTCGGCGAGGCGCACGACGGGCGACGCGAGCTCCTGGGCACAGGCATCCAGTCGGCACGCCCCGAGCAGGTGATCCGGGTCTCGACCTCGACCTGGCTGCCGCTGCTCGCAGCGCTGTCCATCGGGGCGGTGCTGACCGGCTTCATCACCTCGCAATACTGGCTGTCGGTGCTGATGCTGATGCCGCTGATCGGGCTGTTTCTGGTCTGGGCCTGGACCACCGGCGACCGCCATGCGCCGACGTCGATCGAGGTCGCGCCGGGGCTGACGCTGCCGACCCAGGCCGCGGCGCGCAACGCGCCGGGCTGGTGGGCGCTGGTGGCGACGCTGCTGATCGATGGCTCGCTGTTCGCCTCGCTGGTCTTTGCGTACTTCTATCTGTGGCTCAACGCTCCGGCGTGGCCGGCTGGCGGGGCGCAGCTCGCGGCCTGGACGCCGACGCTCGCCGCGCTGGCGGCATTGGCGGTGCCGTTGCTGTCGGCATGGGCCGCGCCGCGCGCGCTGCGCGCCGGACACCGCGGCAGCGCGATCGCCTGGCACGCGGCCGCGCTCGTCGCCGGCGCCGGGTTTCTTGCGCTGCATCTGCCGGCGATCTGGCAGTCGACCGGCGCGCCGCAGGTCCACGCCTATGCGTCGGTGGTCTGGACGCTGACCGGCTTCCACGCGGTGCACGTGGTCGTGGCGATGCTGATCGGCGGCTTCGTCGCGCTGCGCATCCATCGCGGCCATGTCGACGCCGTGCGCAGCCTGGAGTCGCGCGTGGCCGCCGGCTTCTGGCGGTATGCGGTCGGCCAGGGCGTGGTCGTCTGGGGCGTGCTGCATCTGTTCCCGAGGTGGCTATGAACCGGCCCGACGGTCGCCTGGGCCTGACCCGCATGGCCGCGCCGCTGGCGGTCTGGGCACTGCATTTCGTCGTCGTCTACAGCCTGCAGGGCTTGGCCTGCGCACGCGGACTGGGCCGCACGCCCGTCGCCGGACTCGAGGCCATGACCTGGGCGCTGTGGGGGCTGACGCTGCTCGCGCTGCTGGGCATCGCGTGGTCCGGCCGTGCGGCCTGGCGCGCGCGACGCATGGCCGCGCCGACCCGCCCCGCCGGCGACCGACGGCACTTCCTGCCTCTGCTGACCGCGCTCGTCGCGCTGGTCGCCGCGATCGGGGTGGGGTTCACCGCGCTGCCGGTCGCGCTGCTGCCCACCTGCGCCTGACGCGCCCAACGAGGACCCGATGCGCAAGGACCTGAAACAGCCCGTCCCACGGACCCAGAGCCACACGGTCGAAAGCGTGCTGGCGATCGCCAAGCACCCGATCCACCCGATGCTGGTGACGTTCCCGATCGCATTCCTGTCGATGGTCGTCGTCGCCGACGGCCTGTATCTGTGGCTGCGCACGCCGTTCTGGGCGGAGCTGGCGTTCTGGCTCAACGTCGGCGGGCTGGGATTTGGCGTGCTCGCCGGGATCGTCGGCACGATGGACATGATGTCGATCCGTGTGGTGCGCCGACACGTCTCGGCCTGGAACCATTTCATCGTCGCGGTGATGGTGCTGGCGATGGCGGCGCTTGGCGTGTGGCTGCGCCTGCCCGACCCGGTGGCCGCGGTCTGGCCCTGGGGCCTGCTGTCGTCGGCAGTGATGGCGCTGCTGGTGGCCGTCGCCGGCTGGCTCGGCGGCACGCTGAGCTTCCGCCATGGCGTCGGCGTGTATGGCGATGAGGAGCCGGAGACGCCGAAAGGCCGCGATATGGAGAAGAAACCACCGACGGCGTGACGACGACCGATCGTCGTGGCGCCGGCACGCCGATCGTGCAGCCCTGCCGCAACAGACTGAATGCGGATCGACGCGCACGCCCCCCTGAAGGCCCTGCGCGAGCGCGGAGCCTGCGATATTCTCCCGACTCACGGGGAGCACGCGGCACAGGCGCATGGGGATGGTGGCTCGTTGGGCAGCGGCGGTCCTGCTGTGGGCGTGCGCGACCGCCGCATGCGCGCAGGCATGGACGCTGCAGCGTCTGGAGACGACGGCCGACATTGATGCGCCGCCTGTGGACACGGCCGATGCGCTGCGGCCCAACCGGCCGGACGTGCTGTTCGAGCGCGAGCGCGGCGGCGTCTGGTGGAAGCTGACCAGCCGGATCGACTTCCCTGCCGACGAGGCGCCCAAGCTGCTGCTGTCCACGCCATTCCTCAACGAGATCGAGGCCTGGCCGCCAGGCGCGACCGCGCCCTCGCGGTACGGGGTCTACGGTGCGTATGCCGACGACCGCTATTCGCCGCGCGCGCTGGTGATCGACCTGCCCGACGGCCTGCGCGCGGGCGATGCGGTCTGGCTGCGGGTGATCGCCAAAGGCTCGATCCCGATGCCGGTCGACATCGCGCCGCTGGCCCAAGTGCAGCGCGATGATCTGCGTTATGCCTACCGGCGGGCCTTCAGCCTGGGCGCGACGACGGTGCTGCTGTTGCTGGCGGCGGCCTTCTGGTTGCGCCTGCGCGAACGTGCGCACCTGTACTTCGCCGCCAACCTGACCTGCGTGCTGATCTACCTGCTGGTCCTGGGCGGCGAAGCCCGCGACATCCCACTGCTGGACGCGGCGTTCGGCCGCTCGCTGCAGCCGCAGCGGGTCCTGGCCTCGCTCGGCGGCCTGTTCGCGATCCTGTTCCAGGCGCGCTATCTCGACGTGGACCGCCATCTGCCCAGGATCGCGATCGTGCTGCGCGTGTGCGCCGGCGCGATGGCGGCGATCGCGTGCGGGCACGCGCTGTTCGACAGCCGGCTGCTGTCCCTCCTGGGCAATCTCGGGCTGATGGTGTCGTCGGTGATCCTGCTGCTGATCGCCTGGGTCCAGGCCTGGCGCGGCCAGCGCGAGGCGCGGATCCTGTCGATCGCCTGGTTGCCACTGCTGGGGTTCTGCATCCTGCGCACGCTCGAACTGATGGGCGCCTGGAATGCGCCGGCGTGGGTGGGCAGCGGCATGGACCTGGGCCTGGCGACGTCCGGCCTGCTGCTGACACTGGGCTTGGCCGATGCGATGGTCGAGCTGCGCCGAGATCGCGACCGCGCCAGCCAGCTGGCGATGGTCGACGGGCTGACCGGCATGGCAAGTCGCAGCGCGATCGAGCAGCGCCTGGCCCAGGAGATCGCACTGGCGGACGCGCGCGCGACGCCGCTGTCGGTCGCGTTCATCGACCTCGACCGCTTCAAGGCCATCAACGATCGCCATGGCCATGCGTTGGGCGACGAATGCCTGCGCATCGTCGCCGCCCGGGCCCGCAACCGCCTGCGCGAGCGCGACGCGCTCGGTCGCTACGGCGGCGACGAACTGCTGGCCGTCCTGCCCGGCGCCGACCTGGTGCAGGCCGAGGCGACGGCGCAGGCGATCTGCACGGCCGTCCGCACCCATCCGCTCTCGGCCGGGGAGCAGACCCTGCCGCTGTCGCTGAGTATCGGCGTGGCGCAGTTCGCGGCCGGCGAGTCGATGGCGGCGCTGCTCGCGCGTGCCGACGCCGCGCTGTATGCCAGCAAGAGCGGCGGCCGCGATCGCGTCACGTCCGCCCCAGCCCCCGTTGCCCTTCCTGCCGCCTACACGGACGCCCGCGCATGACCCAGACGAACGCCGCCCCGACACCGCCCCCCGCCACTGAACAGGACCTGCTGCCAGGCGACATGCTGCTGATGCTCAGCAGTGGCCAGTTGTCCACGCTGATCGCCTGGTGCGGCGACAGCATCTACAGCCATGCGGCGATCGTCGCCGACCAGGGCGACCTGATCGAGGCCGCCGCCTCGGGCGTGCGCCGGTATCCGCTGGCGCAGCGGCTGGTCGACACCGCCGAGATCGTGCTGCTCGACGCCTACCGTCCGCTCGCGCACGACGGCAGTCCGCTCGACGACGCCGACCGGGCCAGCGTGCTGGCCAAGGCCGAGTCGATGCTCGGCATTCCCTATCCGGTCGATGCGCTGGCGTTTCTCGGCGTGGTCGTCGCGGTCCGCGGCAAGTGGCCGCAGAACTGGCTGGCACGCATCGTCGTGCGCGAAGCGCTCGACCACCTGATCCACGACAACCCGAGCCACATGATCTGCAGCGAGGTCGTCTATCGTGCCCTGGCCGAATGCGATGTACAGCCGGTCGGCCGGCTCGCACCGCGCATCGTGATGACCGGGCCGACGCACCTGCCGTTCCCCAAGATCGATGCCAAGGCGCTGCTCGAGGAGGTCTGGGGGTTGCTGCATCCGCAACGCCAGCAGGCACTGGCGGCGATCCGCGCACACCTGCAGACCGATCCGCAGGCCGCGACCCCGCCGCTGCAGGGCGCGCCGGCCGACGCGGCGCTGCGCGAGCGAGCCAACACTGTGCGCGACCGGCTCGGTCTTTCGGACCTGCCGATCACCACCAGCGTCGACGATGCCGGCGCCTTGCTCGAAGAAGCGACGCCCCAGACGCCTGCCCGGGCGATCCCGCATCCCAATCCGAAGCTGGTGATGCCGCTCGATCTGGCCAGTTCGCCGTCGCATACCCAGATCGGTCGCCTGCTGCAGGCCGACACCAGCCCGTGACGGGCCCCGGTGCGCCCTGCATCGGGGCGCACCGGCGGACAGATTGCCCGCCCGCCGTGACGCCTGTGTTCGGCGATCAGTTGGAAGAGGCCGGCGCCTGCGGCGGTGGCGGCAGATCGCCGACCGTGCGCGGCTTGGCGCCGGTCAGCGCGGCGATCGACAGCAGCAGCACCAGCGGTACCCAGCCGATCGCGCGGTAGAACATCGGCCCATGGTGGTCGCGGTCCTGGCCCAGTTCGTAGAGTAGCAGGCCGAAGTACAGATGCAGCAACACCGCCGCGGCAACGACGACCAGCTTGAGCACCAGCCAGGCGCCGCTGGGGCCGAACGCGATCAACACACCGCCGACGACGATGGTCACCAGCGCGGCCGGCGTCATGACGCGGAAGAACAGCGTATTGGTGACCGGATTCCAGAACGCGGGATCGGCATCGATCTCGCGGCGATGCCGCGCCACGAACAATCGCGGCAGGAAGAACAGCCCGGAAAACCAGACCGTCATCGCGAGAATGTGCAGCACCTTGAGCCAGAAGTACACCGGCGACTCCGGAGCGGGGATCCAGGCAGCCTAGGGCGTCGTCGGTCAAGCCGACGTGGGCGACGGTCCGCGCCGCATCGATAGGCACCGACGGCCCCCATCGTCGCGACCTGGCCGCTGCTAGGCTTGCCGGCGATGTCGCGCTTCATCCGCCGCTGTTGGGTCCTCATTCCCGCCTGCGCCGCCACGGCGGCGATCGCCACCGTGCCCGAGGGGCCGCCGCCCACACTCGCCAGCGCATGGACGCTGTCGCCTTGGACGCTGCTCCCGCTGCTTGCACTCGCCGTGTTGTATGCACGCGGGCTGACGCGGCTGTGGCACCGCGCCGGCATCGGACGCGGCGTGTCGCGTGGCGAAGTCGGCGCGTTCGCAGCCGGCATGCTCGCGCTGGGGGCGGCGATGGTCTGGCCGCTGGACGCGTTCGCCGCCTATGCGCTTTCGGCGCACGTGGCCCAGCACATGACCCTGCTCGCGTTGGCGCCGCCGCTGTTGCTGGCCGGCCGCCCGTTCGCGATCGCCGCCGCCGCGTTGCCGGGGCGCTGGGCCGCGCGCCTGCACCGCCGCCTGCATCGGCCGCTGTCGTCGCTGGCCACAGCGCTCGCGCCGGCGGCGGTGATGCACGGCGCGACGATGTGGCTGTGGCATCTGCCGGGGGCGACCGCGGCCGCCCTTGCCGATACCGCCCTGCACCGCGCGATGCACGCCAGCTTCCTGGTCGCGGGCGTGTGGTTCTGGGCGGCGGTGTGGCGGCGGCTGCGCGCCCCCGATGCCGGCGCCGTCGGCGGGCTCGTCGCCTTGGTGGCGGTGATGATGCAGATGGGCTTCCTCGGCGCGCTGCTGACCTTCGCACCGCGGCTGCTGTATCCGGTCTACACCGATCGCGCGCTGCGGGTGGGGCTCGATCCACTGCGCGACCAGCAACTGGCCGGGCTGTTGATGTGGGTGCCCAGTTGTGTGCCGTACATCGTGGTCGGCCTCTGGCTGGTCGTTGCCCTGCTGCGCCGGATGCGACAACGCGGCTGAAGCGCAGCGTGCACGCGCCGCCCACTCCACATGCCATCGACCCACGCTCGGGCAGGATCGCCGCTTCATGTTCCGACGCGGAGGCGAGATGACGCCGGACTGGAACTACCTGTCCGCCGTGGCCTGGCCGCTGGCGGCGGCGTTGCTGCTGGGCCTGATCGTGCACTGGGCGCTGCGCGCACTGCGCCGCACCGCGCGCCGCCATGCGCAGGACTACCTGCGCGCGCGCATCGCCCAGGTGGTCGCGACCCCAGCCGCGATCGCCTTGCCGCTACTGTTCCTGGCGATCGCACTGAACCACACGCCGCTCGACCCCGACCTGGTGCGGTCGCTGCGTCATGGGCTCGGGATCGGCGGCATGCTGTGCCTGACGTGGCTGCTGGCCCGCGTGGTCGGTGCAATCGAAGCGCGCATCCTGCGCGAGCATCCGGTCGACATCGAGGACAACCTCGCAGCGCGACGCATCCAGACCCAGACCCGCGTGATCAGCCGCGTCGTGCAGGGCACGGTGATCCTGGTCGGCGTGGCGCTGGCGCTGATGACGTTTCCGCAGGTGCGCCAGGTCGGCGCCGCGCTGCTGGCCTCGGCCGGCATCATCGGCCTGGTCGCAGGCATCGCCGCCCAGCCGGTGTTCGGCAACCTGATCGCCGGCCTGCAGATCGCACTGGCCCAGCCGATCCGGCTCGACGACGTGGTCATCGTCGAAGGCGAATGGGGGCGCATCGAAGAGATCACCTCGACCTACGTGGTCGTGCGGATCTGGGACGAGCGTCGCCTGGTGGTGCCGCTGCAGTGGTTCATCTCCAATCCGTTCCAGAACTGGACGCGTACCAGCGCGCAACTGCTCGGCACCGCGTTCCTGTGGCTCGACCACCGCGCGCCGATCGCGGCGATCCGCGCGGAACTGCAGCGGCTGTGCGAGGCCGATCCGCGCTGGGACCGCCGTGTGTGCGTGACCCAGGTCACCGAGACCGACAAGCACACGATCGAGGTCCGCCTGCTGGTGAGCGCGCGCAACTCGGGCGAACTGTTCGATCTGCGCTGCGCGGTACGCGAAGGCATGCTGGCGTTCCTGGCCGCCCATCATCCCGAAGCGCTGCCGCGACTGCGCAACGACGTCGAGGAGGTCGGCGCGCAACGGCCGCGGCCTGCGCAGCCGGCGCCCGACCATGCCGATACCCGCTCGCCCGGCGCCGAGACCGTGACCGCCGCCGACCGCGAAGCCGAGGCAGCACGCGACGCCGCGGCCGCCCCCTCGCCTCCCCTTTCCCCCGACCCTGGAGCCACAGCATGAAGACCCGTCAACTCGGCCTCGGCGGCCCCGCCGTTTCGGCCATCGGCCTGGGCTGCATGGGCATGAGCGCGTTCTACGGCGGACGCGAAAGCGACGCCGATGCCATCCGCGTCATCCACCATGCGCTCGATCAGGGCATCACCCTGCTCGACACCGCCGACATGTACGGCCCGCACACCAACGAATCGCTGGTCGGCCGTGCGTTGCAGGGCCGCCGCGACGACGCGTTCGTGGCAACCAAGTTCGGCATCCGGCTCAATCCCGACGACCCGCAGGCGCGCAGCGTCGACGGGCGTCCGGAGTACGTGATCGCCGCCTGCGAGGCGAGCCTGTCGCGGCTGGGCATCGAGACGATCGACCTGTACTACCAGCACCGTGTCGATCCCCAGGTGCCGATCGAGGACACCGTCGGCGCGATGGCGCGCTTGGTCGAGCAGGGCAAGGTCCGTCATCTCGGCCTGTCGGAGGCGTCTGCGCAGACCTTGCGCCGCGCCTGCGCGGTGCATCCGATCACCGCATTGCAGAGCGAGTACTCGCTGTGGTCGCGCGACCCCGAGACCACCGGCACGCTGGCCGCCTGTCGCGAACTGGGCGTGGGCTTCGTCGCCTATTCCCCGCTGGGCCGGGGCTTTCTGACCGGCACGATCCGCACCCCCGAGGACTTCGAGGCCGACGACTACCGCCGCCATTCGCCGCGCTTCCAGGGCGAGAACTTCGACCGCAATCTGGTGCTGGTCGAACAGGTGCAGGCGATCGCGCAGGACTACGGCGTCACGCCCGGCCAACTCGCGCTGGCCTGGGTGCTGGCCCAGGGCGAGGACATCGTGCCGATCCCAGGCACCAAGCGCGTGGGCTTTCTCGACGAGAACATCGCCGCGCTCGCCATCGGGCTGACCGATGACGACCTGGCCCGCATCGATGCGATTTTCCCGCCCGATGCCGCCGCCGGCACGCGCTACCCGCAAGCCGGTATGGCCGCACTCGGCCGTTGAGGACGAGCGTTCCGATCGCGCCGCGCCACGGAATTGCCGCGGGAATTTGACGCCTCGCGAACGCGCCCGCGCGCACCGTCGCGTGACGGCATCGCCCCGACGCCCGTGCCACCGCGGCGTCGGGCGCTCCTGATCTCAAGGAAATGCCGCACGGCCGGCCGCCCAGGTGGGCGGCGCATCCCGCACACGGGTGTCTTTCGGTCGTTTCACGGGCACCGCCTCCGGTGCGCCGCCGCCATCGCCGCCCGTCGGCGAGGAGACCGCGATGCACGACCGCAAAGACGACATCCCCGGCACCTCGGAAATGAAGGCCTTCGGCGAAGAGCTGCTGGCCACGGGTGCGCGCTACATCGACGCCGGCAGGCGCTGGCTGAGCGAGAGGAGAGACCAGATGGCTTCCCGAGACGGCGACGAGGGTCGCCAGGGCCCCGGCCCCGGCAGTGGACGCCGCGCCTACCGCGACGCGCCCTATCGCGGCGAAGCCAGCGGCGACGCCGGTTACGGCGATCCGACAGGAGCCCAGCAGCACGCCTGGCGCCGCCAGCAGGGTCCGCACGGCAGCCACGACGCCCGTGATCACCCTGGCGAGGGCTACGGCGCAGGTGCGCCCTACACCCAGTTTTCACGCGACCGGCATCCCGACGACGCGCGGGGCGGAAGCGGCCGCGCCTACGGTGCTGGGGGTGGCGGTGGCGACCTGCGCGACGGCGACGACCACCTATCGGACTGGGGGCATCGCGCCCCGCACTGGTTCAACGAGGTCGACCACCTGGGCGGCGCGCCCGATTTCGCGCATTTCGGCGCCTACGACCGCGAGGGCCGTGTCGGCCGGGCGACAGCGCGCGGCGATGCCGGGCGAGCGCCGGGACGCGGCTGGCGTGGCGTCGGCCCGAAGGGCTACGTCCGCTCCGATGCGCGGATCACCGAGGACATCTGCGAACGGCTCACCCACAGCGACGAAATCGATGCCCGCGAGGTCTCGGTGCGGGTCCACGAGGGCGTCGTGACGCTCGAGGGTCACGTCGAGCAGCGCTGGACCAAGCACCGCATCGAGGACATCGCCGAAGGCTGCGCGGGTGTGAAGGATGTCGAGAATCGCCTTCGCGTGCGCGACGCAGGACGCTGGCAGCCCGGGGGCGACACGGCCCCGGCCACTTCGGGCCGCGATGCATCGGGCAGTGCTTCCTCGACCGGGGCCTCGACCTACGTGCCGCCCGCAGCCGGGCCCGGCGCGGCAGGTCCGCTGTCGACCGCGGCGCGCCAGCATGACACCGGCCACAGCCATGGCGAGCCGGCGTCCGGCACGCAGCGCGGTGCCGGTACGCCGACGCAAGGCGACGCGGGCACGCGCTGACGGCCGTCTGCCGGGCGCCGATGCCTGCCAGTGCCATCGGCCCGCGCCGCATTCACATCGGCGCGGGCCGACATCGCGGATAGTCCGGCCTCCCTCCCGCCGGCCCGTCCATGCTGACTCCCGTGTTCGCGACCGCCACGATGGTGCTGGCGATCGCCACCCTGATGCCCACCATCCGCAGCGGCGCGTGGTGGATCCGCGGTCTCGATTTCCCGCGTCTGCAACTGCTGGTGCTTTCGATCGCCGTGCTGGTGGCCCAGATGGTGTTGCAGCCGATCGACGATGCGTGGACCACCGCGATCGTGGTCGTCAATGCCGGCTGCGTGCTTTGGCAGGCCTGGTGGATCGTGCCCTACACCCGGTTGCGGCGGCCGGAGGTCAGTGATGCGCCCGCCGATGCGCGCCCGCGCATCCGTCTACTCGCCAGCAACGTGCTGATGCACAACCGCGACACCGCGCCGTTGGTGGCGCTGGTGCGCGAACACCGCCCCGACGTGTTGATTGCGGTGGAGACCGACCGGCACTGGGAGCGCGCGCTCAACGGCCTGGAGGACCTGCTGCCGCATGCGCTGCGCTGCCCGCTCGACAACCTGTACGGCATGCATCTGTACACGCGCCTGCCGCTGCACGATGCCAAGGTGCGCTATCTGGTCGAGGACGACATCCCGTCGATGCATGCCACGCTCGAGCTCGATAACGGCCAGCGGGTCGTGTTGCATGCCCTGCACCCGCGCCCGCAGAGCCCGACCGAAGCCGACAGTTCGCAGGACCGCGACGCCGAACTGGTGCTGGTCGGACGCGCAGCACGCGAAGCCGAACACCCGGTGATCGTCGCCGGCGACCTCAACGACGTGGCGTGGTCGCGGACCACGCGCCTGTTCCGCAAGGTCAGCGGTCTGCTCGACCCCCGTATCGGGCGCGGCATGTACAACACCTTCCACGCACGCCTGCCGGGCCTGCGCTGGCCGCTCGACCATCTGTTCCACAGCCGGCACTTCACCCTGGTGGGCATGCGCCGGTTGCCGGCGATCGGCTCGGACCATTTCCCGATCCTCGTCGAACTGGCTCTCGCGCCCGGCCGCAATCGACGCGACGCCGGCCTGTCACCGGATGCACAGGCGCGTACCGATGCGCAGGCCGCGGTCGACGGCGCCGATCCCAACGACACCGCAGCGCCACGCTGATCGCAGCGTAGGCGGCTGCGTCAGCGATCCAGCCGTGCGCGCAGGTCGCGCAGATCCTGGCGGGCGATGTCGCGCAGCGTGGCGTCACGCCAGGCCTGCGCCGCATCCGGGCCAGCCTGCGCGCTACGGCGCTCGTACTCGGGCTGCATCTGCTCGATCCGCAATGCGCGGATGCGCCGGTACTCGGCTTTCAGCGATGAGGCGCGCCGGATCGGCCACGACTCCCCGATCGGCTGCGCCCACGGTTGCGGCTCGATGGCCACCGTGGCGACCGCATCGGCCTGGACCGCTGCGGCACCATCGCCGGCCCAGGCCGGCGACCCACAGGCCAGCGCGAGCAACGCGGTGGGCACGGCCCAGCGCTGCGCACGTCCACCGACGATCTCGTCCATCGCACCCTCCACGCGCTGGCGATGATGCAGACGCTAGCACCGAATCGGGGACGGTGGTGTGCACAGGGTACGGGCCGCGTGTTCAGGCGCCGGGGCGCAGGTCCAGTCCCAGTGCATGGCCGAGGATGCGCACGCCATCGTCGTCGTCGCGCAGGGCCATCGCCCCGGCGAAGGTGTCGTCGCCGGTCTCCCAGGTCCACAGCGTATAGCCGGCCACTCGCAGTTGATCGTAGGCGGCACCAAGCAGTGCCGACGGCGGGACATCGACCAGTGCGTCGGCATCGGTGGGGTCTTCCAGGTCCCAATCGATCTCCACGCGGAACCGCGCGGCCAGTTCCACCAGCGCCTCGATCAGCGCGACACGGTCGTCCTCGGCAATCCGAAAGCTGGCCCGCCAGTCAGTGACCGCTCCGAGCGCCTCGCGCACTGCATCGGCGTCCGGGTCGGTCGGCAGCGCGTCCTGCCAGGCAAGGAATTGCTGGCGCGCCGCCTCCTCGTCGCCCGGATTGATCAGCAGCAGCCACTGCCAGGCGATCGCCTCGAGGTCGGCCTCCGGATCGTCCTCGGCATCGGTGCGGCCATCGGCGAGGAACGCAAAATTGTCGTCGGGATCGAACTCGGTCTCGGGCAGGGACATGGGCGGACGGATCGGGGTTGGGGGCGTGCAGTGTGCCGCTGCTGCGGCCGCGCTGCAGCCCCCGCGCCGAAGCCGGTTCAGCGCATCGGACGCTTGGACGTGCCGGCCGTCTTCCTGGCCGTCTTCCTGGCCGGCGCCTTGGTCGCGGCCGTCCGGCCGGTCGTCCTGACGGCGGCCGTCTTCTTCGCACTCGTCTTGGCTGCGTTCGCCGTCCTGGCGGCCTGCTTGGTCGTGGCTCGCTGCGGCGCCGCCTTTTTCGCCGTGCTCGTGTGCGTCGCGGACTCGCTGGCGGCTGCCCGCTTCGTGGACGACGCCTTCGATGTCGTCCGGGCCTGATTGCCGCGCGCCTTGCGCGACGGCGGCGGGCGCGAGGTCTTGCGCTCGCCGCGCAGGTCGACGATGCGGTTCTCGCCCATCGCGTCCTTGCGCTTGGTCACCCGCGCGGTGGCGAACGCGATCGCCTTGCCGATCAGCGTGCCGGGCGCGTCCCAGTACTCGGCGGTGTGGGCTTCGACCTCGACCAGGGCGAGATTCGGATCGTCGATACCGCCCGGAAAATACGCCTTGAGCGCATCGTTCCAGAACGCCTCCACCTTGGCGCGATCGTCGCTGATCCGCGCCTGGCCCGAGACCGACACATAGGTGTTGCGGCGCTGCGAGGCATAGGCCAGGTTGACGTTGGGATTGCGCGCGATCTCGTCGATCTTCGGACTGTCGGCAGCGACGAAGAACCAGATCCGCTCGCCGTCGAACTGCGCCTTCTGCGTCGATAGCGGACGGCTGACCAGCGCACCGCTGCGGGCGACGGTGGTGAACATCGTGATGTCGATATCGTCGATCAGCGACGCGATCGTCTTCGCGTCCTCGTCGGCCTTGCTGGGCGATGCCATCGGGTACTCCGCATGTCGGGGGTCGGGTCGAGTGTCGACGTCGGCCAGCGCCGCGAACGTGAAGGCCGCACGCAGCGCGCGATCCGCTAGCCCGCGGTCGCCACCGGCTGCCGCCGCTCGTCGCGCCGCGCCCAGGCGTAGATCAGCAGACCGGCGGTCGCCGTCGCCGCGCCCACCCATCCGGTCGAGGTCCAGCCCAGGCCTGCACTGATCGCCAGTCCGCCCAACCATGGACCGAGCGCATTGGCGGTGTTGAACGCGGCGTGGTTGGACGCCGCCGCCAGTGTCTGCGCATCGCCGGCCACATCCATCAGCCGGGTCTGCAGGACCGGCGCCAGTGCCCCCATCGTGCCGAGCGCGACCACGGCCGGCAGGATCGACCACGTCGCCTGCGCCGCCAGCGGAAACAGCAGCAGCACCAACAGCGACCAGCCCAGGATCACCGCCGCGGCGCGGAACTGCAGCCGGTCGAACAGCCAGCCGCCGGCCACGTTGCCGATGATCGCCCCGACGCCGAACGCCGCCAGCGCCACCGGAATCCAGGTCTCGGCGACGCCGGTCACCTCGATCAGCGTCGGCGCCAGGTAGCTGAAGACGCAGAACATGCCCGCAAAACCGATCGCGCCGATCGCCAGCGCCAGCCAGACCTGGGAGCGGTTGAACGCGCGCAACTCGCGCATCGGCGATTGCCCGGGTGCCACGGGATCGGGCGCGAGGAAACGCGCCACCAAAACGACAGTGAGCAGCGCGATCGCCGCCACCAGCGCGAACGTCCAGCGCCAGCTCGACAACTGCCCGAGCCAGGTCGCCAGCGGATTGCCGACCAGGATCGCGATCGACAGTCCCAGCAGCACGCGGCTGACCGCCGTGCCGCGCTGGTCGGGCCGGCTGATCGACGCGGCAACCAGCACTGCGGTGCCGAAGTAGGCGCCGTGCGGCAGGCCGGCGACGAACCGTGCCACCAGCATGGCCAGGTAGTTGGGCGCCAGCGCAGTGGCCAGGTTGCCCACGGCATAGAAGCCCATCAGCGCCAGCAGCAACGTGCGCCGCGGCAGGCGCGCGCCGAGGATCGCCAGCAGGGGCGCGCCGACGACCACGCCGAGCGCATAGCTGCTGATCAGGTGGCCGACCTCCGGTTCGCTGACGCCGAATGCGCGCACCAGATTGGGCATCAGCCCCATCATCGCGAATTCGCTGGTGCCGATCGCGAACCCGCCCAGGGCGAGCGCGAACAGGATCGGCGTGGCGGCGTGGCTGGGCAGCGGCGCGGGCGAGGCGCTGGCCATCGCAGGTCTCCGGCAAGGACGACCGGGCATTATGTTGCATCGCAGCATGAACCGAAGCCTGGCATCGGGCGACGGTGCATGCGCGTTCATGCAGGTCGACACCGACGACGCCGCCTGTACGGCCGGACGTCGAGAGTGGCGCGACCGCCCGCTCTGCGAGTCGCCCCATGACGCTATCCGCCTTCGGCCTCAACTGCACGCTCAAGTCAGGCGACGCCCCCTCCTCGACGCAAAGAATGCTCGACGCTGTCTTGGCCGCGCTCGCGCGGCACGACGTGCGCACCGACAGCGCGCGCGTGGCCGACTTCGATGTGCGCCCCGGCGTGACCGCCGACGAGGGCGCAGGCGACCAGTGGCCGCAACTGCGCCGCCGCATCATGGACGCGCAGATCCTGGTCCTGGCCACGCCGATCTGGATGGGGCATCCCTCGAGCCTGGCCCAGCGCGTGCTCGAACGGCTGGACGCAGTGCTCGGCGAGATCGACGACGACGGCGTCTATCCGACGTTCGGCAAGGTCGCCATCGCCGCCGTCGTCGGCAACGAGGATGGCGCCCACTTTGTCCATTCCCAGCTCTATCAGGGCCTGGCCGACGTGGGCTTCACGCTGCCCGGCGGCGCGCCGCCGTACTGGGTCGGCGAGGCGATGGGCAGCACCGACTTCAAGGATCTCGATCCGATTCCCGACAAGGTCGACGAAACCATCCGCACGGTTGCCAGCAACGCCGCGCACCTGGCGCGCCTGCTGGCAGAGCGTCCCTATCCCAAGCCCAAGCGCTGACGCGGTCGCCGCGCGTAGCGTCCGGTCAGGCGCCTGCGAGGACATCGGCATGGCCCAGGTCTGCGTCCATCCGCCCCGGGCCGCACCGCGGATCGGCTGCGCCGGCTGGTCGATCGCCTCGCGCGATGCCGCACTGTTCGACGACGGCGCCAGCATGCTGGCGCGCTACGCCACGCGCTTCGACCTGGTCGAGATCAATTCCTCGTTCTATCGACCGCACCGACGGGCGACCTACGAACGCTGGGCGGCGAGCGTTCCGGCAGGGTTTCGCTTCAGCGCGAAGTTGCCGCGCACGATCACCCACGCGCACCGGCTGCGCGGCTGCGGCCCGCTGCTCGACGCTTTCCTCGAAGCGGCGACCGGGTTGGGCGAGCGGCTCGGCTGCCTGCTGGTGCAACTGCCCCCCAACCTGGCGTTCGATGCGCGCAGCGCCACGACGTTCCTGGCGATGCTGCGTCGGCGGTGGGCAGGCGGGCTGGCCTGCGAGGTCCGGCATGCCAGTTGGCTGACGCCGCGGGCCGAAGCGCTGCTGCAACGCCACCGCGTGGCGCGCGTGGCCGCCGACCCGGCACGGCATGGCGCCGATGCCCGGCCCGGCGGCGACCCGGCCCTGGCCTACTGGCGCTGGCACGGCGCGCCGCAGATCTACCGCAGCGCCTACGACGCCGCGGCCATCGATGTACTGGCCGCGGCCATCGGCGAGCGCCCGGCGAGCCGCCACTGGGTCGTGTTCGACAACACCGCCGCCGGTCATGCCACCGGCAATGCGGTCGCGCTGCAGGACCGCCTGCTGGCGGGACCGGTCGCCGGTGACGCGCCTTCGGCGCGCCGACGCAGGTGACGACACCGGCCCGGGGACTGCGCCGTGTCGCGGTCGTCATCCCCTCACGACCGGTGCCTGTGGCAGGATGCGGCCCGTCCCGAGTTGCGCGCCCCGCTGTTGAACCCGCCTGCCGCCTGTGCTGCCACCGTCGATTTCCTGCCCTCGCATGGCGAGATGGCGGGACGCATCGCTGCGTTCGACTGGTCGACGACGCCGCTGGGACCGCTGGAGCACTGGCCGCAGTCGCTGCGCACGACAGTGGCGCTGATGCTCGACTCCCGGTTCGCGATGTGTCTGACCTGGGGCCCGGAGCTGACGTTCCTCTACAACGACGCATATGCCCCGATGCTCGGCGCCAAGGAGGCCGACGCGTTAGGCCGGCCGATCGCGCGGATCTGGCCGGACGTCTGGGACGACATCCTGCCGCTGATCGAGCAGGCGCTGGGCGGCACGGCCACCTCGCACGAGGACATGCCGCTGACGATGCTGCGCCACGGTTATCCCGAGGAAACGTATTGGACGTTCTCCTACACCCCGGTGCGCGACGAGCAGGGACGGATCCCGGGCTTTCTCAACATCACCACCGAAACCACGCACAAGGTCCTCGCCCAGCGGCAACTCGCCGCCGAGGCCGAACGCCTGGGCCGGCTGTTCGACCAGGCACCGAGCTTCATGGCGCTGCTGCGCGGTCCCGAACATCGCTTCGAGCTGGCCAACCCCGGCTACCGGCGACTGGTCGGCGACCGTGAACTGATCGGCCGCACCGTCGCCGAGGCGCTGCCCGACGCCGTCGAGCAGGGATTCAAGGCGCTGCTCGACGATGTCTACACGACCGGCCGCACGTTCTCGGCCAGCGGCGCCCGCTTCGTCGTGCAAGCCACCCTGGGCGGACCATCGGTCGAGCGCTATCTCGATTTCGTCTATCAGCCGATCACCGACGAGCGCGGCGTGATCGGGATCTTCGTGCAGGGCGTGGACGTGACCGCGCGCGCGCTCGCCGACGACGCCCTGCGCGAACGCGAGGCCGAGCTGCGCACACTCAACAGCGACCTGGAACGCCAGGTCGTCGCCCGCGCACGCGAGCGCTCGCTGACCTGGCAGGTCACGCCCGACCTGCTGGCGGTCATCGATGCCGACGGCTGCATGGAAACGACCAATCCAGCGTGGGAACAGGTGCTGGGGTGGCGCGCCGAGGAGTTGGCCGGCCGGCCGTGGTGGGCGTTCGTCGACGCGGACGACCACGACGTCACCCGCAGCGTGCTCGACACCCTGCGCGCCGGCAAGCCGGTCCTGCGCTTCGAGAACCGGTGGCGGACGCGCGGCGGCGGCCTACGTACGTTGTCATGGGTGGCCACGCCCGAGGGCGGGCGCGCCTATTGCAGCGCCCGCGACGTCACCGACATCAAGGCCGCCGCCGACGCGCTGACACGCTCGCAGGCGCAGCTGCGTACCCTGTTCGAGACGAGCTACCAGCTGCAAGCGATGTGCACGCCCGACGGCACGCTGACCGACGCCAACCGCACCGTGCTCGACGCGATCGGCGCGCACTTCGACGACATTGTCGGCCGGCCGCTGTGGGAAACGCCCTGGTTCTGCAACACGCCGGGCGTGCCCGAGCGCGTACGCGACCTGTTCAACGAGGCGACCGCCGGCGGCACCGCGCGCGCCGAGATCGAAGTCGAACTGGCGTCGGGACGGCGGACCCATGATCTGTCGATCCGGCCGATTCGCGACGCCAACGGGCGGATCATCTCGGTCGTCCCCGAAGCGATCGACACCACCGAGCGGCGGCGAGTCGAGGAGGCGTTGCGCCAGTCGCAGAAGCTCGAGGCGATGGGCCAGCTCACCGGCGGCGTCGCGCACGACTTCAACAACCTGCTCACGCCGATCTTCAGCGCGCTCGAACTCGCCGCAGACCCCGATGCGCGTCCGGAGCGCCGCGAGCGCATGGTCGCCGTCGCCCAGCGCTCGGCCGAACGCGCCGCGACGCTGGTGCAGCGCCTGCTCGCGTTCGCGCGGCGGCAACCGCTGCAGCCGATCGACGTCGAGGTCGGCCCGCTGGTCGCGGGCATGGCCGAACTGATCGGCAGCTCCAGCAGCCCGCGCATCCGGCTGACGCTCGACATCGCAGACGACCTGCCCCCCGCAATCGCCGACCCCAACCAGCTCGAGATGGCGCTGCTCAACCTGAGCGTCAATGCCTGCGATGCGATGCCCGACGGCGGCGTGTTGACGCTGGGCGCGCGCAATGCGCAGATCGATCACGAGACACATGCCGAAGGGCTGGCCCCGGGCGACTATGTCGTCGTCTCGGTGGCCGACACCGGCCACGGGATGGACGAGGCGACGCGCGCACGCGCGATCGAGCCGTTCTTCTCGACCAAGGGCATCGGCCGCGGAACCGGCCTGGGCCTGTCGATGGCGCACGGCCTGGCCTCCCAGCTCGGCGGCCAGCTGGCGATCGCCAGCGCCCCCCAGCAGGGCACGACCATGGAACTCTGGCTACCGGTGGGCACCCGCCGCGCGGCCGCGAACGCAGACAGCAACGAGGACGATGACGTGGATACGACAGACGAACACCGCGGGACCGCGCTCGTGGTCGATGACGAGGACGCCGTGCGCATGTGCACCGCCGATGCGCTCGACGACATGGGATACCGCGTGATCGAGGCCGGCTCGGCCGAGGAGGCGCTGGCCGCGCTCGAGAGCGGCCTGGCGCCGGACGTACTGGTCACCGACCACCTGATGCCCGGCATGACCGGCGCCGAGCTGGCTCGGACCGTGCGCGACCGGCTGCCGGGAACGGCGGTGGTCATCGTCTCGGGGTACACCAGCATGGCCGAGTTCGACGCGGGCCTGACGATCCTGGGCAAGCCGTTCCGCCAGCAGGAACTCATCGCCAGCGTCGAGGCCGCGACCGCCGCGCTGCAGTCGGCGGTGGCCTGAGCCACAACCGCCGGCGCGCATCCGACGCCCGGCGCATTGCGGCCGCACGATGACAGGGCCGGCCCTGCAACGGTACGCGAACCGCCACGGTGACAGCGGCGTCACCGCCTACGCGATCGACGACGACGCGATCGCGGTCGAGTTCGGGCACGGCCCGGTCTACGTGTACAGGCGCCGGGACATCGGCGCGCGGCACTTCGCGGCGCTGTGCGCGGCAGCGCACGCCGGCCGTGGGTTGTCGACCTGGATCAGCCGGCACGTGCAGTCGCACTACGCGGCGCACTTCGACGACCGCGCTGCCTGGCGCGCCTGGCGGTGGGCCGCGCCTCAGGCCCCGCTGGCGCCATCGAAGCGGTAGAGGTCCATCGCCAGGAACCCCATGTCGATGCCAGCCTCGATGCGCTGTGCGCCGAGCCGGTCGCCGCCGGCCGCGCCCATCGCCACGAGCAGCGGCAGCAGATGCTCGTCGGTCGGATGCGCCTGGGCCGCGAACGGCGCCTGCCGACAATAATCGAGCAACGCCGGCAGATCGTCGGCGCGCAGCCGCGCTTCGATCCAGTCGGTGAACGGCCGCACATACGGCGCCTCGCTGCCGTCACTGCCGCGCCAATCGTGCAGGTTGTGGGTGATGCTGCCCGAGCCGACCACCAGCACGCCCTGCGCGCGCAACGGCGCCAGCGCGCGACCGAGCGCGAGGGCATGCGCCGGCCCGAGTGCGGGCTGGATCGACAGCGGCACCACCGGGATGTCGGCCTCGGGATGGAGCAAGCGCAGCGGCACCCAGACGCCATGATCGAGACCGCGCTGTGGATCGACCTGGGCAGGTAGCCCGGCCCCCGCCAGGCGCGCGGCGATGTCCTTCGCGAGCGCCGGGGCGCCCGGCGCCGGATAGCGCAGGGCATAGAGCGCCTCCGGAAAGCCGCCGAAGTCGTGGACGGTCTCCGGCTGCGCGGCGCCGCCGACCAGCGGCCGCACCGCCAGCCAGTGCGCCGACGCCACGACGATCGCGCGTGGTCGCGGCAGGTCGCGCGCCAGTTCGGCCAGCCGCACGCCGACACGACCGGGCGAGAGCGCGGTCATCGGCGAGCCGTGGGAGACGTACAGTGCGGGCAGCGGGGACATGGGATGCACCTGGGAGCGGGATCACGCCTCACGATGGGCGCGGCCCCCGATGCACGGAAGCGGCACCGCCACGATGCATCGTCGCAGCCATGCAACGCTCGCCGTCAAGCCGCCCGCTCGGCGACGATCCCCTCAGGCAGGCTAGACGCCCTCGTTCATGTCCGGCGGCCCGCTCAATCGGTGCGACCGGCCGTGGGACAATGCGCGCATGGGCGAACCCGAACTCCAGCCGCCGGCCCGGCCCGCGGCCGATGCGCCGCCGCGCGTCCTCACCGAGGCATTGAAGGCCGACATCCGTGCCGCGTACGCGAAGCTCCAGGCCAACACGCCCGGCTTCAGTACGCGTCGCTCGCAGAGCGCGATGATCGGGCTGGTCTCGCGCGCGCTCGCGACTTCGGGCGGCATCGGCGTGGCCGAGGCACCGACTGGCGTCGGCAAGTCGCTCGCCTACCTGACGGCCGGCGTGCCGATCGCGCTGGCGACGAAGAAGAAGCTCGTCGTGAGCACCGGCACGGTCGCGTTGCAGTCGCAGTTGGTCGAGCGCGACATTCCTGCGTTCCTCGCCGCCACCGGGCTGGAGGCGAAGGTCGCGCTGGCCAAGGGCCGCACCCGCTATCTGTGCACCCGCAACGCCGCCGAATTGCATGTCGAGCACAGCCAGGGCACGTTGCTGCCGGGCGACGCCGGGCCGGACGAGGGCGGCGACTTCGAGCGCCAGCTCTTTGATCGCCCGCTGGCGCCGCACGAGGTCGATGCCGCGCACCGCCTGCTCGAAGCGCATGCCGACCGGTTGTGGGACGGCGATCTCGATGCCGCGCCCGAGCCGGTGTCGCCGGCGCTGCGCTCGCGTATCACCACGCCGGCGTCGGGCTGTGCAGGCCGGCGCTGCAGCTTCGCCCAGCAATGCCCGGTGCTGCGTGCGCGCACCACCGTGCGCGAGGCGCAGATCGTGGTCACCAACCACGCGCTGCTGCTGTCGTCGCTGGCGATGGGCGATGTCGAGAACGGCCAGCCGCTGCTGGCACCGCCCGGCGAGATGCTGCTGGTGCTCGACGAGGGCCATCACGTGGCCAACGTCGCGATCGACCAGGGCGCCGCGCGCCTGCCGCTGGCCGACATGGCCAAGCGCACCGGCCGCATGCAGATCCTGATCGCGGGCAGTTACCGCCTGGTCGACAAGGAGCGCATCGGCACACTGCTGCCCAACGAGGCGATCGACCTGGCGGTGCGGGTGTCGAAGGCGCTCAAGGCGTTCCAACTGGACGTGGACCGGGTCTGGCAACCCGAGCCGGGCGAGCGTGAACCGATGTGGCGCGCGCCGCTGGGGCGGCTGCCGGCCGACTGGGCACCGGCGATCGAGACGCTGGCCGAGGACACCCGCGCACTGCTCAACTGGGTGCACGCCGCGCAGCAGGCGGTCGCGCGCGCCAAGCAGGACGACCCGGCGCGCGAGAAGCTGCAACGCAGCCTGGGCATGGCACTGGAGATGGTCGAGCAGCAGCACGATCTGTGGGCCGGCTGGCGCCGCGAAGACCGCGATGGCGCACCGCCGATGGCGCGCTGGGTCACCGCGACGCGCGAAGGCGACCTCGCGCTGCACTGCTCGCCGGTGTCGGCCGCGCATGTGCTGCGCACGCTGTTGTGGAAGGAGGTCGATTCGGTGGTCATGACCTCGGCCACGCTGACCGGCGGCGGCGATTTCCAGTCGTTCGCGATCGACACCGGCCTGCCCGAGCACGCCGAAACCGCGTCGCTGCCCTCCCCGTTCGACCTGCCGCGCCAGGCGCAACTGGTGGTGCCGCCGTTCCCGGTGCCGCCCGACGACCGCGAAGGGCATCCCAAGGCGGTCGCCGACTGGCTGGCGCGCGAACTGGACTGGAAGAAAGGCAGCATGGTGCTGTTCACCTCGCGCTGGAAGATGGAGAAGGTCGCCGAACTGATGCCCGCTTCGCGCCGCGGCGCGATCCAGCTCCAGAGCGCGGGCAACAAGTCGCAGGTCGTCGCCGCGCACCTGGAGCGCGTCGCCGCCGGCAAGGGCTCGGTGCTGTTCGGACTCAACTCGTTCGGCGAGGGCCTCGACCTGCCCGGCGAGGCCTGCACGACGGTCGTCATCACCCAGGTCCCGTTCGCAGTGCCGACCGACCCGCAGACCGCGACGCTCGGCGAATGGCTCGAGGCCCGTGGCCTGAATCCGTTCAACCTGATCGCAGTGCCGCACGCTCTGCGCACGTTGACCCAGTTCGCCGGCCGGCTGATCCGCACGTCCAGCGACACCGGCCGCGTGGTGATCCTCGATTCGCGATTGCTGACCCGTCGCTACGGCAAGCGCATCCTCGATGCGCTGCCGCCGTTCGAACGCGTGATCGGCTGAGCGGCGGCGCGCATGCGGCGTGTTCATCACGCGCCCATACCGCCGCGCGCTTAGAGTGACGGCCACGCCGGAAACGGACAGCTCCGCGCAGATCGCACGCCCGGCCCCGATCACGACCGACCGCATGAACGTACCCAGCCCCCCGCCGTCCTCGCCCGAAACCGCCGATACCGCCCCCGTGCCGCATACGCGCTGGTCGCGCGCGCGCCGGCGCCTGGACAGGACGGTCGAACGCGTCGAGGACAGCGTGCCGGCGACGCTGGTCAAGCGCTTCGTCGACGCGGACCTGCTGACCCAGGCCGCGTCGCTGTCGTTCTACACGCTGATTTCGCTGGCGCCGCTGCTGGTGCTGGTGCTGTGGATCACTGCGTCACTGTATCCCCCGGCGCAGGACGCCCTGCTCGAGCAGATCGGCGAGCTCGCCGGCGAAGGCGCGCGAACGGTGGCGGGCACGGTCATCCAGAACGCCAACGAACAGCCCGATGTCGGCTCGCTCGCGGGCCTGTGGAGCACGCTGCTGCTGTTCGTCGGCGCGACGGTGGTGTTCGCGCAGTTGCAGGGCACGCTGAACCTGATCTTCAAGACCGACAGCGGCCACATTCCCGGCGGGTTGAAGGCGTTCCTGCGCAAGCGCGTGTTCTCGGCGGGCGTGGTGTTCGCACTCGGCTTCCTGGTGCTGGCCTCGACCCTGCTGACCACCGCGGTCGAGGTGATCTTCGCCAACGTGCCGACGGTGCTGCCCTTGATCGGCAACACGCTGATGCTGGTGCTCTACTCGCTGGCGTTCGCATTGCTCTACCACTACCTGCCCGATCGACGCGTGCGCTGGCGCCAGGCGCTGTTTGGTGGCCTCATCACCTCGGTTCTGTTCGTGTTCGGGCGCTGGGCGATCGGGCTGTACATCACCCACGCCGCGCCGGGCAGCGCCTATGGCTCGTTCGGCACCCTGGTGATCCTGCTGATCTGGATGTACTACGCGGCGACGATCTTCTTCGTCGGCGCGCTGATCACCGCGGTCGTCGACGAGCGCCTGCGCCGGGCATCGGTCGACCGCGCGCTGCGCAAACGCGCCGAGCGGCAGGCCGCCGGAACGAACGCAAGCGCGGGCTGACAGCCGCACGCGCAGCGAGACGCGATCGGACTATACTTGGACCAAATTCAGTCCTTGCAGGGCGATCGCCATGACCGAATCCGTCATCAGCCTGAGCGACTTCAAGTCCGAGGCCAGCCAGTGGCTCAAACAGCTGCAAGAAGACCGGCAGGCCGTGATCCTGACGCAGAACGGGCGCGGCGCCGCCGTGGTGCAGAGCTACGAGAGCTACCAGCGCCAGCAGCAGAGCCTGTTGATGATGAAGCTGGTCGCCCAGGGCGAGGCCGACATCCGCACAGGTCGCACCCAGCCGCAAGACGAGGTCTTCGCCGAGCTGCGCGCCCGGCTGGACGCCGGGCATGGCTGAACGTGCGGTCCACTGGACGCAGACCGCCCAACAGGATCTGTCCGCCATCGTCGACTATATCGCCGCCGAAAATCCGCATGCGGCGCTGGCGATGCTGGACACGCTGCAGCAGCGTGCCGCGACCCTGGAACGCCACAGCGAGCGGGGGCGCATCGTGCCTGAGCTCGGCGACGCCGGTCTCTCGCAGTACCGGGAACTGGTCGTCAAGCCGTGGCGGATCCTCTATCTGCCGGGCACTGACACGGTGCATATCGTCGCGGTCCTGGACAGCCGCCGCGACCTGCAGACGCTGCTGCTCGAACGCTTGATGCGCTCCTGACATGGCCCGTATCCCCGACGCCTTCATCGACGACCTGCTCGCCCGGACGGACATCGTCGAGGTGATCAATGCGCGCGTGCCGCTCAAGCGGCAGGGCAAGGAGTACGCGGCGCGCTGCCCGTTCCACGACGAACGCTCGGCCAGCTTCACCGTCTCGCCGACTAAGCAGTTCTACCACTGCTTCGGCTGCGGGGCGCATGGCACTGCGATCTCGTTCCTGATGAACTACGACCGTCTCGAGTTCCTCGATGCGGTGGACGAACTGGCCAAGCGCGCCGGCATGGAGATCCCGCGCGAGACGACGCAACGCGAGGCGCGGCCCGACAGCGCGCCGATGTACGAGGCGCTCGAGGCCGCGACCCGGTTCTTCCGGCGGCAGTTGGCCGGCAGCGACAAGGTGCGCGCCTACCTCGACCGTCGCGGCGTCGACGAGGCGATACGCGAGCAGTTCGCGATCGGCTACGCGCCGGAGGGGTTCTCGGCGCTCAAGGATGCGCTGGGCAAGGACGACACGCGCCGCATCTCGGTGCTGGAGAAGGTCGGCCTGCTGTCGAAGAACGAACGCGGGCACAGCTACGACAAATTCCGCGACCGGGTGATCTTTCCGATCCATGATCGCCGCGGACGGCCGATCGCGTTCGGCGGCCGGGTGCTGGCGGCCGAGGATTCGCCCAAATACCTCAACTCGCCCGAGACGCCGCTGTTCCACAAGGGCCGCGAGCTCTACGGCCTGTGGCAGGTGCGCCAGGCCAACCAGAAGATCGAGCGGCTGGTGGTCGTGGAGGGCTACATGGACGTGGTCGCGCTGTTCCAGCACGGCCTGCCGCAGGCGGTCGCCACCTTGGGCACGGCGACCACGCCCGACCACGCCGAGCTGCTGTTCCGCAACGCGGCCGATGTGTACTTCTGCTTCGACGGCGACGCCGCCGGTCGGCGCGCAGCGACGCGCGCGATGGAATCGGTGCTGCCGCGCATGCGCGACGGCCGCCAGGCGTTCTTCCTGTTCCTGCCCGACGGCGAGGACCCGGACACCATCGTGCGCCAGGAGGGCGTGCAGGGCTTCGAGGCACGACTGGCGCAGGCCACACCGTTGTCGACGTTCTTCTTCGACACCATCGGCGATGGCATCGCGCTGTCGACGCTCGACGGCAAGGCCCGACTGGCCGAGCGCGCCAAACCGATGCTGGCGCAGATTCCCGACGGCGCCTTCGCCGATCTGATGCGTCAGCGATTGACCGAGCTCACCGGACTGGGCCGGCCTGCGGCGTCGGCGCCCGCGCTGCCCGCGCGCATGCCGCGCGGTGGACGCGCGGTGCCGGCGCCACGGCGCAGTCTGGTGCGCCACGCGATCGCGCTGCTGTTGCAGAAGCCCGCGATGGCCGCGACGCTGCCACCGCCGTATCCGTTCGTCGCGCTGCAGCAGCCAGGCATCGACCTGCTGACCGAGTTGATCGCGGTCGCCAGCGTGCGCCCCGACATCAGCACCGGCTCGCTGCTTGCCCACTTCGACGGCCGCGACGAGGCGACGGCGCTGCAGAAACTTGCCAGTCAGTCGCTGCCGGGCGACGAGGCGACCTGGGAAATCGAGTTGCGCGACGTCGTTGCCCAGCTCGACCGGCAGGTGTTGCAGCAGCGCATCGACGACCTCTTGGCCCGCCAGCGCGAGGGCGCGCTCGACGCCGCCGGCAAACAGACCCTGCGCGAACTGCTGAGCCAGCGTGCGGGATGATCCATCCGACATGGCACGCGCGTCCGAGCACGGCATGATCGAGGACCTGCAGGTGGTGCTGCACAACGGGCGGCGCCGCTCGCCGCAGCGCCCCCTGTCCGACGTGCCGCTGATGGCGCAGGCGACATCGTCCGAGTACGCCGTCGTCGCGTTCGAGTGGTATGCGCAGGGCCACCGCCACACGCGCGCCTGTGATGCGCAGACACAGGCGATGATCCGCGCACCGGATGGGGCGTCGCTGGTGGTGTTGCAGGATTACCGTGCCCACGGACCCGATAACGTCCTCGTGCTGTCGCCATGCGGCACGCCGTTGCGCAGGATCGAGACCCCCTATCCGCAGCTGCCCGACGCTCACCCGCAGGCCGATTTTTGGTTCCTGGACATCCGCTGCGACGGCGGACACGTCGTCCTGCAGGTGTTCGCGATCTGGATGCATCCGATTCATCGCAGGCCGGCCATGCCGAGCTACGACACGATCTACGATCCTGCAACCTGGACGTGCCTGTCGCTGCAATGGCGGCCGATGCTGTAGACCCGGCAAGGAACGCGCGGCCGTCCGGCGATGCCAACGCATTATCGACGCGCCCTTAACTCCGGCGCTGGTCTCATCCGCCGCGGGGGATCACCGGCAACGCCATCGCGGGCGCAACGCGCCTGTCGTCGGCCCTGCCTTGCCACAACGACGGCCGAAGTCCGCACAGACGGGCCCGGCCAGGTCCCCGCTGTCTCCTCCACAGGATGTCTGCCATGCGTTTCACGAGCCGCCCCCGCCTGCGCCACGGCGCAACCGCCCTACTTCTTGCCAGCCTGCTGGCCGCCGGCTGCGCGAAGATCGACACACCGCCGGCGCTGGTCAAGCCGTTGCACATCGACCTGTCGGCGCCCGTCGCCGAGCAGGTGGACCTGGCCTGGCCGCAGCGCGACGGCGCGCTCGCCAGCGAGCACACGATCGCGCAGGCGCGCCAGGTCACGTTGCGGCTGCCCGACGGCCGGCTGTTGACGGTGCCGGCCGAACGGGTCGCGTTCCGCCAGCAGGACGGCATGCTCGCCAGCGTCAACATCGAGCCCAGCGGCGCCGGCGGCGAGCACACCGCGGCCCTGGACCAGGTGCGTGGCCTGCTCGAGGACAATCGCCTGCTCGACCCGACGCTCGCCCACGAACTCGACGGCTGGGCAGTCGCAGGCGGCGCGCCGCAGACCGCGCGCGTGGTGATCCGCGACGTGGACGTGCAGGTGGGCTTGCGTCCGGACCGCCGGATCGGCTGGCAGAGCACGCTCGATTTCGCGCCGCGCACCTGCCAGATGCCGGCCGGCCTCGACGGCGACCCCGACGCCTGCCTGCACACGCCCCCGGCGACCGAGCGTGCGCTCGCCGACGCGCAAGGCTGACACCGCGATACGGCGGCGCCAGACCTATGCGCTGGCGTCGCCCTGGGTACCGGCCGCGGCGTCCTCGCCGAGTCGCACACGCGGCTTGAGCCAGAAGAACAGCAGCAACGCCGGCGCCGCGACGACCGCAGTGATCACGAAGTAGACCGCGTAGCCTTCGGTGACTTCGACGATCCAGCCCGAGAAGAACCCCAGCAGCTTGCCGGGCAACATGATCAGCGACGAGAACAGCGCGTACTGCGTGGCGGTGTAGCGCTGGTTGACCAGCGCCGACATGTACGCCACCGCCACCGTGCCGAGGAAGCCCTGCGCCAGGTTCTCGCCGGAGATCACGATCGTGAGCCGGGTCAGGTCGCCGTCGGCGCCGATCAGTGCCAGATACAGCAGGTTGCTCGCCGCGCCCAGCACGATGGCCACGAACAGCGGCCACTGCACCCCCCAGCGCGCAACCGCCACGCCACCCAGAAACGCACCGGCGATGCCGATCCAGATGCCATACACCTTGGTGACCGCGGCAATCTCGGTCTTGCTGAAGCCCTGATCGAGATAGAACGGGCCGATGATGCCCCCGATCAGCGCCTGGTCGGAGATCTTCATCGCCAGGATGAACAACAGGATCGCCAGCGCGACCTTCCCGCCGAAGCGGCGGAAGAAATCCGCAAATGGCTCGACCACGCCTTCGCGCAGCCCCTGCGCCCAGTTCTGCGCGCGCACGCGCACCACGTCGGGCTCGCGCGCCAGCAGGCAGGCAACGATCGGCAGCAGCATGCAGGCGGCCATCGCCCGGTAGACCATCGGCCAGGCGACGTGGTCGGCCAACACCAGCGCCAGCGCGCCGGTGACGATCAGTGCGATGCGGTAGCCCAGCGAATAGGTCGCCACGAGCGCGCCCTGCGCGTTGGCCGGTGCGATCTCGACGCGATAGGCGTCGACTGCGATGTCGAGGGTGGCGCCGGAGAACGCGACCAGCAGCGTCAGCGCGACGAACAGCGCCAGCGGTCCGGTGCCGACGGCGGCCATGCCCAGCAACCCCGCCATCACCGCCGCCATCGCCAGCAGCAGCCAGCCGCGGCGCTGGCCCAGGCGCCCGAGCAGCGGCAGCCGCCAGCGGTCGACCAGCGGCGCCCACAGGAACTTGAACGAGTACGCCATGCCGGCGCTGGCGATCATCGTGATGTCGCGTAGCTCCATGCCGCCCTCGCGCAGCCAATAGGCGAGCGTGCCGGCGACGAGCAGGAACGGCAGGCCGGATGCGAAGCCGAACAGGAACATCGTCCACGCCGCGGGCTGGGTGAAGGCCCGCCAGATCGACGGTTTGCCGGCGCTTGCCGGCGCAGCAGCGCTCACGCGCGGTAGTCCACGACGAGTGGCGCGTGGTCGGAGAAGCGCGGTTCGGCATGGACGGCGGCGGCCTGGATGCGCTCGCGCAGCGAGGGCGTGACGAACTGGTAGTCGATGCGCCACCCCACGTTGTTGGCACGGGCCGCGCCGCGGTTGCTCCACCACGTGTACTCGGCGGCCTCGGGCCGCAGCACGCGCAGCGCGTCGAGCCAGCCGGTTGCCGGCGGATCGCACAGGCCGTCGCCGCAGGCATCGGCGATCATGCCGTTGAGCCAGGCGCGCTCGGGTGGGGTGCAGCCGGAGTTCTTCTGGTTACTTGTCCAGTTGCGGATGTCGTTGCGGCTGCGCACGACGTTCCAGTCGCCGCACAGCACGTAGTCGCGGCCGCTGGCAAGCCATTCGTCGAGGATCGGCCGCAACCAGTCCATGACCTCGAACTTGAAGCCCTGGCGCAGATCGCCCGACGAGCCGGACGGGATGTAGAACGAGACCACGCTCAGGTTGCCGAAGCGCGCCTCGATGTAGCGGCCCTCATCGTCGAACGGCGCCCAGCCCAGCGCGGTGCGCACCTCGTCGGGCTCGCGCCGGGCATAGATCGCGACCCCGCTGTAGCCCTTCTTGGTGGTCGCATCGCGGAACCAGGCCTTGTAGCCGGCCGGCAGGAACTCGGGGCCGGCGAGCTGGTGCTCCTGGGCCTTGGTCTCCTGCACGCACAGCACGTCGGCGTCCTGCGCGACGAACCAGTCGAAGAACCCCTTGCGGGCGGCCGAACGCAGCCCATTGGCGTTGAAACTGATGATTCTCATGGCGCGAAGGGTAACCGACGCACGACCGGCAGTCCGCCCGATCGCCGCCGCACCGCCCAATCGCCGCGGCTCCCAAGAGCGCACCTACTCCGGCCGCGGCGTCGTCGCCGTGCTCGGCGGCAGCAGCGGATAGGCGATGTCGGGCTGCTGGCCGGTCAGGGTGCGCAGGAATGCGGCGATCGCGGCCACTTCGGCCGTTCCGAGTTCGCGGCCGAGCTGGCTGGTGCCCATGATCGCGACCGCCTGCTCCAGGTCCCAGACCTGGCCGCTGTGGAAGTAGGGCGCGGTCAGTTCGACATTGCGCAGCGGCGCGGCCCGGAACACGTACGCATCGCTGGCCGTCTGGGTGACCGCGAAGCGGCCCTTGTCGCCGTCGGGCAGGATCTCCGCCCCGGGGCGGGCGATGACGCCGAACGGGAAGTACGCCTGGCCGCCGAAGTTCGCGCCGTTGTGGCAAGCCGCGCAGCCACTGTCGACGAACAACCGCAGGCCGCGGCGCTCGGTGGCATCGAGCGCATCGGCCTCGCCGCCGAGCCAGCGATCGAAGCGCGCGTGCGGGGTCACCAGCGTGGCCTCGAAGGCTTCCAACGCGAGCGCCATGTGGTCGAAGCTCACCGGTGCGGCGTCGCCGGGAAATGCGGCAGTGAACAGCGCGACGTAGCGCGGCATGCTCAGCAGCGTCTCGACCACGCGCTCGGGCGTGTTGTTCATCTCCACGCTCGCCTGCACCGGGCCCTTCGCCTGCTCGGCGAGGTCGGCCGCGCGACCGTCCCAGAACTGCGCGGCATTGAACACCGCATTGAAGACCGTCGGCGAGTTGCGCGGCCCGCGCTGCCAGCCGTGGCCGATCGAGACGGGCACGTTGTCGGCACCGCCGGTCCCGATGTTGTGACAGGTGTTGCAGCTGATGATGTGGCTGCGCGAAAGCCGCGGCTCGAAGAACAGCATCCGCCCCAGCTCGAGCCGTTCCTCGGTGATCGTGACACCGCGCACCTGGGTCGGCACCGCGCCCACCGTGCCGAACAGCGCCGCCGCGGTAGCGCGCAAGCCGTCGTCGTCGTCGCGCTGCGCCAGTGCGACACTGCCCGCGCCCAGTGCGAGGGCGACCGCAGCCGCCACGCCCACCACCCATCCTGTCCGCATCGCCCTGCTCCATCTCCATGACGCCTGCGAGGATGCGCGTCCAGGGCCGTGGCCGGCATTGATCGCACGCAACGGCGCCCCGATGCGGCCGGGCCCGCGTGTTGCCTTACCATTTCGGCTTTCCACCCTCCCCGCCAGGCCGCCGATGTCCGACCACCGCACCCGTTTCCTGCAGCTCGCCTTCGACGTGCAGGCGCTGCGCTTTGGCGAGTTCACGCTCAAGTCCGGCCGCGTCAGCCCGTACTTCTTCAATGCCGGGCGCTTCGACTCGGGCGCAGCCTTGGCGACGCTGGCGCGCTGCTACGCCGATGCGCTCGAGGCGGCCGGGCTCGACTTCGACCTGCTGTTCGGACCGGCCTACAAGGGCATTCCGCTGGCGAGCGCGCTGGGCGTGGAGTACGCGCGCCGCGGGCGCGACCTGCCGATCGCGTTCAACCGCAAGGAGGCCAAGACCCACGGCGAGGGCGGCACCTTGATCGGCGCACCGCTCGATGGCCGCCAGGTGCTGATCGTCGACGACGTGATCACCGCGGGCACCGCGATCGGCGAGGCGCTGGGACTGATCGACGCGGCCGGCGGGCAGGTCGCAGGCATCGCGATCGCGCTCGACCGCCAGGAGCGCCTGACCGACGACGATCCGCGCTCGGCCGCCCAGCGCGTGGCCGATGCGCAGGGCGTGCCGGTCGTGTCGATCGCCGGGCTGTCGGACCTGCTTGCGTTCGCGGGCGAAAACGCGACACTGGATGCCGAACGCGATCGCCTGCTGGCCTACCGGTCGCAGTACGGAAGCGGCCCGGCGCGCTGAGGGCCCGCCAGCGCCGCCGGGGGAGGCACACGATGACGTTGCAGGGACTTTTGGCAGCCACGCTGCTGCTCGCCGCTACCACCGCAGCGGCGCAGACCGCGGCGCCCGACCGCAAGGTGTACTGCTGGGACGAAGGCGGCCGGCGGGTCTGCGGCGATGCCCTGCCCGCCTCGGCGGTGAACGCGGCGCGCACCGAGATCGACGCCCGCAGCGGCGTGCGCACCGCTGAGATCGGCCGCGCGCTCACCGACGAGGAACGCAGCGCGGCCGAGGCCGCGCAGGCGCAGGCGCAGCGCGAGGCCGAAGCGCGCGGCGTGCTGCAGCGGCGGGAGCTGGCGATGGTCGAGGCCTACGCGACCGAAGCCGACCTGCGGCGCGCCTACGGCGAGCGCATCGTGCTGGTCGAAGAAGCGATCAAGACCTCGCACCTGGGCATCGCCAACCTGCGCGCGAGCCTGCTGTCGCTGCTGCGCCAGGCCGCCGATCTGGAGCTGCGCGACGCGCCCGTCGACGCGACACTGGTCGCGGGCATCCGCGCCCAGCGCGCGGATCTGGAGCGCCAGACTGCGGTGCTGGAACAGCAATTGGCCGACCAGGCCGCGCTCGGCGGCGATCTGCGGGCGGCGATAGCACGCTATCGCGAACTCAAGCAGCCGGCGGCGGGCGTGCGGGACTGAACCGCGCAGGGCCGTTCCCGCATCCGGCGCGCGGCCCGGGTTTGGCCCCGCCCGGACCGGGCGCGTATGCTTGCCCGCCCCCACCGCTGCACCGTGAGTCCCCGTGTCCGACCCGATTTCCGCCCTGTTGCTCGGCATCATCGAGGGGCTCACCGAGTTCCTGCCCGTCTCCAGCACCGGTCACCTGCTGATCGCCCAGCACTGGCTCGGCGCCCGCTCCGATTTCTTCAACATCATCATCCAGGCCGGCGCGATCGTCGCGATCACGCTGGTGTTCCGCCAGCGGATCTGGAGCCTGACCACTGGCCTTGGCGAACGCGCCAACCGCGACTACGCGATGAAGCTGGCGCTGGCGTTCCTGGTCACCGCGCTGGTCGGCCTGCCCGTGCGCATGGCCGGCTGGGAGCTGCCCGAGACCGTCACACCGGTGGCCTGGGCGCTGGTGATCGGCGGGCTGTGGATGATCGTCGCCGAACGCCTGGCCGAGCGCAGGCCCGACCGCAGCGACGTGACCTGGACGGTCGCGGTGCTGGTGGGTCTGGCGCAGGTCGTGGCTGGCGTGTTCCCGGGCACGTCGCGCTCGGCGGCGGCGATCTTCATCGCAATGCTGGCCGGTTTGAGCCGCCGGTCGGCGGCGACCGAATTCGTGTTCCTGGTCGGCATTCCGACGATGTTCGCGGCCAGTGGCTACGCGTTCATGGAACTGTGGCTCGACCAGGGCCTGGGCGAGGAGGCCTGGGGCGATGTCGCGATCGCCTTCGTCGCCGCGATGGTGACGGGTTTCATCGTGGTCAAGTGGTTGCTCGGCTACATCAAGCGCCATCGCTTCACCGGCTTTGCGCTCTACCGCATCGCGCTCGGTCTGGGCCTGCTGCTGTTGATGCCGTCTGGGGTTTGAGGCCTCGGCTAGGCCCGCGCGTCGCGCCTGCGCGCGATGCGCGCCAACCATCCCCGGGCAAGGGCGGTGGCGTGGGTCGAACGATGTCCTGTTTCGATGTTTGAACCGCGGGCCCCCTGCGCGTCGGCGTCCACAGGGTGCGTGCAGGCGGGCCGGTTAAGCTTGGGCCCATCTGTTCGATCGACAAGGAGACTCCCGATGCGTCGTGCACTGTCGCTGCTGCTGCCGTTCGCCCTGATCGCCTGTTCGCCCGCCACCTCGCCGCCCGATGGCGCTGCGACGCCGGATGGGCAGGCAGCGGCCGCCGAGCTGCCCGACGCCGCGCCGGCCGACCACACGGCCACGCTCGGGGCCTATCACTGGCGCCTGGTGGATGCCCGTTCGGGCGCTGGCGCACGGATCGAGGGCCTCCTGGCCGAGGGCGGCGCGCCGTTACAGCTCGATTTCCGCGAGGGCGGCGTCCAGGTCCGCAACGCCTGCAACAACATGAGCGCGAACGTCGCGCTCGACGACGACCGCATGACCGTCGACCAGGTGATCTCGACGATGATGGCCTGCCAAGACCCGCGGCTGCAGACGCTCGAGCGCGAGATCGGCCAGCGTCTGCCCGGCACCCATCGCATCACCATCGCCGAGGGCGAGACCCCGCGGTTGACGCTGCAGACCGAAGGCGGCGACGTGTTGACGTTCGACGGCACGCCCACGCCCGCCACGCGCTACGGCAGCGCGGGCGAGCAGGTGTTTTTGGAGATCGCGCCCGAGCGCGTGGCCTGCAGCCATCCGCTGATCCCCGACCACCGCTGCCTGCAGGTGCGCGAAGTGCGCTACGACGCCAACGGCGTGCGCGTGGCCGGCGACGCGCCGTGGGCGCCGCTGTACCAGGAGATCGAGGGCTTCACCCACGAAGACGGCACGCGCAATGTCGTGCGCGTGCAACGCTTCGATGTGGCCGACCCGCCGGCCGATGCGCCCGCGCAGGCCTACGTGCTCGACATGGTGGTCGAGTCGGAGACCGTCGCGCGCTGAGCGCGACATCGATGGGGGCGTGCGCCGCGACGCGCGCCCCGACCGGCAGACCCCGATCCCGGTCCGCGCGCGGCGTGGGCTTCAGGCCGGCGTGGCGCGCGGATGCAGCGCATAGCTGCCCCACACGGTCGCCTCGGCCAGCACATGGCCCTGGATCGCACGCTGCACGTCGCCTGCGGTGAAGCGCTCGGTCACGTCGAGACGTTCGACATCGAGGGCGAACAGGCGGAAGAAGTAGCGATGCGTGCGCAGGTCGCTGGGCGGCGGGTACGGGCCGTCGTAGCCGAACCAGTCGCCGGCCATGTCGGCATCGCCAGCAAACCAGCCGGTGTAGTCGTTCAGGCCCTGGCGCGCGCCCGCCGGCCCAGGCGGTCGGCGCTTGCCGCCCGGCGTCACGCCGTCGCTGGCGCTGCCTGCCTCGATCGCGCGCAGCTCGGCCGGCAGGTCGACCACCGCCCAGTGCACGAACGTGCCGCGCGGATGTTCGACCGGAATCTCGATATCGTCGCGACCGGCCAGCGACGGGTCGGTCGGGGCATCGGGGTCCAGGCACAGCAGCGCGAACGAACGCGTGCCCGCCGGGACCTCGTCCCAGGCCAAGTGCGGGTTACGGTTGCCGCCCAAGCCGTCGGGCGTGCCTGCCGCGAACGCCGCCGGGATCGGCTGGCCGGGCGCGAAACGTCGCTGTGGATGCGCATGGTGTCGTCTCCTGCGTGGCGGAAGTCGGGGCGGCGGTCAGGCCTGTGGATAGCCCAAGCGCACCGCGACCGGGGTCAATGCGGCGATCGGGCCGGCCAGCGCGTCGGTGTACGCGCGCCAGCGTCCGGCGGGCAGGCGATCGGCACCCAGCGCCTGCGGCGGCGGCACCGGGAAGCCGTCGAGCGCCAGGGCCTCGCCCAGCGCGGCCGCGACCGCCATCGGATCGGCAGTCGGCGCATCGGTGCGCACGACCGTGACCGGCATCAGTTGCTGCTCGATGAGGTCGGCGAACTGCGCCAGGTGGCGGGCCAACCAGTCGGCCGCACCCTGGGCGTCGTCCACCCGCATGGTCAGCGCGGTACCGAACGCCAGCCATTCGAGCAGCATGTCGCGCGGATCGCGCAGCGCCAGCAGCAAGCGCGCCTGCGGCAACTCGGACCGCAGCGCCAGCAGCCAGGCGTTGTCCCACCACGGCAGCCAGTCGACGATCGCGCCCTCGCCGGCGTCGCGTGCCGGCAACTGGGTGCGCCAGCTGTCGACGATCTGTCGTGCGGTGAATTCGCCCGCAGCGAGCCGGGCCGGCACGCCCGTGTCCTGGAAGGCGTCGGCGACCGGACCGGCGAACCGGTCGGCGCGGAACTGGCGCACCGCGTGCCGCAGAAGGCCGGCGACGCGGTCGACCTGGGCGCCGGGCGGGCCATAGAGGAACACCGCCGCAGGCTGCGCCGCCAAAGTCTCGGCGACCGCCGGCCACTGCGCCGGCGCAGCCGTCGGCTCGGGTGGTGCGCTCGCCGCGGCGCTGGTCTCGACGCTGACCGCGGTCCAGGTCGCGACCGCATCGGCGTAGCGGCCGGCCGCGTCCTGGGCCAGGCCGACCCAGCGGCGCAGCATCAGGCGGGCGCCGTCGTGCGCGGTCGCCTGCAGGCCTTCGGCAAAGGTCACCGCCGCATCCGGGTCGCGTGCGAGCAGTTGGTTGAACAGGAACTCATTGGCTGCGCCATGGCCGGGCCGCAGTGCGGTGACCGCACGCGCGACCGCTTCGGCCGCCTCCATGTCGCCGGCGCCGGTCTCCAGCGACAGGCGCGCCTGCAACGCCGGCAGATGATCGGGACGTCGCGCGTTCCAGCGCTCGACGATGCTGCGCGCGGCCTCACCGGCGAACGGCTCGAACGCCAGCCGCGCAAGCCACAGGTGATCGTGCTCGGGCGCGGCGGCGAGCGCGGCATCGAGCGTGCTGCGGGCATCGTCCGCAGCGTCGGTCCTGCTCCACAGCTGGACCAGCGCATGGGTTGCACGGCGCGACTCGGGATGCGCGGCGAACGCGGCGTGGAGCAGCGGCGCGGCGCGCTCGGGGCGCCCGGCCTCCAGTTCGAGCTCGCCGCCCAGCGTCTGCCACGCCGGGGTGACCTGCGCCGGATCGGCCAGCAGTTCGGCGATCACGTCGGCGGCGTCGGCCGGACGGCCCTGCTGCAGCACGATCTGCGCCAGCAGCCCGCGCAGCGGCGCCTGGCCGGTCTTCTCGATCACGCGGCGGAACGCCTGCTCGGCGAACGCCAGGTGCCCGGCCGCGAGATAGCCGAAGGCCAGCGCGTGCAGCACCTGCAGGTCGTCCGGCGCCTGACCGGAGGCATGCGACAGCAGGCCCAGCGCGCGGTCGTGGTCGCCGCGGCGCGAGGCGATCGCGCCGGCGAGCATCGTCGTCCACGGATGCTCGGGCGCCACGCGCTCGGCCAGCTTCTGCTGCTGCTCGGCTTCGTCGAGATCGCCGCGGCCGATCGCCAGCTGCGCGCGCATCACATAGGCGCCGAACTGGTTGGGATCGAGCGACACCGTCTGCGACAACGCCGCCTGCGCGGCCTCGATGTCGCGTGCGTCGAGCAGCATGCCCGCACGCTGGAAGTGCAGCTCGGCCTCGTCGGGCGCATCGGCGAGCGCGGCGTCGATCGCCGCCAGCGCGCCATCGCGGTCGCCAGCCGTGCGCAACGCAAGCGCGGCGGCGCGCAACAGGCCGACATCGCGGGGCGCATCGGCCAGGGCCTGGCGCGCGAGCGCGGCGGCGTCATCGTGGGCGCCGCGGCGCAGGGCATCGAGGATCTGTTGCTGCATGCTGGTGCCGGCGTGGCGCCGTCCGTCTGGCTGGGCCGGCCATTGTAGCGGGCCATCTGCTGACGGCCGGAGCGCGTGCCTCCGTCCGTCGCGCTGCGCGCGCCGACGTCCGCGATGCGGGGAAGTGATCTGCGCGGCGCCGCTCAACCGGCGCCGGGCGCCAGGTCGCTGCCGATCGCGCTCGCCAGGCGGGTGCGGGTGCCCGCCTCGCGTGCCGCGTCGGCATGTGCGTCGAGTCGCGCGGCGACCCAGCGTTCGGCGAACCCGTCGAGGTGGGCATCGAGCAGGAAGCCGCAGTGCCCGCCCCAGCGGCTGAGTTCGATGCGGGCATGCGCCGGCAATGCCAGGGTGTGGAACGCGTCGAGCGGAATCACCGGATCGTCGGCCGCCATCAGGATGTCGGTCGGCACCTGCAGGCCGGCCAGGCGGTCGCCGGCGACCGAGTAGCCATCGAAGTAGTTGTCGAGCGTGCCGAAATCGGTGTGGGTCTGGACCAGCCACTCGGTCAGCTCGCGCATGCCCAGGCGCAAGGTGGCATCGTCGAATGCATGGCGGTCGGGGAACAGCGCGCGCTTGCGCCGCAGCGACGCACGCCAGGTGCGTTCGAAATGCCGCAGGTACAGCCCATGACCGCGCTCCATGTACACCATCGTGCGCGCCGGATCGACCACCGGACACACCGAGGCCACGCCGGCCAGCTGCAGGCCGACCGCCGGCGCGCGCAACGCCAGGCGCAGCACGAAGTTGCCACCGAGCGAGTAGCCGGCCGCAACCATCGGCCGGGCAGGAAAGCGCCGCGCCACGTCGAGCGCGGCATGGACGACCTCGTCGATCCGGTTGGAATGGAAGATCGCCTCGTTGAGGTGATGGCTGCCGCCGTGATCGCGGAAGTTCAGCCGGAACACCTCGTAACCGCGCTCGAGCATCCGCGCCGCGGTCAGGCGCATGTAGCTCGATTCGGTGCTGCCTTCCCAGCCGTGCAGCAGCAGGGCCAGCCCGCGCGACGCGGTGCCGGGCACCACCGAATGCAGACCGTGCAGGCGCACGCCCTCGCCGCCGTCGACCAGATGCTCGGTGGTCACCGCGCCGGTCGCCGCGAGCAGCCGGGCGCCGCGTCGGCGGCGCCAGGGGCTGCTGCCCAGCACGGTCTGCACATGCGGGCTGCGCAGCCAAGCCGGCGGCGCGTAGTCGCTGCCGCGCAGGCCGCCATCGGCGCCCGGCAGCCGGTCCGCATCCGCCGTCGCCGACGGATGCGCCGCGCTCATCCCGCCGCCTCCAGCGCGGCGACGATGCGCTCGCGCGAGACATCGGCGATCCGGCGCCGGCCCTCGCCTTCGCCCGGCAGGATCGGCTCGAGGAAGATCACGTCGGCCTGCCGCGGCGCCTCGCCCAGCAAGCGCAGGAAGTTGGCGAAGAACGACTCGCGCTCACGGAACGCCACGATCGTCTGCGCCGCGCCGCCGACGCCGTAGCGCAACGCGACTGGCTGCACCGCGACATTGGCCTCGACCGCGGCCAGGAAGATGCGCGCGTGGAACGGGCCGACATGCGTGCCGCCACGCGTGCGCCCTTCGGGAAACACCGCGACCGGGCGTCCGGCGCGCAGCCGCGCGAGCATTTCCTGCAGCACCCCGCCCAGCGACTCCTGGTTGCCGCGCTGGTGGAAGATGGTCTCCCCGCGCGCGGCCAGCCAGCCCACCACCGGCCAGCCGGCGATCTCGCGCTTGGCGACGAAGCCCATCATCCGCTGGCTGTGCAGCGCGACGATGTCGACCCAGCTCACGTGGTTGGCGACGAACAGCGTCGCACCCGGCAACGGGGTGCCGATCCGACGCATCCGGAAACCGAACACCCGCATCAGCCCGCCCTGCCACCAGCGGATCATCCGGTGATCGATCCGCTCACCGCTGCGCAGCGTGCGCGCGCCGATCGGCGGCACCATCGACAACAGCACCAGCGGCAAGTGCACGAAGACGTGCCACAGCAGCATCGGCACGCGATACGCATAGCGCAAAGCGCGCACCGACGGGCCGCCGGTGCCGGCATGAATGGGGAAGGACGTCATGCGCGCACCATACCCAAACCGGTCCTGGACGCGCCACTGCCGAGCAGGGACGCGCTCACGGCTTGGGGATCACCGCCAGCGTCAGCCGCGAGGCGCAGACCAACCGACCGTCGGCATCTTCGATGCGGATGTCCCAGACCTGCGTGCTGCGACCCACGTGCAGCGCGCGCGCGGTCCCGGTGACGGTGCCGCTGCGCACACCGCGCAGATGGTTGGCGTTGATCTCGATGCCGACGACGCCGCAGCCCTCGGGCGCGGCCAGGCCGCCGGCGGTGCTGCCGATCGTCTCGGCCAGCAGCGCAGATGCGCCGCCGTGCAGCAGCCCGTAGGGCTGGTGGGTCCGCGCATCGACCGGCATGGTCGCACGCAGGTAATCGGGGCCGATCTCGGTGAAGACGATGCCGAGCGCGACGATCGCGGTATTGGCCGACAGCGCGTTGAGCTGCTCGACCGTGGTGTCGCTGCGGAACATGCGGCGCGGAACTCCGGGCGGGAACGCGCCAGCTTAGGCCGTTCCTCGACGTGGCGCATGCACCGCTGCGTTGCGGTGCGGCCGGGCGGCAGCGACGGGTCGGCGTCGCGCGGCCTGGACGTCGCGGTCGGTCCGGCGGATCAGGCGAAACGGAACCGCTGCGGCAGCGACCCGGCATCGCGACCGCGGGCCCCGGTGCCGCGCCAGCGGCGGGCGGCCTGCGCGCGGCCGATCTGGCGCGGCAATGAAGACATCGGGGCAAGGCGCGCGGCAGCGTCAACGATGGCGAGCATGCGGGTCATGGCGAAGGTCCAGGAGACGAAGGCGGAAGAGCCGGTCAAGCCACGCGGAAGCGGCTGGGCACCGACGACTGGCTGTAGCTGCGCGGCGTGCCGTAACCGCTGCTGCGGCCGTAGCCAATGCCGAACGGACGGACATAGGCAGCGTTGGGGGCGGTGCGGGCGGGGGCGGTCTGGGTCTGCATGGTCGTGCTCCGGTGTGGTTGTGCTTCGGTGTGTTGGTAGACTACAACACCACCGTTCGAGAACACCATGTGCCGGACGTCATACTCGGCCCGGCCGCAGCGATTGTTCAGCTTTCGTTTATTCAAGACGGCCGTCCGGCACGTCCGCGCCACGAGCAAGGCGCCCTCCAAGCCGGGCGCGGCGCACGTTGCGGACGCACGGGGCATCCCAACGGGATCAGAGCACGCACGTCACGCCCGCGGCCCGCGCAAGACGTCTCCACGGCGGGCGCGCCGTGGCCTGCGTTCGCTACAGGATCGGCACCAGACCCGCCCCGAAGGCCGTCGAGATCCGGGTCAGCAGGCTGCGCCAGCCGAGGTTGACCTCGGGGAAATCGCCGACAGGCGCATAGCAGGCGCGAAAGCCCGGATCGTCGGGCGACAGTGGCGCCGGGCAATCGGGTCCGGGCTGGAACTCGTAGCTGGTCGCATAGCGCGTGGGCCACAGGTCGAACACCGGCAATCGCTCGGAGATCTTCGCCATCGTGTAATCGATGCCGGAGAAGAACGCCGGCTTGTCGCGCCGGGCGATGGTCCACGAGTTCGCCGGCGCGATGTCACGATGGATGCTCGCCGCCAGCCGGCGCGCGAATGCAGGGTCGGCGATGACGATCGCACTTTCGGTATTGAGCGTGTCGCCGCGCGGGTCGAAGTTGTGCGTGCCGACGACGCCGACCCGATCGTCGATCACCATCGATTTGGCATGCAGCCCGACCCGCACCCCGGCGCGGTTGAGCGGCACGCGCCGGTTCACGCCGATGCCGGCGTAGCGCAGCGCCGAGTACTCGCGCGTGAGCGGTGGCGCACTGGCCGGCCTGGCCGCCAGCGCAGCCTCACGTGTCGTCGCCACGCCCTCCGCTCCGCTCCGCTCGATGTTGACGCTGCCATCGGCGTTCCAGGAGATCCCGACCGCGCCGGTCGCTTCCAGGTCGATCGGCGCATCCTCGGGAAACGGCTTGTACTCGTAGATGTGGAAGCCGAAATCGCGCAGGTGCCGGCGTTTGTACTTGTAGGACAGCGCGTAGGTGATGAACGAGTCGGTCGCCGCCAGGCTGTTGGTGGACACGGTCACCTGCGGCGGATCGGGCCGCTCGCGCAGGTCCGCGAACATGTGCTCGGCCGGCTTGGACAGCACCAGGTACGGGGTTTGCAGCAGCACGTCTTGGTCGGCCGACTCGATCAGTTCGCGCAGCCGCGGCGTGGCGGCGGTCGCGTCCTGCGCGCGCTCGTGGTCGCGCTTGTGCTTGGCCGGCAGGTCGCCGATGAATTCCACCTCGCCCACCTCGAGCGCGGCCGCGGCCAGGCGCTGCTGCACCAGCACCGCGTCGCTGGCGTCGGCCGAGACCGAAGCCACGCGCTCGGGCCGCGCATAGTCCAGGAACGACACATCGGGCACGCCGCCGCGCAGCAGCTGGCGACCGACATCGGTGAGCTGCTCGACCGGCGTGCTCAGCGACGACTGCCAGAACGCCTCGAAGTTCTCGGCCATGTCGGCCACCACCGGGCCGGCGACCAGGACATCGCGATCGCGGAAGTTGAAGCTGTCGTTCCAATCGAAATAGTCGTCCTGGTAATTGCGGCCACCGGTGATGCCGACCAAACCGTCGACCAGCAGCGCCTTGCTGTGCATGCGCTGGTTGAGCCGGCGCCAGCAGCACGCCGCAGCCAGTGCGTAGCGCGGATAACTGATGCGCGCGCGGCCCAGTACCGGGTTGTAGATGCGCAGCTCGAAACCGACATGCGCACCGGCCAGGGCGGTGAGGGTCTCGACGGTGCGCAGCGCCGAGAGCTGATCGACCAGCAGCCGCACGCGCACACCGCGACGGGCGGCGGCCAACAGCTCCTCGAGCACCAGGTGACCCGAATCGTCCTCGTCGAAGATGTAGGTCTGCACATCGAGCGTGCGCTGCGCGCCGCGGATCAGGTCCAGCCGCGCGATCAATGCATCCTGCCCGTACTCGAGCAGCAGCGCGGCATGATGCGGCGCCTCCGGCGCGCTGCGCGCGAATGCGCGCACGCCCAGTTCGCGCAACGGCGACGGGGTTGCGCAGGCGTCGGCGCGCTCGCACACGATCGTGGTGTCGCGCGCCTCGAGCGCGATCTGCGCCGCGCGCTCGCGCTGCGCGGACGTGAGCGTCGTACAGGCGCCGGTGGCCAGCGTCGCCGCCAGCAGCAAGGCACGTCCGATCCAGCGCATCAGTGCGGCTCCACCGCCCGGATCCGCAGTGTGAAGCGGACCTGGTCGGACAGCGCGTAGCCCCAGCGGTCCATCGCGTAACGACTCCGGCGGACATCGCCCTCGCCGACGACGTCGCAGTCCACGGCCGGCCGCGCGCACTCGGCCGGCGCGATCCGGAACGTCTCGCGCTGGGCGATCCCGCGGATGCTCAGCACGCCGGTCATCGCGCCCCCCTCGCGGGCGAGCGTCGGCGGATAGGGATCGGAGACGAACCTCACTTCGGGATGGCGTTCGACATCGAAGAAACCGGCACCCCGGGTAATGCGGGTGTAGCTGCGGCTGCCGACGATTTCCACGCCGCCGGTGGGCAGCGTCAAGCGCACCTGATGGTGGCCGTCAGGCAGCAACACGATCTCGCCGTGCCAATCGTCGAACCGGCCTTCGAGCTGCTGGCCCCAGCGCGTGCGCAACTGGAAGCCGATGTCCGAGCGCGCGGTGTCGAGCACCAGCGCGCGGGTCTCGCCGGCCAACGCCGGCACGGCCGCGATCGCCGACAGCCACAGACCGGCCGACAGCAGCCACGGTGCAACCGGCGAAGGCCTGTGACCTGCACACGCAATGCACGCCGGTGTCGTTGCCATCGTTCCGAACGTGACGGTCAGGGCCACCAGAACGCCGACAGGTCGGCGACGCCCGGCTCGACCGCGGCGTCGTCGCGCAGGCTCAACACCGCGATGCCGCCTGGCGGCATGCCGCGGTAGTCGCCCGACTGGCCGCTGTGCAGCAACGCCGCAAGCCGTTCGAGGCCCGGGTTGTGGCCAACCAGCAGCAGCCGCCCGACCTCGCGATGGTCGTCGACCAGGCCGGCCAGCGTGCCGGGTGTGGCTTCGTAGATCGCCGGTTCCAGACGCTGATCGACATAGCCGACCACGCCCAGCACCGCTTCGAGCGTCTCGCGCGTGCGCCTGGCCGGCGAGCAGAGCACGCAATCGGGGACCAGCGCCTTGTCGCGCAGCCAGCGCCCAGCCGCCTCGGCCTCGGCCAGACCCTCGGCCGACAGCGGACGGTCGATGTCCGCCTGTCCGGGCAGCGCAGGGTCGGCGTGGGCGTGGCGGAGCAGGATCAGTTCGCGCATGGGCGTGGCGGTCTCGTCGTCGGGTCGGGATCGGGTGCGCGATTACTTCTTCAGCCACTTCAGCAGCGGTGTCCAATCGTCCTGATGCTCGCGCACCTGCGCCGAATGGTAGTCGAACAGGCTGCGGCCCAGCCCCACGAGCATCACGTAGGCCTGGCTGTCGCGCAGTTGCGCGACCACCGGATATGGCCATTGCGCAAGCAGGTCGAGTGCCTGCTGCGAAGCGTTGGTCCACGGCCGCAGCCGATTGGCGACCAGGCCCACGCGGGTGTTGCCGCGGCGCACGCGCGGGTGGCGGGCGAGCGAGTTGAGAAAGCCCACTGTCGCATCGATGTCGAGCGCCGACGGCAGCACCGGCACCACGATCGCGTCGGCGGCTTCCAGATAGGCGTCGAGATCGTCGGCCATCGCACCGGCGGCGGCATCGACGATCAGCCGCGTGGTGCCCTCGGGGATTGCCGCCAGGACCTTGCGGTGCCGTGCGCTGCCGTCGATCGGCAGCACCGCGCTGTCGAGGCCGGCGCGGCGCTCGGCCCAGCGAGTGGACGAGTGCTGCGGGTCGGCGTCGATCAGCACGGTCGACTCGCCCGCCAGCGCCGCATGCGCGGCGAGATGGGTGGCGATCGTGGTCTTGCCGACGCCGCCCTTGGAACTGGCCACCAGCACGGTCTTCATCGACGTCTTCCGCAGGTCCGGTCGAGGCCAGCGTACACCGGCAAGCGGACGGGCGTGTGTGGAGCCCCGGCCAATCCGCAGGCGCGCAATGCCGGCCCATGCCATCGGTCATGCTTGACGACAGCTGTCGTCACGACTAGCCTGACGACATCTGTAGTCAACCGGGAACACCACCATGGCCAGATCCACGATCGGAGACCAGGAGCTCGCCTTGCTCCAGTCGATCGGACAGCAAGGCGACGCGACGGTCGGCGAAGTCGCCGCCGACTTCGGCGAGGCGCGCGGCCTGGCGCGCTCGACCGTTCTCACGATGATGGAGCGGCTGCGCGCCAAGGGCTATCTGCGGCGCCACCGCGTTGACGGCGTCTATCGCTATGCCGCCACGCGCGGCGAGGACGACGTGGTCCAGGGCGCGGTCGCGGCCTTCGTGGAGAAGACCCTGCAGGGCTCGGTCAGCCCGTTCGTGGCCTTCATGTCCAAGCGCGGCAAGGTCAGCGATGACGAACTGGCCGAACTCGAGGCACTGGTCGCACGCCTGCAATCCGAGCGCGGAGAGGACTGAGCATGGACACCATGATCGCGACACTGCTCGAACGCCTGGCCGCGACCAGCCTGCACACACTGGTGCTCGCCGCCGTGGTCTGGGGGCTGTGCCGCTGGCTGCCGCGGCTGTCCGCCGCCAGCCAGTGCTGGCTGTGGTGGCTGGTGGGCGTGCAGGCCGTGCTGGGCCTGGCCGTCGGCAGGATGGAACTGCCGTGGCTGCCGGCCGCCGCCCCGCCGGCGATACCGGCGCTGGACCTGCCCGCCAGCGGCGTCGCAATTGTCGCCGTACAGGCACCGCAGGTCGCCGCGCCGCTGTGGCCGATCGCAATCGCGGCGCTGTGGGCCGCCGGTGTCCTGGTGATGGCCGTCGGCACGCTGCGCGGCTGGCGCGAGGCCCGCGCCCTGGTCCGCAGCGCGCGTCCCTGCACCGATGCCTCGCTGACCCAGGCGCTGGCGCTGGCGTGCGAGGCCCACGGCCTGCGCCGCGCGCCGGTGCTGCGGATCTCCGCACAGATTGCCTCGCCTCAACTGGTCGGTGCACTGCGCCCGACATTGCTGCTGCCCGACCAGACCGCGCTCGACAGCGACGAACTGGACATGGCGCTGACGCATGAGCTGGTGCATCTGCGCCGCGGCGACCTGTGGCTGGGCTGGGTCCCGACACTGGCGCGCCACCTGCTGTTCTTCCATCCCTTGGTGCATCTGGCCGTGCGCGAGTACGGCATCGCCCGCGAGGCCGCCTGCGACGCCGCCGTGGTCGCCGGCGACCATCGCTGCCGACACGGCTACGGCCGCCTGCTGGTGCGCCTGGGCGTCACACCTGGCCGGCCTGCGTGCCTGGCCAGCGCATCGCCCACCTTCCTGAGCCTCAAGCGGAGACTGACCATGCTCCAGACCACGCATTCCTCCTCGCGCCTGGGCGCATCACTGCTGCTGCTCGGCGTCGCCGTCGCTGGCGTGCTGCCATTGCGGCTGGTCGCCGCGCCGGCCGCCTCCGCGGTCCCCCCGGTGCCGGCCGCGGCCGCAACCCCCACGCGCCCCGTGTTGCCGGTGGCACCGGCAGCGCCTGCAACGCCTGCGCGCCCGGCGATCAGCGCAGCAGCGGCCGCCGCGCTCAGCCCGGCGGAGATCGCCGAGATCGCCACCTCGGCGGCGCAGGCGGCCGAAGCCGCACTCAGTTCGGCCGAGATCGCCGAAATCACGGCCGCCGCGACGTCCGAGGCCCTGGCCGCCGCCGCGCCGGCAATCGCGTCATCGGTCGCCTCGGCGACGACGTCCGGCACCCGTCAGGTCCAGATCTCCGGCCGGACGCCCCAGGCCTATGTGCGCACCCGCGGCGGCGCCGATTTCGTCATGAGCGGCTCGACGGACGATTTCGAGGCGGCCAGGCGCCAGACCGGCGGCGGCGATGCGCTGTGGCTGCGACGCGGCAACGACCGCTATCTGATCCGCGATCCCGCCACCCTGCGTCGCTTCGACACGCTGCTCGAGCCCGTCACCCGCCTCGGCCGCGAACAGAGCGAGCTGGGCACGCAGCAAGGCCGCCTGGGTGGGGAGCAAGGCCGGCTCGGCGCCGAACAGGGTGTGCTCGGCCAACGGCAGGCCCGCCTGGCCACCGCCGCCACGCAACGCGCGCTGGCCGGCGACGGTGACGTGCCCGCCAGCGATCAGCGCGACCTGGACGAGATCGCCGCCCGCCAGCGCGACCTCGCCGAACGTCAGCGCGCACTGGGGCAGCAGCAAGCCGAACTGGGTCGTCGCCAGGGTGCGCTCGGGGAACGCCAGGCTGAAGCCAGCCGCCAGATCGAAGCGGCGCTGCCGCGCCTGCTCGATGACGCGCTGGCCGCCGGCAAGGCGCAGCGGTTGTAACAATTCGTCCCGGACGAGAGAGACACCGCCAGCTCGCGGCAGGCCAGCGTCCTCTCGACGCCATCGCCCCCACCCAACCCTCCCCCGCAAGCGAGGGAGGGCCTTGCGCGGCGGCCGGCTGGGCGCAACAGCATGCCCACGACGCAGGCAGTGGGGCCCATCCCTGGCGACGTACGATGCGGCGACCCGCCGGATTGGCCGGCTATGAGGCGCTGCGCGCCAAGGCGTGGGGATGACACGGACGAACAAGCGCCCACTCGGCACAGCGATGATCGCACTGCTGCTGGCCAGCGGCTGCACGCACCGCAGCCACCATGTCGATCGCCAGATGCTGTTACCGCTTGGCGCGGCCACCTATACGACGACCTCGACGCAGCGGTTCTTGATGGCGGCGGCGATCGACGATCCGATGCCAACGGTTCCGACTGACGGCGTCGCCGACAGCCCGCTGCGGCTGTGCGCATCGTTCACTGTCGACGTCGAAGGTGCGGTGCGCGACATCGTCATCGAATCGGTGATGGCAGGCTGCGATCGCAGTGACACGCCCGACATCGCGCCGTTCGCGCAGGCGGTGGACGCTGCGTTGGCGCGCTGGTCGTTCGTCGCGGCGGCGGTGTGCACGTTTCCCGACGTGGCGGCCGCCGATGCCGATCCGGACTGTCGCGGCGACGACGCAGTCGCCGTCACCGTGCCCGTGCGTCTGACCTACGCGTTCGTGTTCGACGCGCACACCGTGCGCGGGCGTGCGATCAGACGCGACTGACCACGCGCACGCGACGCGATGGATCAGCGCATCGGTTGCCAGTCCGCGGGCGGCGTCGGCGACATGCCTGCCTCCTGCAGCACACGCTCCACCAGCGCGACCTCGCTGCGGATCGACGGGTCGGCGAGCAGGCGCACGAGTTGCGCGGCGCCGTCGCGCGGCTGCGACCCGGCGATGCGTCCCCATTCGAGCATCTGCCAGTCGAGCGTGCGCTGACGCGACTGCGCATCGCGCCGCTCGGCCGCGGTGGCCGCGGTGCGCGCCAGCAGGTCGAGACCGAGCATGCGACCAAGCTGCGTGTCGGCGGTGTCGGCCATCAGCGTGCCGATATGGCGGCAATCGCGCAGGCGGGCGGCGTCGCCGCGCAGCGCGTCCGGCGTACAGGCCTGCAGCATCGGCGCCAGGCCCGGCGGCGGGAACGCGGCCCACAGGGACATCGCGATCGTCGCCGCGTGCTCGTCGGCGATGTCGTCGCCCCCATCGGCCAATGCGGCGCGTTCGGCCGCAGTCGGCGGGTGGCGCAGCAGTGCGGCCTGGATCCATCGGACCTGCTCGAGCATGCCCAGGTCGAAGCGACGGGCGCCGCGTGCATCGGTCAGCAGGGTGTCGACACGCCCGCCGCGATACAGCAGCGGCGCGAGATTCTCCGGGTCGCTGCCGAGCCAGCGCTGCGCCGCGCGCAGTCGAAGCGGAGCGTCGCCGCCGGCCATCAGCAGTGCGTTGGCGAGCGCGTCGCCACCGGCCGTGTCCGCCGCGCTGCGGCGCCAGGCGTCGGCCTGCGCGTCGACGGGCGCCGCCGCCGACGGCGCGTCGTCGTCATCGCGCAGGGCATCGCCCGCCATCATGGTCGCCGAGCGCAGCATCGCCGCCAGGGCGAGATCGCGCGGCTGGACGCGCTCGGCGAGGGCGGCGGCGCTGCGCTGCAGCCAATCGGTCCAGGCGCGCTGTTCGGCCTGCGAGGGGGCCTCGACCTGCGGCGCCTCGTCGAAGCGGGTGTACGGCGCCTGCGCCTGGGCGGCGGGGGCCGCGCACGTCGCGATCAGGACGGCGAGCAGCATGGGGCGCATCGAGGACTTCCGGATGTCGGTCATCGGTGCAGGATACGCGGTGGGGATCGCGGGATGCCCCCACCCGGCGCCTGCGGCGCCGACCTCCCCCGCAAGCGGGGGAGGTGTCGCGATCGCCGGCGCTGCGGCGCGGCCCTCTCTTCCGCGTGCAGGACGGTGCCACGATCTTCGGCATTGCAGCGCCGTGCTCCCTCCCCCGCGTGCGGGGGAGGGTTGGGGTGGGGGCGATCGGCCACGAGGAAACGTCGTTTGGATGTCGGGACATGCCCCGCCCCCCACGCGCCGCGCTGCGCGCGTCGACTTCGCCCCGCAGGCGGGGGAGGTGGCGCGATCTTCGGTCCTTCGGCACCGCAGCGCTGCGCTCCCTCCCCCGGGGGCGCGCGCGACATTTGTGTATCGAACACTGCCGCGAGCGGGGGAGGTGACTTGGGGCGTCGACCTTCGCTCAGTAGCCGGCGGCCTGACCGTCCTTGCGCGATTCGCTGGCGCCGATCCAGCCGCCGTGCGGGTTCTTCATGATCGCCTGGTAGCCGCCGTAGGGGCCGTGCGAGAAGCGCACCGAATGGCCCTTCATCATCAGCGCGCGCACGGTTTCGTACGAAAAGCCGCTTTCCAGGTCGAGTTCGCCGCCGTCGGTCATCGCAGTGTTCTGCCCGGTCGGTTCGGTCGAGCCATCGTGCTGGATCCGCGGCGCATCGCCGGCCTCCTGCAGGTTCATGCCGAAGTCGATCATGTTGATCAGGATCTGCACATGGCCCTGCGGCTGCATCGCACCGCCCATCACGCCGAAGCTCAGCCACGGCTCGCCGTCGCGGGTCGCGAACGCGGGGATGATCGTGTGGAACGGCCGCTTGCCCGGCGCGTAACCGTTGGGATGGTCGGCCTTAAGCACGAACTGCTCGCCGCGATCCTGCAGGATGAAGCCCAGGCCCGGCGGCGCCATGCCGCTGCCCATGCCGCGATAGTTGGACTGGATCAGCGAGACCATCATGCCGTCGGCATCGGCGGTGGTCAGGTAGATCGTGTCGCCCTCGTCGAGCTGGCGCGGCGTGCCGGGCTGCACCTCGCGCAGCGCGCGGTCCATCGAGATCAGCTGCCCGCGCTCACGCGCGTAGTCCTTGGAGATCAGCCGTGCGACCGGCGCCGGATGGAACGCCGGATCGGCATACCAGCGGGCGCGATCGGCGAACGCGAGTTTCTTGGCCTCGGTGAACAGGTGCACGTGTTCCGGACTGCCGAAGCCGTAGGACGCGAGGTCGTAGGGTTCGAGCAGGTTGAGGATCTGCAGCGCCGCAATGCCCTGCCCGCTGGGCGGCAGCTCCCAGACATCGACGCCCCGGTAGTTGGTCGACACCGGCTCGACCCAGTTGCCGGTGTGCGCGGCGAGGTCCTCGTACGACAGGAAGCCGTCGTTGGCGGCGAAGTAGTCGCTGATCGTGCGCGCGATCTGCCCCTTGTAGAACGCGTCGCGACCGCCGTCGGCGATCGCCTGCAAGGTATTGGCGAGATTGGGGTTGCGCCAGGTCTCGCCCTTGCGCGGCGCACGGCCATCGATCGTGAACTGCTCGGTGAAGCCGGGCCACTGCGACAGTCGCGGCACCGACCGGTCCCAGTAATAGGCGATGACCTCGTGCACCGGATGGCCCTCGCGCGCGTAGCGGATTGCCGGTGCGAGGTTGTCGGCCATCGCGCGCCGGCCGAAGCGGCCATGCAGCGCGAACCAGCCGTCGACCGCGCCGGGCACGGTGACCGGCAACGGACCGTGCGAGGGGATATCGGTGAGGCCACGACGCGCGAACTCGGTCAGAGTCAGCGACTGCGGCGAGCGCCCGGACCCGTCATAGCCATACAGGCGCTGCGTCTTCGGGTCCCAGACGATCGCGAACAGGTCGCCACCGATGCCGTTGCCGGTCGGCTCCATCAACCCCAGCGCAGCGTTGGCCGCGATCGCGGCATCGACCGCCGAGCCGCCCGCACGCATGGTGTCGAGCGCGATCTGGGTCGCCAGCGGGTGCGAGGTCGCGGCCATCGCATGCGGCGCGAGGACTTCGCTGCGGGTCGCAAACGTCCGCCCGGTGATGCGGTCGGCGGCGGCGGCGGGCAGCGCGATGGCCAGAGCGGCGCAGGCGGCCAGGACGAGGCGCATGGCGGGTCTCCTTCGGGTGATCGGCGACAGTAGCGCATTGCCGGCCCGTCGCGCCGCGCGGCGCGTCTCAATCCTCGGCATCGCCGTAGAACTGGATGCCGATGCGGATGCGCTCGCGGCCCTGCGCCCGACGATGGCGGTTGGTGTCGCGCAACGAGTACACGCAACCGCAGTACTCCTGCTGGTAGAACCGCTCGCGCTTGCTGATGTCGATCATCCGCGACGATCCGCCCCCCTTGCGCCAGTTGTAGTCCCAGTACCTCAGGCCGTCGTAGGGCGCGGCGGCACGATGGCCGCAGTCGTTGATCTGCGCCATGTTCTTCCAGCGCGAAATGCCCAGCGAACTGGTGATCAGGGGAAAGCCGTGCTCGTGGGCATACAGCGCGGTGCGCTCGAAGCGCATGTCGAAGCACATCGTGCAGCGGATGCCGCGCTCGGGTTCATTCTCCATGCCCTTGGCGCGGGCGAACCAGTTGTCGGTGTCGTAGTCGGCGTCGACGAACGGCACGTCGTGCTTCTGCGCGAAGCGGATGTTCTCCTCCTTGCGCAGCAGGTATTCCTTCACCGGATGGATATTGGGGTTGTAGAAGAACACGGTGTAGTCGATGCCCGCCTCGACGAAGGCCTCCATCAGCTCACCCGAGCACGGCGCGCAGCACGAGTGCAGCAGCAGGCGGTCGTGTGCGGGGTCGAACCCGTCGGGAAGCGGAAGCGGCTGGCGTTGGGGTGCAGGCATGACGGTGCGGGCGGAAGGCGCTGGAGGGCCATGGTAGCGCCCTCCCGCCGCGTCATCCCGGCAACGCCGGGATGACGTGTTGCCGCTACGGTCCCGACGGCGCGGCGTCGATGGCGGCGGGTTCGCCGTCGTCGAAGCGGCCACGGATCGGGAACGGCTGCGGCTGCGGCCGCGGCACCGGGGCCGCCTCGAGCCGGCGCAGCAGTTCGCTGATGCCACGGTCGAGCTGCGCATCCTCACCGCGCCACGCCGCGTGCGGCAGGTTGTCGACCGCGATGTCCGGATCGACCCCGCGGCCTTCGATCAACCAGCGTCCGTCGCGGTCGAACTGCGCATTCTGCGCCGCGCGCATCACCCCGCGATCGACCAGGCGATTGCTGTCGCTCAGCCACACGCCGGCACCGGCCGTGCGCTGGCCGATCACCGGGCCCAGGCCCAGCGCCTGCACGCCGGCAGAGAAGGTCTCGCCGTCGGAATAGGTCAGCGCATCGGCCAGTACCACCAGGTGGCCGCGGAAGCTCTGCTGCATGTTCCAGTACGGCGCCGAGCCCGGCGGCGCCCAGAACGCCCAGGCGCGACGCAGCAACGTGCCCAGGACCCAGCTGTCGATGTTGCCGCCGCGGTTGCGACGCACGTCGATGACCAGGCCTTCGCGGTCGACGTTGGCGTAGAACTCGCGCGCAAAGGCGGCGATGTCGTTGGCGCCCATCGCGTACAGGTGCAGGTAGCCGATGCGGCCGTCGGTCGCCTGCTCGACGTGCTCCCGGCGCGACTGCACCCAGTCGTCGTAGCGCAGCTGCGCATCGCGCTCCATCGTCACCGGCACGGCAACGGTGCTGCGTGCGGCCCCGTCGCGGCGGTAGTCGAGCCGCACCTGCTGTCCGGCCTGGTGTTCCAGGCGCAGCGCGACGTCGGCCGGCGTGCGCACCGGTTGGCCATTGATCGCGGTGATCACGTCACCGGCGCGCAGCGCGGTGCCGGGCCGGGCCAGCGGCGCGCGCGCATCGGGCAGCTCGGGATCGCTGCGATAGACATGGCGCAGGCGCACGCCGTCGGCATGGGCCTCGTACACACCGCCGAGCGAAGCCGGCACCGGACGCTCGGGGTCCTGGCGGTACTCGCCCCCGCGCACCTGCGAATGCAGCACGCCCAGTTCGGCCACCATCTGCCGCAGCAGGTCGTCGAGTTCGGTGCGCTCGCCCACGCGCGGCAGCAATGGGCGGTACTTGTTGCCGATCGCCACCCAATCCTGGCCGCGCAGGCCGGGGTCGAACAGGTAGTCGCGTTGCATGCGCCAGGCATCGTCGAACATCTGCGTCCACTCGCGCGTCGGTTCGACCGCCAGGCGCCAGTCGCCGGTCCGGACCTGGTACGGCTCGAGGTCGTCGGGCAGCTTGTCGGCGACCGGGACGAGGTACATCGCCCCCGGCCCATCGCGTTCGGCCGTGCGGTAGAACAGGGTCTTGCCGTCGGCCGACAGGCCGAACTCGGCGACATGCTCGGCAAAGGTCTCGATGCGCGCCCGCTCGGCGCGATAGGCGATGCTGCGCAGCGCCGGCATGGCCTCGGCCTGCGAAGGCTGGTCGAGCACGAACAGGTGTTTCTGGCCGGCAGCCAGCGCGCGATAGTTGCCGGCCTCCACCGGCACCTCGTACAGCCGCGACGCCAGCCCGGCGGTGACGATCCGCGGCAGCGCGCCTGCCGCGGCCTCCTTCGCATCCTCGGCCTTCTCGGCCTCGCGCTCGGGGGTGTCGGCATCGATCGCCGGATCGACGGCGCGCAATTCGGTCGGCGGCTGGAACGCAAAGCGGTTGTCCGGCTGCAGCGCCAGCGCATAGAGGCGGGTGCGCCTGTCGAACATCGGCCCCATGTTGCGGTCGCCCCAGGGCGCCCCCGGGGTCGCGCGGAACTCGCGCTCGGACAGGAAGTACAGCCAGCGGCCGTCGGCGGTGAACGCGGGCGAATGGCTGTTGTAGCGGTCGCTGGTCAGCACATGGCGCTGCCCGTCGGCGACGGTGTAGAGCACGATCTGCTCACGCTGATAGCTCGTGTCCGGTCGCACCACGGCCAGCGCGCGACTGTCGGGCGCCCAGACGACGCCTTCGTAGGCGCGCACCGGGCTCTGGTCGATCCGGCGGTTCTGCCCGCTGCGCAGGTCCAGCAACCACAGCGCGCCGCTGAAATCGCTGTGCGCCAGCCAACGGCCATCGGGCGAGGGCGCCAGGTCGAAGCGCTGGGTGCGGCCGTCGCGCGTCAGGGCCTCGCCAGGGCCGCTGCCGTCGGCGGGAAAGCGCCAGATCTCATGCTCGCCGGTGGCATCGCCGATCGCGTAGAGCCAGCGCCCATCGGGACTGAGAACCGCATTGCGCGCCCGGCTGCCTTCCGGCAGCGCCGGCTCGATCCGGCGAAGCGCGCCGGTGCCGGCGAGCGCCACGCGCCCGCGTGCGGTCAGCGCGACCCGGCTGCCGTCTGCGGACACGCGCGCACTGTCGAGGAAGGCCAGCGGCCGGTCCAGCCAGCGCGTGCGCCGCGATGCGGTGTCGGTCGCCAGTGTCAGGGCGAGCACACGATCGTCGCCGCTGGCGATGTCGTAGCGGGCGATGTCGGCGCCGCGCTGGTAGACGATGCGGCCGTCGCGCAACTGCGCCCCGCGCACCTCGAAGTCGCGATGCGCGGTGAGCTGCTGCGGATCGCCGCCGTCGGCATCGAAGGACCACAGATTGGGCACGCCGTCGGCATCGCTGGTCACGTACACACGGCCCTGCCACCACATCGGCCGCGACAGCGTGCCGACGTGGTCGGCGGCCAGGCGCACGGCCTCGCGGGCGCCGGGGTCGAAGCGCCACAGCTGGCCGCGAGCGCCACCGCGGTACTCGCGCGCGTTGTCCTGGGTCACGGCCAGGCCGAAACGGATGAAGTACAGCCGCCCCTGATCGTCGTACGTCGCCTCGCGCGCATCGGCCAGCGGCAATTCGCGCCGGGCCAGCGTATCGGGATGCACCGCATGCAGCGTCCACGACCAGGTCGGCCCCACCCGCTGGTCGGTCGCATAGAGCACCTCGCCCTGCGGGGTCCAGCCCTGCACCAGCACGCGCCCGCCTTCGAAGCTCAGACGCTTGGGCACGCCACCGGCCAGCGGCATCACATAGGCCTCGGTGGCGCCGTCGTAGTCGGCCGCATAGGCCAACCGGGTGCCGTCGGCGGAGATCGAGGGCTGGGTCTCGTTGGCCGGATGGCTGGTCAGGCGCCGGGCCTGGCCACCGTCGACGCCCGCCAGCCACAGGTCGCCTTCGGAGGCGAACACCAGCTGCGCGCCATGAAGCGCGGGATCGCGGTAATAGCCGGTCACCGCCGATGCAGGTCCGCACAGCAGCAAGCCGAGCAACGGCAACAAACACGAAAACCGCAGGCGCAGGGCCCGCGCGCGAAGCGACGGTGATGGCATTCGATCGTCCCCAGACAGACGCGTCGCCACCCGGGCGACCCAGCCCCCGAGCATAAGCAGCGGGCGAACGTCGCACAGGCGCCGGAAGTCATGCGCGAGCCTGCGCCCATGTGCCCGCTGTCGCATTCTCAGGCAGGCATGCGGGGATCGCCGCGCCTCCGCCAGCTCGCCAGACATGGCGCGCCCGACGCCGGCCGATCGCGTGTGCGTGCCCACGCCACGCGGCGCCACGTGCGGCGCGCCTACGCCATCATCCGCCCGGCGATGCCGGGCGGGTGTCCAGATCAGCGTCGCTGCAGCAGCGTCACCACGCTGGAAAAATCCAGCCCGCCGTTGCCGGCCTGGCTGTTCATCGCGTACAGGTTGCGCGCCAGCTCGCCCAGCGGCACCGCCGCGCCCGTGCCCATCGCGGCCTCCGCGGCCAGCCCCAGGTCCTTGAGCATCAGATCGTTGCCAAAACCGCCGGTGTAGCCGCGCGATGCCGGCGCATTCTCGAGCACGCCGGGCCACGGATTGCAGACCTCGGTCGCCCAGCTGCGGCTGGTGCTGACCGCCATCATCTGCGACAGCACCTTGGGATCGAGGCCGTGCGCGGCGCCGAGGGCGATCGCCTCGCCGGTCGCGGCCATGATCACGCCCAGTGCCATGTTGTTGCACAGCTTGGCGACCTGGCCGGCGCCGGCCTCGCCCATGTAGAAGATGTTCTTGCCCATCGCCTCGAGCACCGGCCGGGCGCGCTCGAGCGCATCCGCGCTGCCGCCGACGATGAAGGTCAGCGTGCCGGCCTGGGCGCCCGCGGTGCCGCCGGAGACCGGGGCGTCGATCATCTGCAGGCCACGCGCCTTCGCCGCAGCGGCGACCTTCTGTGCCGAAGCGGGCGCGATCGTGCTGCAGTCGATCACCAGCGCGCCGTCGGGCAGCGTCGCCATCAGGCCGTCGTCGCCCAGGTACAGGCCTTCGACGTGGCGGCTGGCCGGCAACATCGAGATCACCACCTCCGCATCGTTGACCGCATCGGCCGCGCTGGCAGCGGCGCTCGCGCCGGCCTGCACGACCGGGGCGAGCGCGTCTGCATTGAGGTCGAAGGCGCGCACGGCGTGGCCGGCCTTGGCGAGGTTGGCGGCCATCGGCCCGCCCATGTTGCCCAGTCCGATGAAGGCGATGCGAGTCATGTGGTTCTCCAGGTGACGATGCGGATGGGGCGTGCGGTCCTCGACGGCCGACAGGTCATGCGGCGCGCGGCGAGGCCAGGTCGGCGAGTGGATGCACACCACCCGGCCAGTCGGGTTCGACGAGGAACGTCTGCGCCCAGGCCGGTGTCGTGGCAGCCAGCGTGGCCGGCTCCCAGTGCGGGGTGCGGTCCTTGTCGATCAGCAGCGCGCGAATGCCTTCGGCGAAATCACCATGCGCAGCGCAGTGCAGCGCGGCGACGTACTCCATGCGGAAGACGTCGGCCAGCGACAGGTCGGCCGCGCGGCGCTGCAGCTCGAACCCCAGCCGCGCCGATCCCGGCGAACCGGTGGCGAGCGTCTTCTGCGCCGCGCCGAGCCAGGCGTCTTCGCCGGCATCGAGTGCGGCGATCGCCTCGACGATGTCCTCCAGCCGCGCGTGCGCACAGATCGCGGCCACCGTCTGCGCATGCCGCTGCAGCGGGCCGGACTCGGCCGACACGGCGAAGCGCCGCAGCAGCGTGTCCAGGCGCGCGTGGTTGTCGCGGTCCTCGCGCGCCCAGGTCTCGGCGGCGAGCGCGTCGAACACCGTCTCGCGATCGGCCTCCGCCAGTTGCACGTCGGCCAACTGCGCGTGGATCGCATCGCCCGGTCCCAGCAGCGCACCGGTCAGCGCAAGGAACAGGCCGGCGCGATCGGGCACGCGGGCGAGCAGCCAACTGCCGCCCACGTCCGGGAACAGACCGACGGTGATTTCCGGGAACGCCAGCTTCGAACGCTCGGTCACCACGCGGTGGCTGGCGCCGGCCATCAGCCCGATGCCGCCGCCCATGACGATGCCATGGCCCCAGCAGAGCACCGGCTTGGGGTAAGTGTGGATGCGGTGGTCGAGGCGGTACTCGACCTCGAAGAACTCGGCGGCGTAGGCGTTGTCGCGCACATCGGTGGCGCCCGCCGCGCGATACGCGGTCATGCTCTCGTACAGCGCATGCAGGTCGCCGCCGGCGCAGAATGCTTTTTCGCCCGCGCCCTGCAACACGACCAGCGCGATCGCCTCGTCCTGCGCCCAGGCCACCAGTTGCGCATCGAGCAGCCGCGCCATCTCCAGCGACAGGCCGTTGAGGGTCTTGGACCGGTTGAGCGTGGCGATGCCCACGCGACGGCCGCCAGCGGCGGCGCGCTCCTCGAACAGCACCGCGGCAGGATCGGCCGCACTCATGCGTTGGTCCACACGGGGCTGCGCTTTTCCAGGAACGCGGCGACGCCTTCCTTCTGGTCGGCGGTGTCGAACAGGTCGACGAACCGTTCGCGCTCGGCGATCAGCCCGGCGACCGCCGGCTGGCTGCGCGTGGTCTGGACCAGTCGCTTGCAGGCCGCGACACTGGTCGGCGACTGCTTGGCGGCCTTGGCCGCCCAGTCCAGCGCGCGCGCCTTCGCCTCACCGCGCTCCACGACCTCCTCGACCACGCCGATGCGCAGCGCGGTCGCCGCGTCGATGCGCTCGCCGAGCAGGATCATGCGCTTGGCCCAGCCCTCGCCGGCCAGGCGGGTGAGGTTCTGGGTGCCGCCCGCGCACGGCAGCAGACCCACGGTCGCCTCGGGCAGCGCCAGCTGCGCCTGCGCCTCGGCGATGCGCAGGTCGCAGGCCAGCGCGCATTCGAGCCCGCCGCCCATCGCATAGCCGTTGATCGCGGCGATCGACACACCGCGGAATGCGCTCAGCGCCTCGAAGGCCTCGCCGAAGCGGCGCGCGGCCTCGCGCGCGGCGGCCTTGTCGCCGGAGGCGAACTGCTTGAGGTCGGCGCCGGCCGAGAAGAACTTCTCGCCCTCGCCGGTGATCACCAGCGCATAGATGTCGCGATCGCCGTCGAGCGCGACGACCAGGTCGCGCAGCGCGGCCAGGCTGTGCACGGTCCAGGTGTTGGCCGGCGGATTGCGCAGCGTGACGATCGCGGTGTGGCCGTCGATCGCAAGCCCCAGCCCGGTCCAGTCGCGCGTGCGGTAGTCGTGGGCAGTGTGGCTCATCGCAGGTCCTCCTCGGTGTTGAGCAGATGGCGCGCGACGATCACGCGCATGATCTCGTTGGTGCCTTCCAGGATCTGGTGCACGCGGCTGTCGCGCAACAGCCGTTCGACCGGGTACTCGCGGATGTAGCCGTAGCCGCCGTGCAACTGCAGCGCATCGTTGCACACGGCAAAGCCGGCATCGGTCGCGAAGCGCTTGGCCATCGCGCACCACACCGTGGCATCGGCGCTGCCGGCATCGAGCTTGCGCGCGGCGGTGTGCACCATCTGCCGGGCGGCGACCAACTGCGTGGCCATGTCGGCGAGCTTGAACTGCAGCGCCTGGAACTCGCCGATCGCCTTGCCGAACTGCTTGCGCTCGCGCAGGTACCCGCGCGCGGCGTCGAGCGCACCCTGGGCGGCGCCCAGCGAGCAGGCCGCGATGTTGATGCGGCCGCCGTCCAGGCCCTTCATCGCGATCTTGAAGCCCTCGCCTTCCGCGCCGAGCAGATGGTCGGCCGGCACGCGCACGCCGGTGAAGCTGATCGTGCGGGTGGGCTGGCTGTTCCAGCCCATCTTCTCTTCCTTCTTGCCGTACGCGATACCCGGCAGGTCGGCCGGCACCGCGAACGCGCTGATCCCGCGCGCGCCCTCGCCACCGGTGCGGGCCATCACGATCAGCATGTCGGTGGCACCGGCGCCGGAGATGAAGGCCTTGCTGCCATCGATGACGTAGTCGTCGCCATCGCGCACCGCGCGGGTCTTGAGCGAGGCGGCATCGGAGCCCGCGCCGGGCTCGGTCAGGCAGTAGGAGCCGAGCTTGTCGCCGCTGGCCATCGCCGCGGCCCATTCGCCGCGCACCCGCGCCCCGGCCCAGGATGCGAGCATCCAGGTCGCCATGTTGTGGATGCTGATGTAGGCCGCGGTCGAGGGGTCGGCCGCCGAGAGCTCCTCGAAGATCAGCGCCGCATCCAGCCGCGACAGGCCGATGCCGCCCGCGTCCTCGGGCGTGTAGATGCCGCAGAAGCCGAGCGCACCGGCACCGGCGATCACCTCGCGCGGAAAGATGCCCTCCGCATCCCAGTGCGCGGCCTGCGGCGCGAGCTGCGCGGCGGCGAAATCGCGCGCGGCCTCGCGGAACGCAGCCTGCTCTTCGGTCAGGCCGAAATCGGCGCCGGCGGTGGTGGTGGCCGTCATCATCACTTCAGGCTGATCGTGGTGTTGACGCCGTGGCTCAGCGTCTCGTCGTCGAACCAGCGCGCGGTCACCGTCTTGGTCTGGGTGTAGAACGTCACCACCTGCTTGCCGTATGGACCGAGGTCGCCGAGCTTGGACGCGCGCGAGCCGGTGAACGAGAACAGCGGCACCGGCACCGGAATCGGCACGTTGATGCCGACCTGGCCGACATCGATCTCCTCCTGGAACTTGCGCGCGGCCGCACCGGACTGGGTGAACACCGCGACGCCGTTGCCGTTGGGATTGGCGTTGACGAGCGCGATCGCCTCGTCCAGCGACTCGGCCGCCAGGATCACCAGCACCGGCCCGAAGATCTCTTCGTCGTAGATGCGCATGCCGGGCTTGACCCCGGAGAAGATCGTCGGGCCGACGAAATTGCCCTTGGCGTAGTCGCCGCCTAACTGGGGATTGCGGCCATCGAGCTCCAGCGTCGCGCCCTCCTCGATCCCCGAAGCGATCAGCGCTTCGATCCGCTCGCGCGCCGCGCAGGAAATGACCGGACCGACATCGGTGCCGGCCTCGGTGCCGCCGCCGACCTTCAGCGTCTTGGCCTTGGCGACCAGATCGGGAATCCAGGCCTGCGCCTCGCCGACCAGCACCGCGGTACTGGCGGCCATGCAGCGCTGGCCGGCCGCGCCGAAGGCGGCGCCGGCCATCGCGTTGAGGGTCTGCTCCTTGTTCGCGTCGGGCAGCAGGATCGCGTGGTTCTTCGCGCCCATCATGCATTGCACGCGCTTGCCGGCGAGCGAGGCGCGGTTGTAGACGTGGGTGCCGACCTTGGTCGAGCCGACGAACGAGACCGCCTTGATGTCGACGTGGTCGCAGATCGCGTTGACCACGTCCGGGCCGCCATGCACGACGTTGAGCACGCCCTTGGGAATGCCGGCCTCGAGCGCGAGCTCGACCAGGCGCATCGTCACCAGCGGGTCCTGCTCGGAGGGCTTGAGCACGAAGGTGTTGCCGGTCGCGATCGCCATCGGGAACATCCACAGCGGGATCATCGCCGGGAAGTTGAACGGGGTGATGCCGGCGCACACGCCCAACGGCTGCAGCAACGTATAGGTGTCCACACCATTGGCGACGTTGTTGGCCAGTTCGCCCAGTTGCAGGTTGCCGATCGCCGCGGCGTGCTCGACCACCTCCAGGCCGCGGAACACATCGCCCTCGGCGTCGGGCAGGGTCTTGCCCTGCTCGCTGGTCAGGATCGCGGCCAGCTCGCTCATGTGCTCGCGGATCAGCTGCTGGTACTTGAGGAAGATCCGCGCACGCGTGCCGATCGGGGTCTTGCGCCAGGTCTTGAACGCCTTCTGCGCGGCGGCGACGGCCGCGTCGACCTCGGCCGCGGTCGCGAACGGCACCCGCGCCAGCACCGCCTGCGTGGCCGGATTGACCACATCGCGCCATTCGCGGGTCTGGGACTGGACGAACTCGCCGTCGATCAGCAGCGGGACGGAGTGCGGGGCATTCGACATGGGGCAGGCCTGCGGGCGGGACGGGATTCGCATTATTCGCAGGATCGCATCGCCCGGCGCCCGTTCACGGCCGCGTATCGTGCGAACATCGCGCACATTCCTGCGAAGGTTGCGAACCCCCATGTCCCGCCCCAAGCGCTTCGTCGGTGCCCGACTGCGCCGCCTGCGCCAGCAGCACGGCCTGGCCCAGGCCGCGCTGGCGCAGGCACTGGCCCTGTCGCCGAGCTATCTCAACCAGATCGAACGCGACCAACGCCCGCTGACCCCGGCAGTGCAGGCGCGGCTGGAGGCCCTGCTCGGCCCGCAGCCGGCCTTGTTCGACGGCGCCGGTCCGGCCGCCCTGGTCGGCGAACTGCGCGAGGCGCTGGCCGACCTGGGCGAGACCACCGCGACCCCGGACGAGCTCGAGACACTGGCCGGCGACCTGCCCGGCATCGCCCGCCTGCTGCTGGACCTGCACCGGCGCCAGCGCGCGATCCGCGAGCGCGCCGACGTGCTGGCCGCGCACCTGGGCGAGGTCGAACTCGCCGGGCCCGACGGCGACCCGGTGCGCGACTACTTCAACCGGCGCCGCAACCACGTCGCCGAGCTCGACGACATCGCCGAAGCGGCGTTCGGCGCGCACGGGCTGGTCGCCGGACAGGTCGCGCCACGCCTGCGCCAGCGGCTGCGCGAAGCCCACGGCATTGTCGTGGCGCTGGACGACCGGATGGACGACAAGCGCCGCTTCGATCCGGACACCCGCACCCTGTGGTTGCCCGATTGGCTGCAGCCCGGACAACAGGCGTTCCAGATGGCCGCCGAACTGGCGCTGCGCGAGCACGGCGCACTGATCGACACCCTGGTCGCCCAGGCCGGCTTCGCCGATCCCGAGCGCGCGGCGCAGGCCCGTATCGGCCTGTCGAACTACTACGCCGGGGCGCTGGTGATGCCCTACGGCGCGTTTCTCGATGCCGCCCAGGCCGAGCGCTACGACATCGACCGCCTCGCCCACCGCTTCGGCGTCGGCTTCGAAGCCGTCTGCCATCGTCTGAGCACCCTCGCACGACCCGGGCGTCCGGGCCTGCCCTTCTTCTTCGTGCGCGTCGACCGCGCCGGCAACGTCTCCAAGCGCCACTCAGCCACCGACTTCCACTTCTCGCACGTCGGCGGCGCCTGCCCGCTGTGGATCGTCTACGAGGCCTTCAACCAGCCCGGCCGCATCCTGACCCAGGTCGCCCGCATGCCCGACGGCCGCCGCCACTTCTGGCTGGCCCGCCAGGTCGAGAGCGGGCCGACCGGCCACGGCCGGCAGCGCAAGACGTTTGCCGTGAGCCTGGGCTGCGACCTGCGCCACGCCGACCGCCTGACCTACTCGCGCGGCCTCGACCTCGACGACCTCGCCACCGCCACCCCGATCGGACCGGGCTGCAAGGTCTGCGAACGCACCGACTGCGTCCAACGCGCCTTCCCGCCCCTGCGCCTGCCCGCCCTCTGAAAACCGGGGTCAGCGTGCATTTTCCGCCGCCCGGCCTGCACGCCCGCACGGCGGCCGCCCCCGCCTGACCGGCCCCGCCGGCCGCCCGAGTCGGGCCTCCAGTACCTGCCGCGCGTGCTCGGAGCCGTACAGGTGCTGCCGCTGCAGATGCGCGGCAATGGCTTCGGTCTCGTTCGAATCGACGGCCTCCGCGACCAGCGCGCGCCACGCCTGGTGACGCAGCGCCGGGCTCGACGACAAGCCCTGCCAGGCCGGATGCGGACTGAGCAGCGGATCGTCCACGGCGCCGATGTTGCCGCGATGACTGGACCACGGATATTCGGCTGCCTCGTCGACCATGCGCGCGCGCAGCGGATTGCGTTCGATGTAGCGCAGGCAACGCAGCAGGTACGCCTCGCCGATCACCGGGCAGGCCTTGTAGCGACCTTCCCACAGCGTGCCGGTGCGACCGTGACGCGCGTTGATCCAGCGCACGTAGCGCCGGCCGAGCGACTGCATCATGCGTGCGATCTGTCCCGCGGCGGCCGGCGTCGCCAGCAGATGCACGTGGTTGCTCATCAGCACGTAGGCGTGGATGGCGCAGCCGTGCTGTCGCGCGGTTTCACGCAGATCCTGCAGGTAGCCCAGGCGATCGGTGTCGTCGAAGAAGCACGACTGGCGGTCGTTGCCGCGCTGGACGATGTGCTGGGCCACATCGGGCAGGTCGATCCGGGGGCATCGCATGCTCGCATCCTTGCGGTGGCGTGCGAGCGACGATGCCCGTGCGACGGGAGCGACGCCATCGGGGCGTCGCTCGCCGTCATGTGGGGAAATTGCACGCTGACCCCGGTTCTGGTGCGGGGGAAATGCACTCTGACCCCGGTTTTTAGTCGTCGAGGAGGGTGTCCTGCCAGAAGGTGACGCCGGCCCAGAAGATGTAGTCGCGGTTTTCGCGCTTGTGGAAGCCGTGGCCTTCGTTGCGGGCGAGCACGTGCCAGGCGCGGCCGCCGTTGGCGCGCACGGCGGCGACGATCTGTTCGGCCTCCGATGGCGGCACGCGCGGGTCGTTGCCGCCGGTGGCGACCATCAGCGGCACGCGGATGCGATCGACGTTGCGCAGCGGCGAGATCTCGGCGAGCTTGGCGCGCTGTTCGGCAATGCGTTCGTCGCCGTACTCGACCCGCCGCAGGTCCTGGCGATAGGACTGGGTGTTCTCCAGGAACGTCACGAAATCGGAGATCGCCACCGCACAGCTGGCCGCGCGCAGGCGGTCGCTGTAATGCACTGCCGAGGCGTAGCACATGTAACCGCCGTAGGAGAATCCGTAGACCGCGAAGCGCGTCGAATCCAGCGCCGCGTCCTGCTCGAGCGCATCGAGGAACGCGCCGATGTCGCGCACCGAGTCCTCGCGCTTCCACGGCCCGTTGTCGAGGTCGAGAAACCGCCGCCCATAGCCGGACGAACCGCGCACGTTGGGCAGGAAGATCGCGATGCCCAGCTCGTTGACCAGGTAGTTGTCGGTGCCGAGGAACCCCGGTCGGCTCTGGCCCTCGGGCCCGCCGTGGATGTCGATGATCAACGGCCGCTTGCCGGGGAACTTCGCCGGGTCGGGGCGATACAGGAAGCCCGACATCGCCTCGCCGTCGAAGCTGCGGATCTCGACCCGCTCCGGCGCCCGGTTGCGCGCCAGATCCAGCCCGCCCGCCTCGCTGCGGGTCCAGCGCCTGACCGCGAGCGTGTCGGGATCGATCGAGAACGCATCGCCCGGCACATCGAAGGCCGACAGACTCAGGCCGATCTCACCCCAGGGCGCGATCTGCAGCAGGTGCCCGAAGCTCCAGTGCAACACGCCGTCGGGCAGGCCGTCGACGTTGCGGACCCGCCCGCTGGCCGGGTCGAGCACGCGCAGCCGCGAGACGCCTGCGTCGTTGATCGCATAGACGACGAAGCGTTCGTCGTCGGCCACGGCGTAGTCGCTGACGTCCCAGGGCGTCTCCGGGCTCAGCGCTGCGAATGCGCCGCTGCGGCGGTCGAGCTTGCCCAGACGCACCACGTCCGCATCGCGGTTGGACAGCGTCCAGATGTTGCCATCGGCCGCGTAGCGCGCGTCGGCGTAGGACGCGACCTGCGCCGGATCGGTGAGCGGGGTCATCCGGCCGCTGCGCAGGTCGATCTCGGCGATCACCGCCTGGTTGATCGACAGGCGGTTGATCGCCAGGGCGTTGCGGCCATCGGCGGAGAAGTCGCTGATGTTCCAGCCGCCGCCGGTGACCGTCGCCACCCGGCGATCGGTCGACGGGTCGCGCGGATCGATCACATACAGATCGGCGTCGGTGCCGTTGCGGCGGGTCGACGAATAGCCCACCCAGCGCCCGTCCCGGCTCCAGGCGCCGAACGCGTTGCGGCTCTTGCCGTCGGTGAGCAGCGTCAGCCGGCCTTCGTCGAGCCGGTAGAGCTGGAAGAACTCGTCGCCGCCGACGTCCTTCTGCACCACCAGTGCCGGCGCGCCGGCCGGTGCATGGGTGGCGAACGGGGTCGGCTCGGCCTCGAAGCTGATCTGCCGGCGTGCGCCGTCGGGCTGGGCGACCTCGAACAACTGGTCGGTGCTGCCGAAGCGGGTCTTGATCAGCATCGAGCGATCGGCCCGGTTCCAGCCCAGGAACTGCGCGCTGCGGAACTCCAGGTAGGGGCGCGTACGCGTCGCGGTGTCGTCGGGAATCTCGGGGACGCCGTCGGCCAGGACCGCCGGGGGCACGGCGACGGTCGCGGAGGCGACCGTCGCTGCCACCAGCAATGCGAGACCCAAGAGCGCCTGGTGTGCGGTCTTCATGGATGTCATACCTTCGTGTCGGGGAGCGGGACGCTCAGAACTTCAGGCGAACGCCGGCGGTGTAGTAGCGACCCATCACGTCGTAGTACGGCGAGAACGTCGATCCGATCGGCGCCTGCTTGTTGGTGACGTTGTTGATCGCGCCGTACAGCTCCAGCTGTCCGCCCTCGCCCAGCCGCGTGCTCGCACCCAGGTCGTAGTAGACGTAGCTGCCGATCGCGCCGTTGACGATCGCCTGGTTGCGGTCGTACTGCCCGGACGAGATGTAGCGGGCACGGACGTTGGCCGAGAACCGGTCGCTGTTGAACGTCAGGCTGCTGACCGCACGCCAGCGCGGCACACCCAGCCCGAACGCATAGCCCTGCGAGCCGACGTACTCGATGTTGTTGATGCCGTCGTCGGTGGTCAGGCTGTTGATCCAGCTGGCCAGGGTGCGCGTGGTCAGCGTCCCGCCCACACCGAACAGCGTCGTCGGCCGCTTGTAGGCCAGCTCGATGTCCACGCCGTCGGTCTTGTACTGCGACAGGTTGGTGTAGGTGGAGACGATGCGCGTGATGTTGCCGCCGGCATCGCGCTCCACGCGTGCGCACATCGCCGGGTTGCCGGCCGCACAGCGGTTGAGGATGTCCTGCAGCCCCACCGTGGTGATGACGTCCTGAATCTGGATGTCGAAATAGTCCACCGACAGATCGAGCCCCTCGATCGACTGCGGCGACCAGGTCAGGCCGACGGTGAGCGTGTCCGCGGTCTCGGGGACCAGCGCCGGATTGCCGCCGCCGTTGCTCAGCGCATACACGGTCTGGCCGGTGACCGGGTCGAGCACGTAGCTCCAGCCGGTGGTGCTGGTGGTGAACAGTTCGCTCAGGTTCGCCGAGCGGATGTCGCGCGAGCGGGCGATGCGGCCGCGAAAGCCTGGAAAGAACTCGTTGGTCGCGCCCAGCTTCCAGGACCAGATCGCTCCGGTGGTGGAGTAATCGGACACGCGCGCGGCGGCGTTGACGCCAAAATCGTGCAGCAGGCCGCGATCCTTGGCGATCGGCAGCAGCACCTCGCCGAACAGTTCCTTGACCGTAAAGCTGCCCTGCATCGGATTGAAGCTGAAGGAGCGGAACGCCTTGGCCGCATCGAGTGCACCCACGCGCTGATCGATCGACTCGCGCCGCGCTTCCACGCCCACCGCCACCGAGGCGGCACCGGCCGGCATCTGGAACGGCTCGCCGCGCAGGCTCGCGCCGAAGGTGTCGAGCTTGGTCGTCGAGCGCTGGCTGGGCGTACCGGTCACGTAGTCGGCCGCGGCCTGCGACGGCGCACCTTCGCCGAACACGTTGATCGGCACGCAGGCGACGCTGGGATCGGCGAGCGTGACCCGGCACACCGGCGCGCCGGTCGCCGGATCGATGACCGAGTCGATCGCGTTCGCCCACGCCTGCCGCAACACGAAGCCGGGCGTGTCGAAGTTCTGCTCCGCCTCGCCGTGCGAGTAATAGGTGCTCCAGCGCCAGTCGCCGGCGTAGCCGTCGAAGGCCAGCGTGGCCTGGGTGGTGCGGCGCTCGAAGTCGATCCGCGGATAGTTGATGTCGTTGTTGAACCGGCCCAGCGTCAGCGTACTGGCGCCGGCGGCGATCATTTCCTCGCGCACCGTGCCCGGCAGGAATGCGTTGTCCAGCCCGATCGACAGGTTGCCGCGGTTGTGGTCGCCGAACCAGATGTAGTGGTTGTACATGCGCGAGTGGCGCACGTCCGCGCTCATCCGGACCGTGTCGGTGAAGTCGTAGCGCACGCTGGCCAGCGTCGAGTAGCGCTTCTGCGGCGCGCTCAGCGGGCTGTAGTCGTCGTTCGACGGGCCTTCGCCGCCGCTCATCAGCGCACCGACCACCTTGCCGTAATCGAAGGGCCGCAAGGAACCGTCGGGGTTGAACGCCTGACCGGTCAGCGAAAACCCGCTGACCGCCTTGCCGTTCGCGTCGCGCGCGCCGACGATCAGCCCGCCGATCGCGGCATCGGCGAAGCCGACATCGGGCATCAGCGTCGGCTGGCCATCGATCCGCAACGTCGACCAGCGGCCGGCCCGGGGGCGGGCACTGCGCGGCACGATGCCATCGTTGTCGAGGAACTCGCCGCCGACCAGCAGGTGGCCGCGATCGTCCGCGAAGCGCGTGCCCCAGGCGCCCTCGAAACGCTTTTCGTCGCCATCCGAATAGGTCGAGCGCCCGGCCTGCGCGCCGAACTTCACCCCCTCGAAGTCGTGATCCAGGGTGATGTTGACCACGCCCCCGACCGCGCCCGAGCCCCAGGCCGCCGACGCGCCGCCGGTCACCACGTCCACGTACTTCACCAGCACCGACGGCACGGTGTTGAGGTCGTTATCGCCCGAGACGCGGCGTCCGTCGAGCAGCACCAGGGTCCGGCTGATGCCCAGGCCGCGCAGGTCGACCGGGGCGTTGCCGGCGCCGGTGTTGGAGCCGGTGGTCTGCGGCGAACTGGTCGCACGGAACTGCGGCAGGTCATTGAGCGCGGCACCGATGTTGGTGCGCATGTCCAGGTTCAGCTCCTCGGCGCTGATCGGCAGGATCGGCGTCGGCGAGACGAAATCAGGCCGGTCGATGCGCGAGGCCGAGACCCGGACGGTGTCCAGGCTGACCGCATCGCCCGACGCCCCCGCGACCGCCGCACGCGCACCGGACGCCGCCGGCGACGCCGCGGCCTGCGGCGCGTTCTCGTCGGCGACGATGATCACGCGGCCATCGCTCTCGCGGTAGGTGAGTCCGGTGCCGGCCAGCAGCAGGTCCAGCGCCTCGCCGAGGCTGTGGCGCCCGGACACCGCCGGTGCGGTCATGCCGCGCACCAGATCCGGGGACACGATGATCTCGCGCTCGGCGCTGAGCGCCAGTTGGTTGAGCGCGGCGCCCAGCGGCTGGCTCTGCACCGCGAACTCGCGCTGCGGCGCTTGCGCCGATACCGGTGCGACGGTGCCGACCATGCAGCCCAGCGCGATCGCCAGCGCCGGCACCAGCGGATGCAACGAATGGCGACGCGCGCCCCCAGCCCTCAAACCCTGTGTCATGAAATCCCCTCGAAGTCGTGATCGGTCCCCGCCGCTCCTTGACGATTGGTCATGACGCCCCTGTCCACGATGCAGACGCACGCCGGTCACAATTCCTCAGCTTGCTCATCACGCGCCGCTCACATAGGGTTCGAAGGGCGACATCCCGTCTTCTCCTCCCCCGACACCGATGACTGCGCCCGCCCCCGGCAAGGCGTCCGAGGCTGCCCTGCGGCACCCGGACGAGCGGAACGTCACCCGTCTGGCCCAGCAGTACCGGCCGGCGTTGCTGCGCTATTTTTCGCGGCACCTGACGAGCACGGAGGACGCCGAGGACCTGACCCAGGACACGCTGGCGCGACTGAGCCAACAGCCCGCCCCCCGTCTGGCCGGATTGGCGAACGTCGAGGCGTTCGTGATGCGCATCGCCTCCAATCTGCTGCGCGACCGCTTTCGCCGCGACCGCAGCCATCGCAAGTCCGATCATGTGCCGATCGAGGCGGTCGCCGCGGCTTGGCAGAGTGAGGAGCCGTCGTGCGAATGCGTCTACGCAGACAAGGCGCGTCTGCAACGGTTTCTGCAGGCGCTCGATGCGTTGCCGCCGCGCTGCCGCGAGGTCTTCTTGCTGCAGCGATATGATGGGCTGACCTACAGCGCCGTCGCCAAGCGGCTCGGCATCAGCGTGAGCGCGGTGGAGAAACACATGATGCGGGCCCTGATGCACCTGGATGCGACCCTGGACGAGGCATGAAGCCTGAGCTCGAGCTGATCGAAGGCGGCGATCCGATCCGGCGCCGCGCAGCCGCGTGGTTTGCGCGCCTGCGCGCCGACGACGTGCACGGCACCGACCTGCGCGCCTGGCAGGCGTGGATTGACGCCGACCCGCGCCATCGCGCCGCCTACGAGCGGCTGGAGCGGTTGTGGACCGGGCTGGGCACGCACGCGCCGCATCCCGAGATCGCACGCCGCCTGGACGCCGTCGCGGCGCCCCAGCGCGCGCCCCGCCCCCGCGCCAGCCGTCGCTGGCCGGTCGCCGCAGGTCTGGCCGCCACCCTCGCCCTCGCGCTGCTCGGCGCCTGGCAGCTGCTGGTGCCGGCCGCACCGACCGAGCGTGTCTACGCCACCGGTGTGGGCGAGCGCCGCGAGCTGACGCTCGAGGACGGCACCCACATCAGCTTGGACACCGACAGCCGGTTGCACGTCGCCTTCGGGCCGCGCGCACGCACGGTGGTCCTCGACCGCGGCCGCGCGTTCTTCCGCGTCGCCCGCGAGCGCCGGCCACTGACGGTGCACACCACGCACGGCGGCCTGCGCGTGGTCGGCACCGAGTTCGAGTTGAATCGCCGCGCCGCTGCGCTGGACGTCGCCCTGATCCAAGGCGAGGTCGTGCTGCTGCCGCTCGATGGCGGCAGCAACGGCCGGCCTGCCCCGTTGCTGGGCCTGGTCGCCGGCCAGACCGCGCGGCTCAGCCGCGATCTCGACACGCCGCAGATCGGCACCTTGCGCAAGCTCGCCGCGCCGGCCTGGCTGTCGGGCCGGCTGGTGTTCGAGGACGCGACGCTGGCCGAGGTCGTGGCCGAGTTCAACCGCTACAGCCACGAGCGGATCGTCATCGAGGACGCGTCGCTGACAGAGCTGCGCGTGACCGGTGTGTTCCGCAGCGATGCGCCGTTGGCCTTCGTCGGGGCGCTGTGCGAGGCCTATCCGATCGTGGCCGACGCCAGCACGCCCGGCCGCCTGCAACTGCGCCGCGCCCCGGCCCAGCGGGCGACCGGCGATGCCGGGCGCCGCGACGTCGGCCGGCGCTGACGGCCGCGTCGCGACATCCGGCATCGGCCAGTGCGGTCAGGCCGGCACGGCGGGGGCCGCCTCCGTCCGGCTGCGATCGGCATGCGCACGCAGCGTGCGCGCCGCCGCGACCAGCGCTGACAGCGCTGCGCGCGTTTCCGGCCAGCCGCGGGTCTTGAGCCCGCAATCGGGATTGACCCACAGCTGGGCGACCGGAATCGACTCGGCCGCCCGGCGCAGCAACGCGGTCATCTCCTCGACATCGGGCACGCGCGGAGAATGGATGTCGTAGACGCCCGGGCCGATGCCGTTGGGATAGCGGAACCGCACGAAGGCCTCGAGCAATTCCATGCGCGAGCGCGAGGTCTCGATCGAGATCACGTCGGCGTCCATCGCCGCGACCGCCTCGATGATGTCGTTGAACTCCGAGTAGCACATGTGGGTGTGGATCTGGGTGGTGTCGGCCACGCCCGAGGCGCTGATGCGGAAGCTCTCGACCGCCCAGTCCAGATACGCCGCCCAATCGGCGCGCCGCAGCGGCAGGCCCTCGCGCAGCGCCGGTTCGTCGATCTGGATCACGCCGATGCCGGCCGCCTCCAGGTCGGTCACCTCGTCGCGCAAGGCCAGTGCGATCTGCCGGCAGGTATCGGCGCGCGACTGGTCGTCGCGCACGAACGACCATTGCAGCACTGTCACCGGGCCGGTCAGCATGCCCTTCATCGGCCGCGGGGTCAGCGACTGCGCGTAGCGCGACCAGCGCACGGTCATCGGCGCCGGGCGGGCGACATCGCCGTAGATCACCGGCGGCTTCACGCAGCGCGAGCCGTAGCTCTGCACCCAGCCGTTCTTGGTGAACGCGAAGCCATCGAGCTGCTCGCCGAAGTACTCGACCATGTCGTTGCGCTCGAACTCGCCGTGCACCAGCACATCCAGCCCGAGGTCTTCCTGCACACGCACGCACTGCGCGATCTGGTCGGCGATGAACGCATCGTAGTCGGCCTGGCTCAGCTTGCCGGACTTGTGCGCTGCACGCGCCTCCCGGACCTCGAGCGTCTGCGGGAACGAGCCGATCGTGGTCGTGGGCCACAGCGGCAGCGGGCGCAGCGCATCCTGCGCGGCCCGACGCGCGGCATAGGGCGTCGCGCGACGCGACGCGGACGCGTCGAGTGCAGCCACCCGCGCGGCGACCTCCGGCCGCTGCACGCGGGGCGAGGCGCGCCGCGCGGCGATCGCATCGCGCGCCTTGGCCAGCGCCGGCTCGGCGGCATCGGGATCGGCCAGCGCCTCGGCCAGCAGGCGCAGTTCATCGAGTTTCTGCCGGGCGAAGGCCAGCCAGCCACGCAGTTCGTCATCCAGCGCGGTCTCGCCCGCCAGGTCCACCGGCACATGCAGCAGCGAGCACGACGGCGCCAGCCAGACCGCATCGTCGCCGCGCGCATCGATCGCGTAGCGCGCCAGCACCAGCGCATCGTCCAGCCGCGTGCGCCAGATGTTGCGGCCGTCGACGAGCCCCAACGACAACGTGCGCCCGGCCGGCAGCGCGCCGAGCACCGCATCGAGTTGTTCGCGCCCGCGCACCAGATCGACATGCAGGCCGTCGACCGGCAAGGACGCGGCCAACGGCAGGTTGTCGTCCAGCGCGCCGAAGTAGGTCGCCAGCAGCAGCTTCGGCCGCGCGCCCTGCGCCAGCGTGGCGTAGGCCCGATCAAAGGCCGCGCGCACCGCGGGGTCGAGGTCGAGCACCAGCGCCGGCTCGTCGATCTGCACCCAGGCCGCGCCGGCGGCGTGCAGGCGTGCCAGCAACTCGGCGTACACCGGCAGCAGCGCATCGAGCAGCGCGAAGCGATCGCTGCCGTCGACGGTCTTCGACAGCCACAGCAGCGTGACCGGCCCGAGCAGCACCGGCCGGGTCTCGATCCCCTCGGCCTTGGCTTCCAGGTACTCGCGCACCGGCTTGTCGTCGCGCAGCGCGAAGCGCTGGCCGGCCTGCAGTTCGGGCACCAGGTAGTGGTAATTGGTGTCGAACCACTTGGTCATCTCCAGCGCATGCAGGTCGATGCCGTCCTGCTGATGACCCCGCGCCAGCGCGAAGTAACCGGCCAGCGGATCGGCATCGGCCAGCGCGCGGTAGCGCTCGGGGATCGCGTCGAAGCCGAAGGCGGCGTCGAGCACCTGGTCGTAGAGCGAGAAGTCGTTGCTCGGCGGCGTGGCGACGCCGGCCTCGCGCTGCAGGCGCCAATGGCGCAGGCGCAGGTCGCGCGCCACTGCCTGCAACTGCGCGGCGTCGGCCTCGCCGCGCCAGTGACGTTCGACGGCGCGCTTGAGCTCGCGTTTGCGGCCGATGCGGGGAAAGCCGAGATTGGTGATGCCGGTCATGGTGGATGCGTCCTCAATGCGTGGGATTGAGGAACGAAGGGTCCGCATGGCGTGCACCGCGCCTGCGCGCGCCCGCCTGCCACACGGCCGACCTTCGCCCCCTCGGGCGAACCGGAGCCTGCGTGCGGACGTGCGGGACCGGCCGCGACGTGCGCGGCGCGATGCCCGTGCACCTCCCCGCGGAGGCCCCAGGTCGTACGTGCGCGCCTGTCGGTGCGCACGGCCAAGGCAGGTCTTCGGGCTCATGGACGGGCCACCTGCGAGGTGGTGGGCCTACTGCCCGTCGCTTCCCGGCCCGGACGGGCGCCAGTGCGTTGACGGGGGTCGTTTCCAGTTACCGCTGCGGGGCAGCGCCGGAATTGCCGCCATGCGGCGCACCGGCTTCCCTTTTAATCATCGCTTCATTCGCATGAAGAGATGAACCTTGGCGGCGACACGGTAGCCCCGGCCGCACGGGCGGTCAAGCGGGCGTGGCCGCGGCGGCCGTCTCCCGCGCATCGGCCTGTTCGGCAAGGCGATCGACCAGCGCATCGACCGCGGCCTCGGCGCGCGCGATCGAGGCCGCGAGCCGGGCATCGGCGAACTCGTCGTATTCCACCGCGACCCGGTCGACGTCGGTGATGCCCATGTAGCGCAGCGGCGTCATCACGCCCTGCTCGACCAGGTTGTCGCCGGCGTTGCGACCACCGGGGTCATAGTCGTGATCGCCGCGCGCACCCAGCAGCACGGCGCGGCGGCCCTGACCGGCCAGCATCGGCCAGTACGGCGCACCGGCGCGCGCGCGATCGAAACCGAAGGTGCGGCCCACGCGCACGATGTTGTCGATCCAGGCCTTGACCGGCGCGGGCATACCGAAGTTGTACATCGGCACCCCCATCACCACGAGCGGGCTGCCGAGCAGCTCATCGATCAGCGCATCGCTCTCGGACAGCCGCTCGATCATCCACGGCGTGCGCTGCGCCAGCGGCGTGAACGCAGCATGGATCCAGCGTCCGTCGACATGGGTCGGCGGCGTCAGGGCGAGATCGCGATAGACGATGCGATCACCGGGGCGCCGCTGTTGCCAGCGCGCGACGAAACGGGCGCCGAGCCGGCGGGTATGGGAGCCGTGCGGGACCTCGCCCGAACAACCGGGACGGGCACTGCCGTCGAGATGGAGCAAGCTGAGCATGATTCACCTGGCGAAGCTGGGAGAGAATGCGCACTGCGGCGCTCCGGCATGATTGGCGCCGGCCCAGAGCCCGACAAACGATGTTTTCTCGTCCGATGGATGAATTGCGCTCATGCACGATCGCCCCGCCCGCCTGCCACCGCTGAGCGCACTGCGCGCGTTCGAGGCCGCCGCCCGACGCCAGAGCTTCAAGGCCGCAGCCGAAGAACTGTCGCTCACGCCCACCGCGGTCAGCCACCGCATCCGCCAGCTCGAGGACTGGCTGGGCCTGCGGCTGTTCGCACGCCAAGTACGCCAGGTGCGGCTGACCGAGGCTGGGCAACGCCTGTACCCGAGCGTGCGCGGCGGCTTCGATGGCATCGCCACCGCCGTCGCCGACCTGCAACGGCAGACGCGCCGCCCCGCGGTCACGCTGAGCACGACCCGGGGCTTCGCCGCCCGCTGGCTGTTGCCACGCCTGCCGGCGCTCGCTGCGGCCGCGCCCGAAGTCGATCTGCACCTGCACGCAGCCGACGACCCGGTCCGGCTGGCCGCCGGCGGCACGGAGCTGGCGATCCGCTACGGCCCCGCACCGGCTCCGCAGGTCGAAACCTGGCCGCTGCTGCCTGGACGTTTCATTCCGGTCTGCGCCCCCGGCCTGGCGCTGGCCGGCCCGACGGCGCTGGCGACCGTGCCGCGGCTGCGCTACGCCTGGCGACTGCAGGACGCCCACACCCCCGACTGGCCGCGCTGGTGCCGAACCGCCGGCCTGCCGGACACGCACGGCGGCGAACTCGGCTTCTCCGACGAAGCGCATGCCATCCAGGCCGCGATCGCCGGCCAAGGCATCGCACTGGCGAGCGTCGCCCTGGTCGCCGACGCCCTGGAAGACGGCGTGCTGCGGGCCCCGTTCGGCCCCGCGCTCGACGGCCACGACTTCCGCCTGCTGGCCGCGCCCGGTACCACGCACACACCGGCCGTCGCCGCCGTCGGCGCCTGGCTGCGCGCAGAGGCCGACGCGTTCCTGGCCCGGCACGCTGCGCGCTTCGCAGCGGTCGCGTAAACCCGGCCGCGCGCGTCAGTCGGCCCCAGGATGCCGCGCGCGCCACGCGGCCAGCCGGGCGCGGTAGTCGGCCATCGCATCGGCGTGCAGGTCGTAGACGCAGATCGGGCAGCCGCTGTCGCAGCAGTCGCTCGGCAGCGGGGCCTCAGGCGGTTCGGGCCGCGGATCGGGGTCTGGGACAGGTGTCGTACTCATCGCGCGGCCATTGTCGCGCAGCTCGCCGGCCTCAGCGATCGTCGGCGGCCGGCAGCGGCGACAGGCGCAACGCGGCGGTCTGCGCGTCGCAGCCCTCGGGCCGGGCGCCGCGCGCACGTTGGGCGGCGACCTCGTCGCGCGCCGCCGCCAGGTCGGCCAGGAACGCCGGTTCGGCCTGCAGCCGCGCGAAGGTCGCGGCGCCGACCACCTGCCCCTGCACGATGTCGCTGTACCAGTGCACGTTGCAGACCAGTCGGCTCTCGCCGAAGCTGCGTCCGCGTTGCAGCAGCGGATCGGCGCGATCGGGGGCGACGGCGGTCAGCGCCAGCGCCCAGGTCCAGCCGATCGCGGTGTGGCCCGACGGGTACGAGCCGCTGTCGCGCAGCTGCGCGGCCTCGCCTGGCGTACACACCGGCGCGCCGTTGGCCAGGAACGGCCGGCGGCGCTGCCAGTGCAGCTTGGCGGCGCGGCCGTCGATCGCGGCGTCGGCGAGGCTGCGCCGCAGCAACCGCACCAGGTGCGGGGTGTGGGTCGTGTCGATCGGCACGCCGAGCGCGCAGGCGTAGAGGTCGGCCGCCCGGGGAAAGTCGAGGTCGGCGTCGATCGCCGCCTGCCGCCAGCGCGGGGTCTCGCGCAGGGACAGCGCACGCGCCGCGATGGCCTCATCGAGGGCCCGCGCGGCCGAATCGGGCGCCGGCGGCGCGGGCAGCAATGCGCGGCTGTCGAAGCCGGGCGCATCGAGGTAGCCGATGCTCACCCCGGGGCGATGCTCGGGCACGACCACCGGCGCGGCCGCCGTGGACTGCGGGCCGCCGGCACAGCCGGCGACCAACAGCGCCGCCAGCACGCCCACGGCGCGCCGGACGCGCATCTCAGCCGGCCTGCAGCCGCTGGGCGATCGTCTGGCGCAGCGCAGCGAGATCCTTGGCGAACGCGGCGATACCGTCGCGCAGCTTCTCGTCGGCCATCGGATCGGCCTTGAGATCACGCGCGAAGCGTTCAGCGTCGACCGGCGGGTCGATCCGGCCATCGCCTTTGCCCGGCGTCAGCGCGCGCGCCAGCGGGCCGTGCTCGGCATCCAGCGCTTCGAGCAGGTCGGGCGAGATCGTCAGCCGGTCGCAGCCGGCCAGCGCTTCGATCTGCGCGGTCGAGCGGAACGAGGCGCCCATGACCACCGTCGGCGAGCCGCGACGCTTGAACTCGGCATAGACATCGCGCACGAAACGCACGCCCGGATCGTCGTCGATCGTCGCCGGCACCTCGCCGCGCGCGACGTGCCAGTCGAGGATCCGGCCGACGAACGGCGAGATCAGGAACACGCCGGCCTCGGCGCAGGCGATCGCCTGGCTGCGGTTGAAGATCAGCGTGAGGTTGCAGTCGATATCCTCGCGCTGCAGCTGCTGCGCGGCGCGGATGCCTTCCCAGGTCGCGGCGATCTTGATCAGCACGCGATCGCGGCCGACACCGGCATCCTCGTACATGTCGATGAACTGGCGCGCCTTGGCGAGCGTGGCCTCGGTGTCGTGCGACAGGTCGGCATCGACCTCGGTCGACACCCGGCCCGGCACCAGGCCGGCAAGCTTGCGGCCGACGCCGATCGTCAGGCGGTCGACGACCTGGCGGACCACGGCATCGGCATCGCCGTCGAGCCCGCGCGCGCGCTCGAGCTCATGCTCGATCAGCTCGGCGTAGATCGGCAGGTCCAGCGCCTTGCGCACCAGCGTCGGGTTGGTCGTGCAGTCGACCGGCTTGAGCCGCGCGATCGCGTCGGCATCGCCGGTATCGGCGACGACGACGGACATCGTGCGCAGTTGGTCGAGCTTGGATGCGGCAGCGGACATGAACACCTCGGGTTGGGACGTGACCGCCGCTCAGGCGGAATCGCCATTGTCGCGTCCCACGGCGCCCAGGGCCACCCTGACCGCCTCGGAATGCTGGCCCAGCGTGGGCGCGGCAAATGGGGCAGGCCCCGGCGTGCGGCCGAAGCGGATCGTCTGGGCGACGCCGCGGTAGCTGCCCAGGGTCGGATGCGCGATCGTGCTGACGATGCCCTCGGCCAGCACCTGCGGATGTTCGAACATGTCCTCGACCGCACGCGCGGCCGCGCACGGCACGGCATCGCCGAAATGCGCCTCCCAGTCCACCGCATCGCGCGCGGCCAGCGCCGCGTGCAACTGCGGCAGGATTTCGTCCGCATGCTCGGCACGCTTGCGCACAGTGTCGTAGCGCGGATCGGCGGCCAGCGCCTCGAGCCCGGTCAGCGCACACAGCGCCTGCCAGAACCGCGGTGTATTGGCCGAAATGTAGAGCCAGCCCGCACGCGTGGGATGCAGCCCGGTCACCCCGCCCGAGCGCATGTCGCGGCCGATGTCGAGCGCTTCGCCCTCGGCCCAGACCATGCGTGCGGACTGCATCGCCAGCGCGCTGCGCAGCAGCGAGACGCCGACGAACTGGCCTTCGCCACTGCGCTCACGCTCGTACAGCGCCGACGACACCCCGGCCGCCAACAGCGCGGCCGCGTAGTAGTCCACCACCGAGCCGTAGACCAGCTCCGGCGGCCCGCCGCGCTTGCCCTGCAGGGTGCAGATACCGGTCATCGTCTGCAGCACCTGGTCGTAACCGGCCTTGTCCTTCAACGGGCCGGTCTCCCCGTAGCCGGTGACCGCGCAGTAGATCAGCCGCGGGTTCATCGCCGACAGTGTCGGGAAATCGATCGCCAACCGCTCCGGCACGCCGGGCCGGAAGTTGTGCACCAGCACGTCGGCCTCGCGCACCAGCCGGTAGAGCACCGCGCGGTCGTCGTCGGCCTTGAGGTTGAGGGTGACGCCGCGCTTGCTGCGATTGATGCCCAGGAACGCCCGGCTCTCGGCGGCCAGCGTGGAGGGGTAGTTGCGCAGGTTGTCGCCATCCGGCGGCTCGACCTTGATCACGTCCGCGCCCTGGTCGGCCAGCAGCGCGCAGCCGTAGGGGCCGGCGATGTAGGCACTCAGGTCGAGCACGCGAACGCCGCTCAACGGGCCGGGCGCGCCAGCGCGACCATGGGCGAAAGGGGAATCCGTCATCTCGTCCGATATCCATTCAACGCGACAGCGCAGGTCCGGGGCAGTCTGCGCGACGCATGCGCCGCGAGCCATGCGCCCGGCCTATGTTCTCCCGCCACAGAAACTTGTTTGCGCATCGCACGCATCGTTCAGAGCGCACCGCAATCGCCAGCGTCGGCACCGTCGTGCGACGGCGCCAGCCCGAGCCAAGTGGTGCGCCAGATGCGGTCACGGCGCTCGCCGATGCCGTAGTAGGGCGCGAAATCGATCGGCGCACGCTCGGCCAGATGCAGTCGCAGGCCCACCGCCTCGCCATCGCCCGCAGGCGACAGTTCCTCGATCCGGATCTGTGCATCGTCATCGGGCAGGCGCACGGTCTCGGCGGTGCGATAGCCGTCGATCAGCCCGGTCGCATAGACCAACGGCCCACGGCCGAAGGCGATGTAGTCCTGGCGCAGCACCTGCTGGCGCACCGGCGAGCCGTCGGGCGCGCGCGATTCCTGCACGTTGCGGTAGACGCGGCGATGCACCCGCGGGCGCAGCGGCAGGGTCAGCGCGACACTGTCGCCGCTGGCCCAAGTGCGTTCGATGCGCACGTAGTCGCCGGCAACCAGCGGTTCGGGCCACGACTCACCGGCAACGGTGAGGGTCGCACCCTGCGCCCAGGCGGGAATGCGCACGCGCAGCACGAAATGCGCCGGCTGCGCCAGGCGCAGTTGCAGACCGATGTCGCCTTCGAACGGATAGCGCGTGTCCTGCACGACGGTCACCTCGCCCGCCCCGGGCAACGTACACGTCGCCTCGCCCGGCCCGAGCAGATTGACGACGAGGCCCTCGGCATCGGTCGCGTACGCCACTGCCGGCAATTCCTCGATCGCCATCGCGCCGCTGGACTTGCAGCAGCGCCAGTAGTTGGTATGGATGCGGCGGCCGTTGGCGTAGGAGTAGTAGCACCAGCCCTCGCCGTCGGGCGCCTGCGCGCCGAGCAGGTCGTTGTAGGCGGTGCGCTCGATCTCCTCGGCATAGCGCGCCTGCCCGGTGATCGCCAGCAGTTCGCGGTTGAGCTGCAGCCAGGCCAGGATCGAGCAGGTCTCGACGTACGCCTGCGGGTCGAACACGAACGCAGGATTGAACACCTCGCGCGAGCGGTGGCCGATGCCACCGAACGGGCCGCCGCCCAGGCTCAGGTGGTGGTCGCGGATCGCCTGCCACTGCGCATCGAGCGCCTGGCGATGGCGCGGATCGCCGCTCGCACGCGCCAGCTTCGCCAGCCCGACCAGGTTCCAGCACAGCTGGTAGGCCTTGCCGGTGGCGATCTCCGATGGATCGGCGCCGGCCAGCGCGCGCTCGAGCAACGCCAGCCGCGGGTTGGCATCGGCCTGGGCGAGGATGCGCCGGGCCAGTTCGAGGAACCGCGCGTCGCCGGTCGCGGCGTGCAGGTCCATGACCGGATCGAGCAGCACCGTCGCCGACATGCCGTGGTGGTTGCCGACCGTGGTGATGTCCAGCCCTTCGATGCAGAACGTGCGCCAGCACAGCAGGCCGATCCGGCGCGCGGTCTCCAGCGCACCCGACTGCGGGAACCGCCGGTGTACCTCGAGCAAGCCCAGCAGCAAGTAGGCGTGGGTCCACACGTCCCAGGTGCGCAGTGCCGGCTCGCCGTTCCAGCTCTCGGGCTTGGGCGGCTGCGGCACCATGAAGCGCCGGTGCGGCGCGTAGGTGCCGAGGTACCCATCGTCTTCCTGCACCTGGGCCAGGTACGTGGCGACGGCGCGCACGCTCGCCTCGAGCGCGGCGTCGCCGCTGCGCGCGGCGGCCTTGGCCGCGGCCGCCAGCCACTTGCCGGCGTGCTCGCCGTACCAGTCGCCCTCTTCGTTGCCGGCGCGATGCGCCGGATCGAAGATCGCGATCGCCGGGCTGTCGGGCCCGGTGACGAAATGCGACAGCCGACCGCGGCGATTGGCGTCCAGCGCCGCGCCCAGCAGCCCGCGCAAACGCACCTGGGCGGGCGCGGGCGGACGCTGCGCGTCGCCAGCGGCGATGTCCAGCGCCTCAGCCATGGGGGCGCTCCGCATCGACCACGCAACGGAAGCCCACCGTGCCCGAACGGTCCTTGCCCGGCGCCATCAGCAGGTACTTGCCGTGCTGGTCGAGCCGGTAGGCCTGCGGGAAGTACCAGTGCGAGGTCTGCGGCTGGTAGCTGCTGCCGCCGCGCAGGATCGCCGCACGCGTGTGGGTGTCGATGTACTCATCGGTCCATTGCCAGACGTGGCCGATCAGGTCCTCGACCCCGAACGGCGAGGCGCCCTGCGGATGCGCACCGACGTCGGCCGGCGGCAGCAGGCGGCGACCGCGGTTGACCCGCGGCACGCAGGTGTCGTGCCAGGTGTCGCCCCAGGGATAGCGACGGCCGTCGTGGCCCTGGGCGGCGTACTGCCATTCCCATTCGCGCGGCAGGCGCTTGCCGGCCCACTGCGCGTACGCGCGTGCGTCCTCCAGCGACACCCAGGTCACCGGCTTGTGCGCCCACCCCGGGCGCGGTGCGCCGTCGACCCAGTGCCGCAGGAAATTATGCGCATCGCGCGGCGCGTAACCGCTGTCGGCCAGGAACCGCGCGAACTGCGCGTTGGTCACCGGATGGCGGTCGATGTGGAACGTGGCCAGCGTCATGCGGCGGCGATGGTGCCGGCGCGGGCACGCTTCCCACGGGTACTGCACGTCCAGGCCCGCCCAGTCGAAGCCCTCGATCTCGACGCCGCCGACACGGAACAGGAACTCGTCACCGGGGATCGTCACCATGCCCTCGGGCGCGGCGGCCTGCGGCGCGGTCGGCGCCACGTCGACGATCGCCTGCGGCAACGCCTGCCAGGTGGCCGAGTGCGCGCCGATCGGCGTGCGCGCCTGCGCGGCGAGCGTGGCCAGAATCGCGTCGAGGCCGTCGCTGTCGGCGCCCGGTGCCAGCGCCAGCAGCGCGCCGAAACCACGCCCTTCGAGCGGCAGCTCGATCACCGCCTCGCCGTCGATGAGGCGCGGGGCGATCGGCTGTCCGCGCCACAGGTCGTAGTAGCGGGTGCCGTCGATGTGCGGCAGCGCGAGCTGCTCGCCGTCGATCGGGTACTCGTGGCGGTTGATCAGCGTCCACAGCGTGCGGTCTGTGCCGGGGAAGCGGCTGGCGAACACGCCGCGTTGCAGGCAGGGCTGGTACGGCGCCCAGTCCAGGCTCACCACCAGCTCAGGGAACGCACGGTAGATCGTCGCGATGCGCCGCAGCACTTCGGCATTGCGCGGGGTGAACTGGTTCCAGATGCCCCAGATGTTCTCCCAGGCGTTGTAGCCGATGCCGTTGAAGAAGCAGTACTGCAGGTCGTGCGTGCGGTCGCGGCCCCAGCGGTTCTCGTAGTTGACCATGTGCCGCGGCTCGAGCCACTTCCATTTCGACACCGGCGGCACCGGACCGTCGGGGGCCTTCTTGCCCCAACTCTGGACGTTCCAGATCAGCTGCTCTTCGGAGCTGATCGTCGATTCGGGCTGCAACACGACCGGTCGGCCGTGGCGCTCGCAGGCGTCGAGGAACGCGCGCGGCACGCCATTGAAGGTGTCGCCGTTGATGCCATCGGCGCCGACCGCCGCGACGATCTCAGCAAGGCCCTCCCAGTGGCTGGTGCCCGGGTCGCGGGTGCCGTGGTCCCAGGGCTTGGCGGGCAGGAACACCCGCACCCCGCGCGCCTGGAACGCCTGCACCGCGCGCCGCAGGCCGTCGAGCCCGCCGGGCAGGTCGTGCGCCAGGTCGAACTGGTTGCGGTCGTCGATGCCGATGTTGGGATACACGTACCAGATCAGCACCGAATCGATGCCGCCAAAGCGCGCGATCAGATCGTCGAGATAGCGGTCGACCGTGTACTCGGCGCGCTCGGCATCGTAGAAGTAACGGTCCTCGACCATCATCTGCGCGTGCACGAAATTGCGCTGCGCCCACAGCAGTTCGGGCCGGCGGTAGTTGGCGTCGTCGTAGCCGATCCGCACCAGATGCTCGCGGCGCCAGTCGCGCAGTTCGGCCAGCCAGTCGGCGGCGCTTTCGTTGGCGTCGATCATCCAGCCGCCGATGTCGGCGAACGGCCAGCCGGGCGCCTTGCCCGGTGTGGGCAGGTAGCGGCCGGTGGTGACGTGGGAGAACTTGTACTCGCTGCGCAGCGGCGCGGGGCCGTGGTCGGCCTGCTCGGCGTCGTCGAGCGTCTCGTAGGGGGAGGCGGTCATCGGGGGCATCTCGTCATGAAAGGGGGGATCAGGGCGCCAGGCCGCAGCGTGCGGCCAGGGCGGCGCGGCCGTGTGCATCGCCGTTGCCGGCCAGCAGTGCCTGGACCTGCGCACGGGCCGGCACGCTCGCCTGCGCGCCGAGCGCGCTGCAGGCCAGCGCCGAGGCAGCGGCCGCGTCGCGCAGCGCGGCCGGCAAGGTGTCGCCACGGGCGAGCGCGGCGACCAGCGCGCCGCAGAAGGTGTCGCCGGCGCCGGTGGTGTCCACCGCCTCGACCGGGAACGCCGGCTGCAGATGCAAGGCGTCGCCCTCACGTGCCAGGCAACCGGCCGCGCCCAGGGTCACCACTGCGCACGGCACCGGCAGGCGCGCGAGCGCGGCGGCGAGGTCGCCGTCGTCTCCGACCAGCGTCGCCAGTTCGCCCTCGTTGACCACCAGCACGTCGACCAGGCGAAGCAAGGCCGCGGGCAGCGCTTGCGCCGGCGCGGCGTTGAGCACCACGCGCACACCGGCCGCCTGGGCGCGCGCCGCGTACGCGGCCACGCTGTCGAGCGGCGTCTCGAGCTGCAGCAGCAGATGGCCCACACCGTCGAGCGCGGGCAGGTCGCCGGGCGCGAGCGCGGCGTTCGCGCCCGGCGCGACGGTGATCGCGTTCTCGGCGCCATCGGCCAGGCAGATGAACGCCACGCCGGTCGGCAGCGCGACCTGGCGGCGGATGTCCAGCGACACGCCGGCCGCGCGCAGCGAATCCTCCAGCGGGCGGGCATGCGCATCGTCGCCCAGCGCCAGCAGCATCCGGGTCGGCGCGCCGCCCGCGCGCGCGGCCGCGACCGCCTGGTTGGCGCCCTTGCCGCCCGGGAAGGTGCCAAAATCGCGGCCGAGCACGGTCTCGCCGGGCGCCGGAATGTGCGCAGCGCGCACGACGAAATCGAGGTTGGCCGAACCGGCGACGAGGACCGCAGCGGCGGCCGGCGACTCACTCATATCAAAGCCCTTGCTGGACGAGGTTGTAGAACGGGATCGCCAGTCGCGGCAGGTCGCCTGGGACCTCGCGCGGCAGATGCTGGGCGAGCAGGATCGCGATCGCGTGCTGCGCCGGGTCGATGACGAAGTGCGTCGAGGCCGCGCCCGACCAGCCGACCTGGCCCGGCGCACCGAGACGCCCACGCGCGGCCGGGTCGAGTTGCACCGCCAGGCCCAGGCCGAAGCCTTCGGCCGGGCTGAACTGCGTATGCGGCTGCGCCAGGTGGCCGAGCTGGTTGCGCAGCATCGCCGCGACCGTCGCTTCGCGCAGATAGCGACGGCCGTCGAGCGCGCCACCGCCCAGCAGCATGCGGCACAGCCGCAGGTAATCGGCCGCGGTCGAGTACAGCCCGCCGGCGCCACTGGTGTAGGGATTGAGCGGCGCGCCGGGACTCGTCGCGCTGGGGCCGTCGGCCAGGCGCAGGCGGCCGTCGTCGCCCATCGTGGTGATGTCGACCACGCGCGCGCGCGCATCGGCCGGCACCGCGAACCCGGTGTCGGGCATGCCCAGCGGCTCGAAGATGCGCGTCCGCAGGAACGTATCCAGCGATTGCCCCGACACCACCTCGACCAGCCGCGCCAGCACCTCGGTCGCCGCGCCGTCGTAGGCGAACGTCGTGCCCGGATCGTGCTGCAGCGGCAACGCCGCCAGCCGCTGCACGTAACCGGCGAGATCGGGCGCGCCGTGCAGATCGGCCGCCTCGCGCAGCTGCAGCGCCGGACCATCGCCGATCGCGATCCCGCTGGTGTGGGTCAGCAGATGGCGGATGGTCAGCGCGCGCGCTGGCGCACGTCGCGTGCCGTCGGCCGCGAGCACGCGCAGGCCGGCGAACTCGGGCAGGTGCCGGGCGATGTCGTCGTCCAGGCCGATCCGGCCCTCGTCGCAGAGCATCAGCACCGCGACCGACACCACCGGCTTGGTCATCGAGTAGATGCGGAAGATCGCATCGGCGCGCATCGGCCTGCGCTGCGCCAGATCCAGATGGCCGGCAACGTGGGTATGCGGCGGCCGGCCGTCCTGCCACACCGTCGCCACCACGCCGACGTAGCCGGCATCGGCCACGGCGGCGTCGAGAAAGCGATCCAGCGGCTGCCAGCGCACCCCCTGGGGCGCGGCGTCCTCAATGGCCCAGGCCGGCGCGATCGCCGCCAGCAGCGCCAGTGCGGCCACCCAGGCGACGCCGCGTCGCGCGCCGGCGACTGGCCGCCGCCTGGTGTCCTGCTGCACCCGCACGTCCCGCATGACTTGCACCCGCTCGCGTTCGATCAGAACGCAATCGTATGGGTGAGCGACACCATGCGCCCGCGACCGGCCCAGTAGTTCTGCCAACCCGGGACCTGCGACCAGCTGAGGATGTACTGCTTGTCGAACAGGTTCTCGATGCCGAGCGTGAGCTTGCCGTAGCGGCCGGTGTCGTAGTTCACGCCCAGATCGACCAGCGTATAGCCCTTGGTGTTCTCTTCGTAGCTGAAGGCCTTGCCGTCGTACTCGCGCACGTCGCTGCCCGACAGATGGCGATCGAAGAGCTTGGTCGCGCCCAGCGTCAGGTCGGCATCGGGGGCGAAGTTCCAGGTCACCGAGACCGCGAGCTTGTCGGGGTTGGCATCGAGCACGCCCATCGGCTTGTTGAGGCCGCCGGCGCCGTAGCTGCCGTTGGGCGCCTCGGCCCAGAACGCGGTCTTGCCGCGAATCCGCGAATAGATGCCCGAGATCTTCCACTGCGGGTTGAAGCGGTACTCGCCGTTGGCCTCGAAGCCGCGGATGCGCACCGGTGCACGCGCCATCACGAAGTCGTTGCTGACCGGATCGACCGACAGCGTCGAGCCGAACGGCGACTTGGAGTCGTAGTAGGACGCGCCGAACGCCGCCGAGTCGCCGCGCCAGTTGAAGCCGACTTCCTTGTTGGTGACGATGATCGGGTCCAGATCGGCGATGCGATCGACCGACTGGCCCGGCACATTGATGTTGCGCAGCGGGATGCCGATGTTGGCCAGGCCGAAGCCCTCGCCGTAGGACGCGAACATGGACCAGGCATCGGTGATGCGCCAGATCGCGCCGAGGTTCTTCATCGTCTCGGTGTATTCCAGCCCGCCGCCCTTCACGAACACGCTGTTGCGATAGGCGGTGGTGGTGTAGCTGTCGACATGCAGCTCACCGTCCTCGCGGCGCAGGCCGCCGCTGAGCGTCACCGGGCCCACGTCCCAGGTCAGCTGCGCGTACGGCGCGACGCTGCTGTACTCCATCGGCGGCACCCACACGCGGTTGGTCAGCGCCAGCCGCTGCGCGGCCTCGTCCTTGACCACGTCGATGCCGGTGCGCAGTTGCAGGCCCGGCACGCCGAACAGGTCGCCGCGGGTCCAGCCGGTACGCAGGCCGCGCTTCTTGGACACGATCTCCGACTGGTCGTAGATACGCTTGCTCTGGTCGAAGCTGGCATCGACCTTCACCAACTGACGGTCGTCCCCGTCCTCGGGCAGGTAGCGCATGGCCTGGTCGGCCCAGTAGACGTCGGCGGTGAACGTGCCGCCGAACAGATCGCCGTGGCTGTAGTTGAGCGCCGCCTGCTGGAAGTCGTTGAACTCGGTCAGCGAGCCTGCGATCTGGCCGCGCTCGGAGGTATTGGTGCTCGGGATCGGGCAGTCGACCGGGTCGTAGCGGCAGCCTTCGACCTGCTTGTAGTTGCCTTTGCCCTCGATGCGGAAGTCGCTCAGGCTCAGTTGCAGGCGCTGCACGCCGCCCTCGCCGAAGTTGGCGCCCAGCTTGGCGTAGAGGTTGCGCGATTCTGAATCGGCCAGCGAACCACTGGTGTTCATGCCGATGCGGCGGCCATTGCCGTCGTAGGAGATGCCACGGTCGATGTAAGAGGCGCTGAGCAACGCATCGAAGTCGTCGCTCTTGTAGGCGTGGTTGACGCCCAGCTTCCAGCCCGCGCTGTCGCTGCCCGACTGGGTCGAGTAGCGCGAGATCACCGTGGTCTCGTGGCCTTCAGCCGTCGGCACCTTGGAGATGTAGTTGATGATGCCGCCGGCCGCGCCGATGCCCTCGGACGCGGACGGCCCGTTGATGACCTCGATGCGCCCGACCAGGCCCATGTCGGTGAACGTGCCGTTGCGGTTGCCCTCGCGCAGCGGCGAGCCCTGCGGGATGCCGTCGAACAGGCGCAGCGCGATGCGGCCGCGCAGCGTCTCGCCCGAGTTGCTCATCGCCTGCGAGGACTCGGCGTAGCCGGGCACCGTGCGCGCCAGCACCGCGGTCGCGTCCTCGGTCAGCGCCAGCGTGTGGGCGACCTGCTCCTGCGACACCAGGCTGATCGCGCCGGGGATCTTGTCGATCGAGGTGGCCACGCGCGTGCCGGTCACGACCATGCGGTCCAGGTTCACGGCATCGCGGTCGCGGGTGCGCTCGTCGGCGTCGTCGGCCTGCTGCGCCCAGGCGGCGGCAGGCAGCAGCAGGATGCAGGCGATCGCGGCGGAAAGCGGCTTGATCATGTCGAAGTCTCTGAAGGAGTGCGTGGCGGCCGGGCATGCCGGCGGCGGCCTGGAGGCTGTGGAACCGGCGGCGCGATGCGTCCTCCGGTGGCCACAGAGACTAGGCGCCGGCGCAACGCCGATGAATCGCCTGCACGTATGTTCAAAGCGAAGTTTTTATTGCTTACGAGGCAAGCAAATATGTGTTGCGCCGCAACATTTCCTTCACTCCGAGACCGTGCCCTCATCGCGCGTCGGCGCCTGGGACACGGTGCGGCACTGTTCGCGCAGCGCGCCGACCAGCCGGCTGCGCACGCTGGCGGTCGACCACACGATGCCGATGCGCCGGGGCTCGGCCGGTTCGGGCAACGGCAGCCGCGCCAGCCGCAGCCCGGTCGGCCACGGCTGCTGCCAGTCGGGCACCAGCGACACGCCCAGGCCGCGGTCGACCATGACCGCGATCGCGTTGAGCGCATTGAGCTCGAAGCGCTCGCGCGGCACGATGCCGACCCGGCGCAGGTAGTCGTCGGCCTGGCGCCCGCCCCATTGATGGCGGTCGTAGCGGATCAGCGGCTCCTCGGCCAACAGCGCATGCGGATCGCGATGGGCCTGGTGCTGCGGCGCGAGCACGATCAGCGGTTCTTCGCGCAGCACCTCCCAGTCGCAGGTCTTGGGCAGCGCGAACGGCGCCTGCAGCACGATTGCCGCGTCCAGGTCGCCGCGCTCGACCTCGGCGTAGAGCTCGGCCGAATAGCCTGGCTTGATGAAGACGTTGATCTGCGGCAGCACGTTGACCATGCGCGCCAGCACATCGGGCAGCATCCCGGCCAGCGCGGTCGGGCAGGCGCCCAGCCGCAGTTCGCCCGACAGCGCGCGGTCGTTGGCGACACTGCGCAGGTCGGCAACGTCGCGCAGCAGGTCGCGGGCACGCTGCAGGATCCGCGCCCCCGGCTCGGTCACGCAGACCGTGCGCCCGGCGCGGGCGATCAACGGCGCGCCCAGCTCGCGCTCGAGCGTGCGGATCTGCTGGGCGACGGCGGCCGGGGTGATGTTGAGGTAGCGCGCGGCGGCGGCCATCGAACCGCGGTCGACCACGTGCACGAAGGTACTGAGGAACTGGGTGTCCAAGGGCGCGGTCCTGGGGGGCGTCGACGGCGACGCGCCAGCCTACCTGTACCGCCGCCGCGCGCGCCCCTGCCGAAGGGCCTGGACGCGCGCGGACGCCCGCCGGTTCAGGCGTCGGCCTTGCGGGTATGGATGGTCAGCCCCTCGAGCGAGCGCGTCGGCGGGGCGAAGAACAGGCTGGCCACGTAGCCGATCACGATGCACAGCATGATCGAGATGCCGAGATAGAAATACGGGTGCACCAGGTCGAACGACCAGGCCAGCAAGGTCAGCGCGATGCTGCCGCCAATGCCGATCGCGACCCCCGGCGAGTTCGCGCGCCGCGTGAACATGCCCAGCGTGTAGGCGCCGGCGAAGCCGCCACCGAGCAGGCCGGCCAGCTCGATCGACACGTCGAACAGCGAATGGATGTCGTAGCGCGAGAGCACCAGCGCCAGGCCCATGCCGGTCAACCCGACCACCACCGTCATCCATTCGGCGAAACGCACGCTGCCCTTTTCGGTCGGCGCCTTGGCCAGCCGCGAATAGAAATCCACCGACAGCAATGTGGCGACGCTGTTGATGATGCTCGACAGCGTCGACATCGCCGCGGCGAAGATGCCGGCGATGATCAGGCCGGTCACCCCCACCGGCAGCTCGGCGGCGATGAACAGCGGGAAGGTCGCATCGATCGGCAGCAGCGGGTCGAGCCGCTCGGGGTTCTGGCGGTAGTACATCCACAGCGCGGTGCCGATGCTGTAGAACACGAAACCGCCGGGGATCATGATCGCGGCGAACACCCAGATCGAGCGGCCCGCCTCCTTGTCCGAACTGGTCGCCAGCGTGCGCTGCATCAGCACCTGGTCCTTGGGGAAGGTCAGCACGACGTCGAACACGACCAGGAAGATGAAGCCCCAGACCGTGGCCTTGGTCAGGTCGAAGCTGAAATCCAGCAGCTTGGTCTTGTGTTCGATCGCGACCGCCTCGCGCACCGCGTCTAGGTCGCTGCCCAGCGACGCGACGATGAAGATGATCGCGAAGACCGCGCCCCCCATCTTCACGAACACCTGCACGAAATCCGTCCACACCACCGCGCGCATGCCGCCCATCGCGGTGTAGAGGATCGTGAACACCCCCATGATCATGATGCTCCACACCACCGGGATGCCGGTGATCGTCGCGATCGCCAGCGCCGGCAGGAACAGGATCACGCTCAAGCGGCTGCCGACCTGCATCGCGATCGCCAGCGCGCTGGCCAGCATCCGGATCGCGGGGTGGAAGCGCGTCTCCAGGTACGAGAACACCGACATCAGGTCCAGCCGGCGCAGCAACGGCACGATCCATACCGCGACGAACATCAGGCCCAGGACCGCGATGAGGTTGTTGGTCAGGTACTGCCAGTTGGTCTCGTAGGCCTTGGCCGGGATCGCGATGAAGCTGATCGAACTGGTATTGGTCGCGTACAGGCTCACGCCGGCCACCCAGAACGGGATGCTGCGCCCGCCCATGAAGAAGTCCGACTCCGACGCGGTCTGGTCCTTGAGGTAGAAGTAGCCGCCGATGCCGAGCATCGCGACCAGATAGACCACGATCACCACCCAGTCCAGCCAGTGCAGCAGGTGCTTGCCCGAACGCAATTGCGCCGCGTGCAGGCCCCCATCCGCCGACGCCCAGACCAGGCCGCTGCGCCAGCCCGCGGCCAGGCGCGCCTCGCCGTCGAGCGTGGCCGGCAACACCGCCCAGGATCCGGTGATGGTGTGGAAGGTCTGCAGCGCCGGCTGCGCGCCCGGCGCCGGCCGCAGCAGGTACAGCACATGCGCCTGGCCGATCGGCTGGGCCGAGCCGTCCACCACCGCGCCGGGCAGCGCGCCGCGGTCCCGCCAGCCCTCGGCGGGCGTCCATTGCCGGATATGGCCGTCGACCGCGGTCAGGTACAGCGCGAACTTCTGCGCCACCAGCGACGACGGCGCGCTGCCATGCGGCCACGGCGCCTGTGCGATCCAGCCGGCACCGGGCGTGGTGCGCGACAGCGCGAAGAACCGCGCCTGGCCGTCGGCGTCCAGGCCGGCGGCGTACAGCACCCCGGCCAGCACCGCCAGGCGGGCATGGGCGAGCGGCTCGGGCAACGGCGGCAACGGCTGCACGACCAATGCGCCCGACACCTGCGCCAGCGTCGCGGCCTCCCGGGCCATGCCGCCATCGCCCAGCAACAGATGCGCCGCGGCGCCGTCGGGCGTCGACGCCTGCAGCCGCGCCACCGACACCCCGGCCGGCAATGCCATCGCCTGCCAGCGACCGTCCGCGCCCTCGCCGTCATAACGCCACGCGCGGTGGCCCGCGATCGCCAGCGGTCGCTCGCCGAGCGTCAACAACGCCTGCGCGCGCGCGCCTTCGGGCAGCGCCGTCAGCGACGTCGCATCGACCGAGGCCAGGCTCTCGGCCTGCACCGGCAGCACGGCGAACGCGGCCAGCAGCGCCAGCAGCACGGCCAGCAGCCCCGGACGCCGCCCCATGCGGTCAGCGCGCCGCATCGCGTTCCACCTGCGCCAGCACGCGCTCGGCGCGCTTGAGATACGGCGCATCGATCATGCGGCCCTCGACCACGCACACGCCCAAGCCCTGCGCGCGCGCGGCCTGCGCCGCCTCGACGATCCGGCGCGCGTCGGCCTGCGCCTGCGCGTCGACCGAGAACACCGCGTGCGCCAACGGCACCTGTCGCGGGTGGATGCAGCTCTTGCCGATGAATCCCAACTGCTGCGCCATCGTTGCCTCGTGCTCGAACCCGACATCGTCGCGGAAATCGGCATAAGCGCCATCGCAGGCGAATACCCCCGCCTCACCCGCGGCCAGCGCCACCTGCAGCATCACCGCCTGCACGTGCGCGGCCACATCGCGCCGGATGCCCGCCGGCTCGAACAGATCGCCCAATCCCAGTTGCAGCCCAGCCACACGCGGATGCGCGCCGGCGATCTCGGCGGCATTGCGCAGCGCGCGCGGCGTCTCGATGTTCACCAGCAGCGCCGGCGCGCGCCGCGCCGGATCGGCCGGCAACGCCGCTTCCTGCGCCTCGATGCGCGCGACCGCAGCGCACAGCGCCTGGGCCGAGTCCACCTTGGGCAGGTTGATCAGGTCCGGCGCGACCGGCAGCACTGCGGCGAGATCGGCCTCGAAATCGGCGGTGTCGGGCGCGTTGACGCGCACGATCGCCAGCGGCGTCGAGCTCGGACGCACGCGATCGCGCGAGGCATGTTGGCGCAGAAATGCGGCGACCGCGGCGCGGGCCTCGGCCTTGCGCGTCGGCGCCACGGCGTCCTCCAGGTCGAACGACACCGCATCGGCGGGGCCGGACCAGGCCTTCTGGAACAGGTCCGGACGCACGCCCGGCACGAACAGTTTGCTGCGCATCGGCCCTCCCGCAGATTGCCGCCCGAAGTGTGCGCGATGCAGACATGCGGAAAAGTCGCTCACACGATCTTCAGACGATAGTTTTCGTGACGTGTGCGCACACGACCGCGCTGTGGCCTCTCGCCCGCCACGCGCTGCTGCCGCGCTTGCCAGTCCAGCGGCGTCGACCCAAGATGGCGACGCCGCGGCCACGCGCCGCGGCCCCGTTGCTCGTTGTCCCGGACCGCCGCGATCGCACCTTCCGTCCCGCCGACCGCCATGTCCCCAAGCCCAGCCGACAGTGTTCGCCCGCTGTGCGTCGCCCTGCTCGAGGACGACGACGTCCTGCGCGAGCGCATCCTGGTCCCCGGCCTGCGCCGGCACGGACTCGATGTGCGGCCGCTGCGCACGGCGGCCGCACTCACCGCACTGCTTGCCCAGGCGCCGGTCGACCTGGTCATCCTCGACATCGGCCTGCCCGACAGCGACGGCTTCACCGTCACCCAGGCGCTGCAGGCCGGGCACCCGCATCTGGGCGTGGTGATCCTGAGCGGACGCGGCGAACCGCCCGACCGGCTACGCGGTCTGAGTGGCGGCGCCGATGCCTACCTGGTCAAGCCGGTCGAGATCGACATCCTCGCCGCCACGGTCTTCAGCCTTGCGCGGCGCCTGGCGCGCGCCCCGCAGAGGGCCGAGGACGGCTGGCAGCTGCAACCCGACGGCTGGTGCCTGTTCGCACCCAATGGCCAGTCGACGGCATTGACCGGTTCCGAGCGTCATGTGCTGCGCGCGCTGTGGGCACAACCCGGGCGGCTGGTGACCCGCGAGGCCATCCTGGGCGCTGTGCCCGGCCGCGCGCGCGACGAGAGCGGCAGCGACCCGCATCGGCTCGACGTGCTCCTGCACCGGCTGCGGCGCAAGGTGCTCACGCGCACTGGCCTGCCGCTGCCACTGGACGCGGTGCGCGGCGAAGGCTACGTGCTGCGCCCGGCCGGCTGAGCGCTCAGTCCACCTGCGGCAGATCCAGCGTGAACCGCGTGCCGCTGCCCGGCGCACTGTCCACGTGCAGCGTGCCGCCCGCCTCGCAGGCCATTTCCCACGCCACCGCCAGCCCCAGCCCCGTGCCTTCGCCCGCCGGCTTGGTGGTGAAGAACGGCTCGAATGCCTGGCGCATCACCTCCGGCGTCATGCCCTGGCCGGTATCGGCGACGACGATGCGTGCGCGGCCATCGCCGATGGCGCGCAACGCGATCTCGAAGCGGCCACCGCCGGGCATCGCGTCGCGCGCATTGGCCGCGAAGTTGAGCATCACCAGGTCCAGCTGGCTGCGATCGAGAAACACCGGCACCGGCGCCGGCGGCAGCTCGAGCACCACCTCGACCCGGCCATCGAACAGCTGCCGCAGCATCGGTGCCAGCTCGGCCAGCGCGCGTGCCGCGTCGAAACGCGCCGGCACGGCCAGCTCGCGGCGGCTGAAACTGAGCAGCTTGCGGCTCAGCGCGATGCCACGCTGGGCGGCCAGTTCGATGCCCTCCAGCGCCGCGCCCAGGCGACGCGCATCCGGCTCGGGGTCGAAATCGAACTCGTCCAGCCGGTGCCGCTCGGCGGTGTAGCCGACGATCGCGCCGAGCACATTGTTGAAATCATGCGAGACGCCGCTGGCCAGGTGGCCCACCGACTCGATTTTCTGCAGATGCAGCATGCGCTCGCGCATGTGCTCGCGCTCGACCATCTGCTCGCGCAGTTGCTGCGCACTGCGCTGCGCACGCCACAGCGTTTCGCGCAGTGCGGCCACGGTCCGGTCGAGCACCAGTGCGATCATCAGATAGCTGAAAGCCAACGACGGCAGGTTCTGGAACGCATGGCCGCTGCGCCCGGCGTCCAGCCCCCACGGGCTGGCCATGCCCAGTGCGAACACCAGCGGGATGCAGGCGTAGACGATCCACAGCGCGCGCCGGCCGATCACCAGCGCCGCGATCGTCAGCATGATCATCGGATAGGGATCGAAGGCTTGCAGCTGGTAGCCGAAGGCGAGATTGGCCGCGACCGCGCAGGCCATCAGGATCGCCAGGAAGGCACCGACTCCCTCGCGGAGCAGGCCGCGCCGGATCATCCACACCGCGACGCAGGCCGCCACGGCGATCGCGGCATCGGTGCCCAGATCGACCACCAAGCGCGTACCGGTCATCGTCACATGCCCGCTGAGCAGGTGATAGGCCTTGTTGAGCGGAATTTCGACGCCGAGGAACAGCAGCAGCACCTGCAGCGCCGGCGCATTGCGGCGGTCGACCGGATCGTCGATCGGGACGCGACGCAGCCAGGCGACCGCGCGACGGCCGAAAGCGGCGAGTGGCGAGGCATGCGACATCGGGACGGCGGCTCCGGGGGAGCGGCGGTCCCCTGACCAGAATGAGAGTGGAGTGTAAGTCGACGGTGAGAAGCGGTGCATTGAGTCCGGCCATCGCAGCGGCTTAGATCGCAGTTCCAGCGCCTGTCATGGCGTTGTCATCCCGCCGCTACCGGAAAGCCAGACGATGTCCCAGCGCACCCGCCTCCCGCTTCCCCACCCTGCCGCCCGCCCTGGCGCGACACGTCCCTGCCTGCTGACGGCCGCCCTGCTGCTGGCCTTGTCGGGGCATGCGATGGCCGCGCCGCAGGCCATCCCGGCCCTCGAAAAGGACGCGGCCGATACCGGCGCGGCCAGCGCCTCGGAGGCCCGAAGCGACAGCACCGAGACGACAGCATCCAGCGCTGAGGAAACCGCCGACGAAGCGCGCGTGGCACCGGCGTACTCGCTCGACGCCGCGGCCTACTACGTCGCTGTCAACGGCGCACTGGACGGCAGCGACGATGCCAGCGCCGAAGGCGCACGCGCAGTCGCGATGGGGCCGCGCGCCGCCGCGGGCGGCGGCGACTCGGTCGCCATCGGTCACCGCGCACGCTCCACCACAGCTGCGTCCATTGCGATGGGCGACGGGGCATTCGCCGACGCCACGGGCGCGATCGCCATCGGCGGCAGCTTCTTCGGCAGCCAGTTCAGCGATTCCGACGGCGCGCAGAGCACCGGCTTCGGCGCGATTGCGCTGGGCGCGGCAAGCAAGGCCAGCGGCGGCACCGCCACCGCGATCGGTTGGTCCTCGCAGGCGACTGCCAACGATGCCGTCGCCGTCGGCGCCACCGCCAACGCCGGGGCCGCCGGCGCCGTGGCCATGGGCCGCGCGGCGACAGCGACCCAGATCGAAGCCATCGCCATCGGCTACGGCGCGCAGGCCAACGGGTTCGGTGCGGCTAGCCTGGGGGCCTACGCGAACGCGGGCGGCTACGCCGCGCTCGCACTCGGCAGCGACGCGCGTGCACCCGGCAATGGCGGCATCGCAGTCGGCGACGGTGCGCTGGCCGCCGGCCAACAGAGCGTGGCGATCGGTGCCAGCAATGCCGGTGTGCCGACCCAGGCCGGCGGCCTGGGCAGCGTCACCGTCGGCGCCGCCTCCTGGGCACTGTCCGACTACGCGACGGCGATCGGCTTCGACAGCCATGCCGACGCGACCCGCAGCCTGGCGGCCGGCGCCAACGCCCTGGCCATCGCCGAGGATGCCAGCGCGCTGGGCGCGGGCAGCTACGCCGGCGCCGACTACGCGACTGCGGTCGGTGCCTCGTCGGCGGCCTGGGGCCTCGGCGCGACTGCACTCGGCAGCGGCGCCTTCGCGCTGGAGGCCGACAGCCTGGCGCTGGGCTACAACGCCACCGCCACCGCGATCGGCAGCGTCGCGCTCGGTGCCGCTTCGGTCGCCGACCGCGACCATGTCGTGTCGATCGGCAGCGTCGGCAACGAACGCCAACTGGTGAACGTGGCCGCAGGCGTGCTCGCGACCGACGCCGTCAACAAGGGCCAGCTCGACACCGCCATCGCCACGGTCGGCAGCGACGTCGGCGCGCTCGATGCGGCCAGCGTGAAGTACGACGACCTCGCCGCGAAGGATGCGGTGACGTTCGCCGGCGCAGACGGGACGAGGTTGCGCAATGTCGCCGACGGTGCGCTCATCGCCGGCGGCCTGGACGCGGTCAACGGCGGCCAGGTGTTCGGTGTCGGTGCCTCGCTGGCGCAGGCGCTCGGCGGCGGCGCGGCGATGACGGCGACCGGCATCGCCGGCCCGTCCTACGCCATCCGGGGCGAGCGCTTCGGTTCGGTGGGCGACGCCTTCGGCGCCGTCGACCGCGAGTTCGATGCCATCCGTGCGCGCTTCGACGCGATCGGCAGCGGCAGCATTCCGGTGGGCAGCGGCGACGGTCTGGCGATCGGCGAGGACAGCGTTGCCGCCGGCCCGGGCAGCACTGCAGTCGGCAACCAGGCCCAGGCCGGCTCGGGCGGGACCGCGATCGGAGCAGGTGCGGTCGCGAGTGCCGATGGGTCGGTCGCAATCGGCCAGGGCTCGGTCGCCGACGCCGCCAACACCGTGTCGGTCGGCAGCGCGGACAACCAGCGACGCATCACCCACGTCGCGGATGGCGTGGCCGCCAGCGACGCGGCCACGGTCGGCCAGGTCCAGGCCAGCGCATCCGCCAGCCGCAGCTACGCCGATGCCGGCGATGCACGCACCTTGGCCGACGCGAAGGCGCATGCCAATGCCGGCGACGCCGCCACGCTTGCCAGCGCGCGCAGCTACACCGATGACGCGTTCGCACGCGCGCTCAGCCGCAGCGACTTCGACGCGTTCCGCAGCAATGTCGACGACCGCTTCCACCGCGTCGATCGTCGTCTGGACAAGATCGGCGCGATGGGCACCGCGATGTCGCAGATGGCGGTGAACACCGCCGGGCTGTCGGGCGCCAACCGTGTCGGCGTCGGTATCGGTCAGCAGGGCGGCGAAGAAGCCCTCGCAATCGGCTATCAGCGCGCGTTCCGCGACAACCGCGCCAGCGTGTCGATCGGCGGTTCGATGTCCGGTTCGGAAAGCTCGGTCGGCGTCGGCGGCGGCTTCAGCTGGTGATCACCGGCGTCGCCTCGCGTCCCTCTCTATTCCAAGGAATTCCAACCATGTCACTGTCCTCCCGCTTCGTCCGCCGCAGCCTGCTTGCCGCCGCCCTGGGTGCGGTGATCGCGCCCGCACTGGCGGCGCCGCCGACCACATCGCTGTCGGTCATGTCCACCGCCGATCCCGACGCGCCGCAGGTCGCCTATGACGGCCTGCTGGTCACCTACAAGACGGGCACCCCCGAACGCCGCAGCGCGGCCGCCGGCGCATCGACCGTGCAACGGGTCCTGCGCGCGCCCGCCACCACGTCGCAGTTCGCCGCCGTCCACCGCGCTGCTGCTCCGGCGGTCGCCTCGACCCGGCGTCTGGCGATCGGCGCCGACTTGGTGCGCCCGAACCGGCGCTTGTCTGGAGGCGAACTCGACACGCTGATGCGCACCCTCGCCGCCGATCCTGCGGTCGCGTACGTCGAGCCCAACCGCTACTGGCAGCGTCTGCGCACCGTGTCCGCCGCCGCCGCACCGGCGCCGAACGATCCCGGCTTCGAGGTGCAGTGGCATTTTCGTGCGCCCGACGGCACGATCGAAACCCTGGCCCCGGACCCGGGCGTCGCCAACCGCGGCGGCATCGACGTCCTCAACGCCTGGCAGTACGGCCGCGGCGCGGGCGTGGTCGTCGCGGTGCTCGACACCGGAATCACCGACCATCCCGACCTCGACACCTCGCTGGCCAATGCCGGCTACGACTTCATCAGCGACGCGATCAACTCCGGCCGGGCGACCGACGGCCGCGCAGCGGGCGGCTGGGACACCGGCGACTGGAGCCACGAGGATCGCTTCCTGGTCGCGAACGGCGGCTGCGTCCTGCCCGGCCAGCAGCGCGAAAGCAGCTGGCACGGCAGCCATGTCGCCGGCACCATCGCGCAGATCACCGACAACGCGCTCGGCATGGCGGGCGTCGCACCGGAGGCGAAAATCCTGCCGGTCCGCGTGCTCGGCCACTGCGGCGGCACGACCGCCGACATCGCCGACGCCATCGTCTGGGCATCGGGCGGCCATGTCCCCGGCGTGCCGGACAACCCGAATCCGGCCGAGGTGATCAACATGAGTCTGGGCGGCTACGGCGCCTGCCCTGCAGACAGCACCTACGCCCAGGCGATCGCTTCGGCGCGCCAGCGCGGCACGACGATCGTCGTTGCGGCCGGCAACAACAACAGCGATGCCGCACTGTTCACACCCGCGAGCTGCCCGGGGGTCATCAACATCGCTGCGACCGGCATCACCGGCAAGCGCGCCTACTACTCCAACTTCGGCAACAGCATCACCCTGTCGGCACCGGGCGGCGGCGTCTTCCCGGACGACGGCACCAGCGGCCAATCGGTGCGCAGCGGCTTCGTCTGGTCGGCGGGCAACCGCGGCGCGACGACGCCGGGCGAGCCTGCGTACGTCGGCCAGTCCGGCACCTCGATGGCCGCCCCGCACGTCGCCGGCGTTGCGGCGTTGGTCATCAGCGCGGCGATACAGGCCGGCCGCCCGGTGCCCACGCCGCAGGAGATGCGCGAGATCCTGACCCAGACCTCGCGCGACTTTCCGGTGCGGCCGTTGCGCCAGATCGGCGTGGGCATCCTCGACGCCGCAAAGGCAGCCGCCCGCGGCGCCGGCAGCGCGGCCGGCGGCGACGAACCGACCGCGATCCGGATGGCGCGCGCGGTGCCGGTCACCGGCATGTCGGCCGCAGCCGATGCCGGTGTGCTGTACCGGATCGACGTGCCCACCGGTGCGCGCAACCTGCAGATCCGCACCTACGGCGGCCGCGGCCAGGCCAAGCTTCTGGTCCGTGTCGGCCGATCCCCGGCGCCGGACGGCAGCAATGCGTCCCTGCGCTCGTCGCGCCCCGGCACCACGCAAAGCGTGCAGGTGACGCTCCCGCTCAGCGACAGCTACTTCGTGCGCGTGGTCGGCGGCACCGGCGGCTTCCAGGGCGTGAACATGATCGCGACCTACTCGCCCGCGCCCTGACCCACCGCGCCGCGCGCACCCCTCCCTCGCACTCGCGGGGAGCGGGCGTCGCCGGGGCCACTGGCCGCGCCCTGGTCGAGCCCTCCCCCGCGCGCGGGGGAGGGTTGGGTGGGGGCCGCCGCGTCCGTCCGCAGCCAGAATCGCCTAGGATCGGGGTTCCCATCGCATCCAAGAGCCTGTCGATGACGCGACTCGCCGCCGCACTGTTGTGCGCCTGTACCGCCCTCCCCATCGCCGCTCACGCGCAGAGCGCGCAACGCCCCGAGGTCGCGCGCGCCGCGACATCGCTGCAGGCCAGCGTCGTCGACTGGCGGCGCGACATCCACCAGCATCCCGAACTCGGCAACCGTGAGACCCGCACCGCGGCCAAGGTCGCCGAGCACCTGCGCAGCCTCGGCCTCGACCCCAAGACCGGCATCGCCCACACCGGCGTGACCGCCGTGCTCAAGGGCGGCCGGCCCGGCCCGCGCATCGCGCTGCGCGCCGACATGGACGCACTGCCGGTGACCGAACGCACCGGCCTGCCGTTCGCCTCGACCGCCACTGCCGAGTACCGCGGCCAGACCACCGGCGTCATGCACGCCTGCGGCCACGACGCCCACACCGCGATCCTGATGGGCGTGGCCCAGGCGCTGGTGGCGATGCGCGACGAGTTGCCGGGCGAAGTGCTGTTCGTGTTCCAGCCCGCCGAGGAAGGTCCGCCGGAGGGCGAGGACGGCGGCGCCTCGATAATGCTGGCCGAGGGCATCTTCCGCGACTTCCGCCCCGACGCCGTGTTCGGGCTGCATGTGTTCTCGACGCTGCAGGCCGGCCAGATCGGCGTGCGCGGCGGCCCGCTGATGGCCGCCTCCGACCGCTTCTCGATCGACGTCATCGGCCGCCAGACCCACGGCTCGCGGCCCTGGGGCGGCATCGACCCGATCGTCGCGGCGGCCGACCTCATCGGCACCGCGCAGACCATCGTCAGCCGCCGCACCAACATCTCCACGCTGCCGGCGGTGGTGTCGTTCGGCGCGATCGACGGCGGCATCCGCTACAACATCATTCCCGACAAGGTCGAACTGGTCGGCACCATCCGCACCTTCGACGAGGACGTGCGCAAGGCGATCTTCGCCGACCTGCAGAACGTCGCCACCCATGTGGCCGCCGCGCACGGCGCCAGCGTCGAGACCCGCATCCCGGCCGAAGACGGCAACCCGGTCACCGCCAACGACCCCGCGCTGACCGCCCGCCTGCTGCCCAGCCTGCAGGCCGTGGCCGGCGCCGACAACGTCGTCGACCCGTCGCTGACGATGGGCGCCGAGGACTTCTCCTATTACGCCCGCGAGGTGCCCGGCCTGTTCTTCTTCGTCGGCGCCACGCCCAAGGGCCAGGACCCGATGCGCGCCCCGAGCAACCACTCGCCCGAGTTCGACCTCGACGAATCCGCGCTCGACCTGGGCCTGCGCGCCCTGCTGCAGGTCAGCCTGGATTATCTGCATGGCGACGCGGAGGCCGGCGCATGACCGCCAGCCTGGCCATGCTGCTGCAGGACCGGCCCGACCCCGCCCTGACCGCCGAGGCCCTGGTCGCGCAGATGCGCGCCGACTGGCCCGACCTCGACGCCGACCGCCTGCGCGCCGAACCGCGCGATTTCGACATGCCCGATGGCCCGCTCAGCATCGACTACGGCGACGTGTCGATCCTGCTGATGCCCATCGCCGCCCCGATCGGTGACGACATCGCGCAGATCGCCGAACACAGCCGGCTGTGGCCCAGCGCCGAACCCGCGCCGGTGGACTACACCGCGCATACCATCGTCACCGTCATGGCGTTCCCGCCCGAAGGCGCAGACCCCACGCTCGACGCCCTCGGCCGCGCTGCCCTGCTCAGCCGCGTGCTGGCCTCGGCGACCGCGCTGCTGGACACCGTGCGCGCGGTCTACTTCGGCAGCGCCAACCACATCGTCCTGCCGGCGCTCTTCCGCGAACTGGCAATGGCCCAGCTGCCCGAACCGATGCCGCTGGCGTGGGTGGCGTTCAACATCGGCGCCCGCCCCGACGGCACCATGACCGGCCACACCTTGGGGATGGACATGCTCGGGCTGATGGATATCGAGATCCCCGAGACCGACGACAGCGCCGAGGACGTCTTCGACCAGCTGACCGGCATCTGCGCCTACCTGCTCGAGCATGGCCCGGTCATCGAGGACGGCGACACCCTGGGCGAGACCGAGGACGAACGCACCCTGGTCGAGTACGCGCCATCCGCCTACGGTGACGGCCGTCAGGTCATGCAGCTGCGCAGCGAACCCACGCGCCACTGAACGCGGCGCCGGGCGGTGCGGCCGGCGGCGGTAGAATCGGCGCATGTCCGATGTCCCCGCCGCGGCCGCGCCGCCCATCCCGCTCGGCCGCGAGGTCGCCTATCCGCGCCACTACGACCCGGGCCTGCTGTTCCCGATCGCACGCACCCTCGGCCGCCGCGAGATCGGCCTGGGCGACGCGCTGCCGTTTGTTGGCCACGACCGCTGGCACGCCTACGAACTGAGCTGGCTCGACGGCCGCGGCAAGCCCGTCGTCGCCACCGCGACCGTGCTGGTCCCGGCCGCCTCACCGCAGCTGGTGGAATCCAAGTCGCTCAAGCTCTACCTCAACTCGCTCAACCACACCCGCTTCGACACCCCCGAAGCGGTGCGCACACGCATCGCCGCCGACCTCTCGCAGGCCGCCGGCGCCGAGGTCACGGTCGCCTTCGGCCTGCCGCCGATGGCGGACGACACCGCGCAAGGCACGTCGATCGACACCCTGGATGTCGAAATCGCCCACTACGGCCCGCCCGATGCCGCGCTGCTGCGCGCAGACCCTGACGAGATCGTCGAAGAACGGCTGACGTCCGCGCTGCTCAAGTCCAATTGCCCGGTCACCGGCCAGCCCGACTGGGCCAGCCTGCACATCGCCTATCGCGGCCCTCGCATCGCGCGCGACGCGCTGCTGCGCTACCTGGTCTCGTTCCGCGACCACGCTGAGTTCCACGAGCAATGCGTGGAGCGCATCTTCGTGGACCTGGTCGCCCGCTGCGCCCCGCTCGAGCTGTCGGTCGAAGCGCGCTACACCCGCCGCGGCGGCCTGGACATCAACCCCTGGCGCGCGACCCCCGGCCTCACCGTACCGACGAGGCTGCGCGACGCCCGCCAGTAGCCCCGGCGCGCGATGGATTCTTAACGCGGCAGATGGGAGGCTGACGGCGTCCCCGTCCTTGGAGGCTGTCACGATGTCCCCGTCCAGGCCCCCGGGCCACGATGCCCCCGATTTCTCGCGCGTCACCGGCGGCGTGCGCAGCGCGGCCGACGACGACGCCCAGGCCGGCACGCCCGCGCCCGTGCGTACCCACGTCGTGCGCAAGGGCGATACGCTGTCGACCATCGCCGAACAGGTCTACGGCCGCGCCAGCCGCTGGCAGGAGATTTACGCCGCCAACCGCGACGTGCTCGACGACCCCGACCGCATCCAGCCCGGTCAGGTGCTGCAGTTGCCCGCGGACTGAAGCACGGCCCGCGCCCTTCCCGTTACCGGAGTGCCCATGACCCGTCCCGTCGTTCCCGCCGCCATGACCGTCGCGATGCTGAGCACCGTGCTGCTCGCCGCCTGCAACCGCGACGCGCCCGCCCCCGTCGTCCCCGCGCCCCAGGCCCCGGCCCCCGAGGCCCCGGCCGCGCCCGAACCGCCGGCGCCCGCGCGCGTGACCAGCGTCGAACTGGGCAATGCCGTCGACGGCGACAACCGCGTCGCCGCGCCGGCCTCCGAATTCGCGCCGACCGACACCATCTACGCCTCGGTCGGCGTCGACGGCGAGAGCGCCGCCAAGCTCACCGCGCGCTGGACCTACGGCGAGGGCCAACTGGTGCGCAATACCGACACCGACATCGTCCCCGGCCCCGACGTCATCGCGTTCGACATCCAGCACCCCGACGGCTGGCCGACCGGCACCTACAAACTCGAAGTGCTGCTGGACGGCACGGTGGTGGAGACGCGGGAGTTCGCGGTGCGCTGAGCGCGACGCGCTGCAGGTCATCGCACGATGGGGCCGGGCCAGTTCCCGGCTCTTTTCGTTGCTGCCTGCCAAGGCCGATGTTCGTCTGGACTCGGTCCACTTACATGCGGCACATCGGCTGCGCCTCGGAATCCTTACGGACATGAGGATTCCAGTCTCCTCGACCGAAATCCCCGCCAAAAACCTTACGAGCGTGAGGATTCTTCTGAAGACACCGGCTTACGGACTCGGCGTCTCGCGGGCGTGCGGGCTGGACATGCCTTCCCACGGAGTAGGACCGGCAGTGCAACAACAGGCCTGTCATTGAGCGCATCAACTGGCTCTATCGATAAAGCCGACGGGCTCCTACCCAGGGCGGTGCCTTATGCAGGTATAAAAAAAGGTTCTTCGCAGATTAGCGGGGAGTCCTTTGCCAGCCACCGTTACGCTTGATGCCTGATTCCAGAGCGCAAGGGTGAGGGGATGTTCGACCGGAAGACGATCAAGAGGCTGGGCGGGTGGGAAGGCTATCGGGTGGAGCGCATCGCGTGGCCCGAGGGCGGCAGCCGGACCGTGAC
>NZ_JBDJMU010000016.1:0-104496 GCF_039674105.1 Luteimonas sp. TWI596
GATGCCCAGACGCGCCTGCAGCGCCTCGGCCTGCGCGGCCGCGGCCATCTCGGCGACGCGGCCGGTCCGGCGCACGCGCCGCACCGTGTCGCCGTCGAGCACCGCGATGCCGGCCGAATCGTAGCCGCGATACTCCAGCCGCTTGAGGCCCTCGACCAGGACCGGGACCACATCGCGATCCGCGATCGCACCGACGATTCCGCACATGCCGCCCGCTCCTGCCAGTCAATGCGCCATTCTAGCGGCCGGCCGGGGCCGGGCGCCGTGGCGCCACACGCCACCGTTCAGTGCATGAAGAACTCGACCGGCACCGCGATCTCGATCGGGGCCGGCAGATCGGCCGGAATCGCCGGCAGCGGCGCGGCGCGATGAAACGTCTCGATCGCGGCGGCATCGAGCCGGGTCGATCCCGACGAGCGCGCGAGCGCCGCCGAGAGCACACGACCGGCCCGGTCCATGCGCAGGCGCACGATCGCCACCCCTTCCTCGCCGCGTGTCCGCGCCGCGCTCGGGTAATGTCGATACCGGGCCAGTCGCGCCATCACCCGCGCTTCCCAGCGATCGTCGCGGCGACCGGCCAGGGCATCGGTGGACGGTGCGGGTGGACTCGGCGGGGCCGCGGCCTGTTGGTCGTGCGGCGCCGGTGGGTCCATAGACACCTCCGTGGCGGTCGAGGCAGCGGCGTGCTCCGGACGCGCAATGTCTGCCAGCACCGGCAGCGGGTCGGACGGCGCCGTGTGCGGCTGTGGCTGCGGCGTTCGCGGCGCTGGCCTCCGACGCGTCTCGGGCACCGGTGCGGGCGCGTCCCTCGACTCGACCGGGACCGGCGGCGCGGCGGCGGGCAGGAAACTCACCTCGATCACCGCATCAGCTCTCGGCGGCGAGTGCGGGTCCTCGCCCGGCCCCAACACCAGCAGCACGACCGCGGCGTGCACCGCGATGGCGCCCAGTGCGGCGCATGCGCGCTGGATGCGTGCGGCACGGTCCGTACAGCGCAACGGTCGGGATCGGGCCGTTCCGGCTGCGGCCGGTCCCAGGCACGTCGGCATGACGCTGGCGACTCCATGATGCGAATGATTCGCATTTTCTCACATCCTCGGGAGGATATGGCGCGCGGTTGTCCGCGCCGCGGACGTCCGGACGCCGCCGCGGACACCCGAAAACCCCGGAAATTCTCAATACAATCAATGGCTTGATTTTGGCACGATCCCTGCTTTGTGACTGACAGATCCCGAACGTGCCCGTCCCATGTCCGCACCCACCTCGTTGCCTCCTGTCCGCCGCGGTATCCGCGACACCTCTGCGCAGGACACGGTCCATACTGCGCGCCCAGTGCGCCGGCGTCGCTGGCTGGCGATCGCCGCGGCCGCGATCGCGGTGATCGCAGCGCTCGCCTGGCTGGTCGCCGGCTGGGCGTCGGGCGCCACGTCGATCGACGCGGCCCGGCTGCGGATCGCCGAGGTCACCCGGGGCGACCTGGTGCGCGACATCGCCGCCGAGGGGCGCGTGATCTCGGCCAACAGCCCCACGCTGTACGCGATCGCGCCGGGCACGGTGACATTGAAAGTGGTCGCTGGCGACCGCGTCGAGAAGGGCCAGGTGCTGGCCGAGATCGACAGTCCGGAGCTGCGTAGCAAGCTGGTCCAGGAGGAGTCCACCTTCGCAAGCCTCCAGGCCGAGGCCGAACGCGCGACGCTCGATGCACGGATCGCCCGCGCCGAGGCGCGCAAGCTGCTCGACCAGGCGCAGATCGAACGTACCGCGGCCGAGCGCGATCTGCAGCGCTACCAGCGCGCGTTCGAAGCCGGTGTCGTCGCCCAGGTCGACTTGGCCAAGTCCGAGGATGCGCTGAAGAAGACCGACATCGGTCTGGCCTCTGCGCGCGAGGATGCGAATCTGCAGGGCCAGGGCGCCGGCCTGGACGCGCGCAACAAGCAGTTGCTCGCCGACCGCCAGGGCGCCGTCGTCGCCGAGGCCCGCCGCCAGGTCCAGGCGCTGACCTTGCGCGCGCCCTTCGATGGCCAGGTCGGCCAGGTGCAGGTGGCCCAGTTCACCAACGTCGCTGCCAACGCACCGGTGCTGGGCGTGGTCGATCTGTCGGTGTTCGAGGTCGAGATCAAGGTGCCCGAAAGCTTCGCGCGCGACCTGGCGATCGGGATGCCGGCCGAGATCCGCAGCGCCAACGAAGTGTTCCCGGCCGAGGTGTCGGCGGTCTCGCCCGAAGTCGTCGCCGGCGAAGTCGCCGCGCGTGTGCGCTTCTCGCAGCGCCAGCCGGCCGGCCTGCGCCAGAACCAGCGCTTGTCGGCGCGGATCCTGCTCGACACCCGGCGCGATGTGCTGATGGTCGAGCGCGGCCCATTCGTCGAGCAGTCCGGTGGCCGCTACGCCTATGTCGTCGATGGCAACAGCGCGGTGCGCCGTCCGATCCAGGCCGGCGCCAGCAGCCTGGGCGCGGTCGAGATCGTGTCGGGCCTGCAGGCCGGCGAGCGCATCGTCGTGTCGGGCAGCGACCTGTTCGGCGAGGCCGAACGGGTGCGCATCAGCCGTTGAGATTTCCCCCGGACCCACGCGGGTCCGCTCCTTCCATGTCCAAGATAAGGATCGCCCCATGTTGCAGATGAACCAGGTCGGCAAGGTCTACCGCACCGAGCTCGTCGAAACCCATGCGCTGCGCGCGCTCGACTTGCATGTCCGCGAAGGCGAGTTCGTCGCCGTCACCGGTCCGTCGGGTTCGGGCAAGACGACGTTCCTCAACATTGCAGGCCTGCTGGAAACCTTCACCAGCGGGACCTACAAGCTCGACGGCGTCGATGTGCAGGGGCTCAACGACAACCAGCGCTCGCGCCTGCGCAACGAGAAGATCGGCTTCATCTTCCAGGGCTTCAACCTGATCCCCGACCTCAACCTGTTCGACAACGTCGACGTGCCGTTGCGCTATCGCGGCATGCCGGCCTCCGAACGCCGTCTGCGGATCGAGGAAGCGCTGGGCCTGGTCGGCCTGGCCTCGCGCATGAAGCATTACCCGGCCGAGCTGTCGGGCGGCCAGCAACAGCGCGTGGCGATCGCCCGTGCGCTGGCCGGCAGTCCGCGCCTGCTGCTGGCCGACGAACCGACCGGCAACCTCGACTCGCAGATGGCGCGCAGCGTGCTGGAACTGCTCGAGGAGATCCACGCGCAGGGCACGACGATCGTCATGGTCACCCACGATCCCGAGCTCGCCGCGCGCGCCCAGCGCAATGTGCACATCGTCGACGGCCTGGCGACCGATCTGCGCCGCGAATCCGCGACCGCCGCGGCCTGACCTCAGGAATGCACCCCGCGATGTTCGCCTACTACGCCCGGCTCGCGCTGCGCAGCTTCGGCCGCAACCAGGTCCTGACGGCCTTGATGGTGCTGTCGGTCGCGGTCGGCATCGGCGCGGCGATGACCACGCTGACCGTGATGCACCTGCTGTCGGGCGATCCGCTGCCCGGCCGCAGCGGCACGCTCTTCTACCCGCAGGTCGACCCGAGGCCAGGCGAACGCATGCGCCCCACCCCCCCGGACATGCTCGATTACACCACGGCGATGGATCTGTGGCGCGCCGGCCGTGCGGACCGGCAGGCGCTGGTGGTCGAGAGCGAGATCCGGCTGCAGGCGCCCGAGACCGGGCGCCCGCCGCTGATGACCCAGATGCTGTCCACGCATGCCGACTTCTTTCCGATGTTCGATGTGCCGTTCGCCTACGGCGCCGGCTGGAGCGCCGCCGACGACACCGGCCACGCCCGCGTGGCGGTGATCTCCTCCGACCTCAACCGCACGCTGTTCGGCGGCGGCGACAGCGTCGGCCGGACGCTGCGCATCCGCGACGCCGATGTGCGCATCGTCGGCGTGCTCGCGCCCTGGCGGCCCTCGCCGCTGTACTACCGCCTGGCCGGCGGCAACTTCGCGCAGGGCGATACCGCGAGCTTCTACGCCGCGCCGCAGGACGTCTTCGTGCCGTTTCCCACGGGCCTTGAGCTCAACGACGGTCATTTCCAGCAGTTCACCTGCTGGCAGTTGCCCAAGGTCCCGGGCCATCTGCAAGGCAGCGACTGCGTGTGGCTGCAGTTGTGGGTGCAGCTCGACACCCCGGACAAGGTCGCCCGCTATCGCGACTTCGTCGCCACGTACGCACGGCAACAGCAGGCGCAGGGCCGGATCCAGCACGCGGACAACGCGCGCGTGCTCGGGCTAATGGACTGGCTGGACTACAACCATGTGGTTCCGCGCGATGTCCGGCTGCAGACCTGGCTGGCGCTAGCATTCCTGGCGATCTGCCTGTTCAACACGGTCGGGTTGTTGCTGGCCAAGTTCCTGCGCCGCGGCGGCGAGATCGGTGTGCGCCGCGCACTCGGCGCCTCGCGCCGGGCGATCTTCGTGCAGTGCCTGGTCGAAGCGGGCATGGTCGGGCTGGCCGGTGGCGTTCTGGGCTGGGGACTGACGCTGCTGGGACTGTGGGCGATCCGCCGCCAGCCGGTCGAGTACGCCGATCTGGCGCGCCTGGACCTGTCGATGTTCGCGGCGACCTTTGCGCTGGCACTCGCTGCCAGCCTGCTCGCCGGCCTGTTCCCTGCCCTGCGCGCCAGTCGGATCGCACCGGCCCTGCAACTCAAATCGCTGTGAGGACGCTGGTGATGGACATCCGACCGATCGTCGCCGCGCTGAGCCGGCACCGCGTCGCCACGAGCCTGATCGTGCTCGAGATCGCGCTCGCCTGCGCGGTGCTGTGCAATGCCTGCTTCCTGATCGCCGGCCGCCTGGCGCTGATGCGCATCGACAGCGGCCTCGATGCGCCGTCGCTGGCGGTCGTGGCGCTGCGCGGCTGCGACGGCTGCGTCAACGCCGACATCAACGCCCGGGTGCTGGCGGCCATTCGCGGCCTGCCGGGCGTACAGGCGGCCGGCGTGCTCAATGCCACGCCGTTCGGCATCCGCGACGCCGACGCCGGGGTGACGCTGGACGCCGAGGGCCGGCATTTCGGCGGCGTGCCGCATTTCTATACCTTCGGTCCCGACGCAATCCAGACGCTCGGCCTGCGGCCATCGCAGGGGCGTGGCTTCGAGGCGGCGGACTTCCAGCCCATCGAGAACTTCCTGCCGACCGACGCCGAGGTCTGGATCACCGAGGCCTTCGCCGCCCACCTGTGGCCCGGCGAACCGGCGGTCGGCCGCGAGTTCTGGATGGGCGACTACCACTTCCGCGTCGCCGGTCTGCTGCCGCACTTCGCCCGCCCCAATCCGGGACGCAGCGAGAACGGCGTCGCCGGCGCGCAATGGTCGGTGATCGTGCCGGTGCGCGACGAGGCCCAGTCGGGCGTCTACGCCCTGCGCGCCGATCCGCTCGACCTGCCGCGCCTGGCGATCGCCGCGCGCGACGCGGTGGCCGCAGCCGTGCCCGAGGCGGTGATCGACCTGGACCAGAGCCGCCCGCTGTCGGACCTGCGCGCGCGCTACTTCGAACGCGACCGTGCGATGGCCTGGCTGCTGCTTGGCGTGATCGCCGCGATGCTGCTGGTGACGGCCTTGGGGATCGTCGGACTCGCCAGCTTCTGGGTCCAGCAACGCACCCGGCAGATCGGCATTCGCCGCGCGCTCGGGGCGACCCGCGGCGACATCCTGCGCTACTTCCAACTCGAGAACTTCCTGCTCGCCGGCCTGGGCATCGCATTGGGCATGGCCCTGGCTTACGGCGGCAACCTGCTGCTGATGCGCCATTTCGAACTTGCGCGCCTGCCGCTGTCGTACCTGCCGCTGGGCGCGGCGCTGCTGTGGCTGCTCGGTCAGCTGGCCGTGCTCGGCCCGGCCCTGCGCGCCGCCGCCATTTCCCCCGCCATCGCCACCCGCAGCGCCTGATCCATTACCGGAACCCCTCATGCTCGGCTACTACCTCAACCTCGCTCTGCGCAGCTTCCGCCGCAACCGCGTGCTGACCGCGCTGATGGTGATCACGCTCGCACTGGGCATCGGTGCCTGCATGACCACGTTGACGGTGTTCCACGTGCTGTCGGGCGACCCGATTCCGGGCAAGAGCGCGCGGCTGTTCCACGTCCAGCTCGATCCCGAGCCGCTGGCGACCTACGTGCCGGGCGCCGAACCCGATCGCCAGTTGACCCGCTTCGATGCCGAGGCCTTGCTGGCCGACAAGCACGCCACGCGGCAGGCGATGATGACCGGGGGTGGCGGCATCATCGAGGCCGAAGAAAGCGCGGTACGTCCGTTTCTCGCGTCCATGCGCTACACCTCGGCCGACTTCTTCGCGATGTTCGATGTGCCCTTCCTCTACGGCCAGGGCTGGAGCGCGCAGGACGACGCCGGACGCGGCCGCGTCGCGGTGATCGGCCGCGCGCTCAACGACAAGCTGTTCGGCGGCGCCGACAGCGTCGGTCGGCAGATCCGCGTCGACGGCAATGCGCTGCGGATCGTCGGCGTGATCGACGACTGGTTGCCGCGGCCCAAGTTCTACGACCTCAACACCGGCCGCTTCGATGGCCAGGAGCATCTGTTCCTGCCGTTCTCGACGGCGGTCGAACTCGGGATGGGCACCTCGGGCAGCAGCAACTGTTTCGGTAACGCATCGACCAACGACAGCCGGGCGATCAACGCGCCCTGCACCTGGATCCAATACTGGGTGGAACTCGAGGACCCGGCGCAGGCCGATGGCTTCCGGGCGTACCTGGCCAACTATTCCGCGCAGCAGAAGGCGGCAGGGCGGTTCGAGCGGCCGGCCAACGTGCGGCTGCGCAGCGTGATGGACTGGCTCGACCACCGCAAGGTCGTGCCCGGCGACGTGCGCCTGCAGTTGTGGCTGGCGCTGGGCTTTCTGCTGGTCTGTCTGGTCAACACCGTGGGCCTGCTGCTGGCCAAGTTCCTGCGTCGCGGCGGCGAGATCGGCGTGCGTCGCGCGCTCGGCGCCTCGCGCCGCGACGTGTTCGTACAGGCCCTCGTCGAAAGTGGCACGGTCGGGGTCGCCGGCGGCGTGCTCGGGCTGGGGCTCGCGCAGGCCGGCCTGTGGGCGGTGCGCCAGCGCCCGACCGACTACGCCGCGCTCGCCCATCTCGACGGCGCGATGCTGCTGCTCACCTTCGTGCTCGCGCTCGGCGCCAGCATCGCCGCCGGCCTGCTGCCGGCCTGGCGATCGATGCAGATCGCACCGGCCCTCCAGCTCAAGTCCCAATGACACGCGCTCGCCCTGCTCCCTTATCGCGCTTTCCACAGGCCTCCAACATGCACGTCCACCCCATCGTCTCGTCAATGCGCCGCGACCGGACCGCCGCGCTGCTGATCGTGCTGGAGATCGCGCTCACCTGCGCGATCGTCTGCAACGCCTTGTTCCTGATCGGCGAACGCATCGACGCGGTGCGGCGGCCCAGCGGCATCGCAGAACGCGAACTGCTGCAGATCCGGCTCAGCGGCATCGGAGCGCAGACCGATGCCGGCGCCAGGACGCGCGAAGACCTGGCGGCGCTGCGCGCAGTCCCCGGCGTCGCCGGCGTCACGGTCACCAACCAGTTGCCGTTCTACCGGTTCTCGTCCAGCAACTCCGGGGTATCGCTGAGCGCCGACCAGGCGCAGCCCACGTTGCACGCGGCGCGCTACTCCGCCGACGAGACCACTGTCGCGACGCTGGGCATCCGCCTGGTCGCGGGTCGCGACTTCCTGCCCGACGAGTACATGGACGTCGCCGAGGTGGAAGCGCTCGACGGCAGCGAAGGCCTGCGCGGTGCGACCATCGTCACCGCCTCGATGGCCGAGCGGATGTTTCCTGGCGCGCAGGCGGTCGGACGCACGATCTACCTCGGGCCGATGCCCCTGCGCATCGTCGGCGTCGCCGAATCCCTGGCCCGGCCTTCGCCGAGCGACGGCGAGGGTACCTTCTCGTTCCTCGTGCCGATCCGCATGCACTACAACAACGGCGGCTCGTATCTCGTCCGCGTGACCGATCCGGCGCGCCGCGACGCGGTGCTCGCGGCCGCGACCGATGCGCTCGAAGCGGTCGATCCCAATCGGCTGATCCTCACCCACCGCACCTACGAAGCCATCCGCGCAGACTACTTCCGCAACGACCGCGAGATGATCGGCCTGCTGTCGACCGTCTTGATCGCGCTGCTGGTGGTCACCGCCTTCGGCATCGTCGGTCTGGCGAGCTTTTGGGTGCAGCAGCGCACGCGCCAGATCGGCGTGCGCCGCGCATTGGGGGCGACGCGTGCGCAGATCCTGCGCCATTTCCAGACCGAGAACTTCCTGCTCACCAGCGCCGGCATCGCCCTGGGCATGGCCCTGGCCTATGCGCTCAACCAGCTGATGATGGGGCGCTACGAATTGCCGCGGCTGCCGCTGACCTATCTGCCGATCAGCGCGCTGCTGCTGTGGGCGCTCGGACAGGCCGCCGTGCTGTGGCCAGCGCTGCGTGCCGCCGCCATCTCTCCCGCCATCGCCACCCGCGCCGCCTGAGGACTTCCGCCATGTTGGGTTACTACTGCAATCTCGCGGTGCGCAGCTTCCGGCGCAATCGCATGCTGACCGCGCTGATGGTGCTGGCGATCGCGCTGGGCATCGGCGCCAGCATGACCACGCTGACCGTGTTCCACGTGCTGTCGGGCGACCCGATCCCGGACAAGAGCGACCGGCTGTTCCATGTCCAGCTCGATCCCGAACCGATGACCGGCTACATGGCCGGCGGCGAACCGGCGCGGAATATGACCCGTTTCGACTCCGAGACGCTGCTGCACGAAGCCCGGGGCAAGCGCCAGGCCTTCATGACCGGCGGGTTCGTGGCGCTGGAGCCCGAAGGCGCGTCGCCCTACTTCACCGACGCGCGCTACACCACCGGCGAGTTCTTCCCGATGTTCGATGCGCCGATGGCGTTCGGGCGTGGCTGGAGCGCACAGGACGATGCGGACGCTGCGCGCGTGGCGGTGATCTCGGCCGAGACCAACCAGAAGGTGTTCGGCGGCGGCGACAGCACCGGCAAGACGCTGCGCATCGACGGCAACGCGTTCCAGGTCATCGGCGTGCTGGCACCCTGGCGGCCGACGCCGCGGTTCTGGGACCTCAATCTCGACGGGTTCGAGCCCTTGGAATCGGTGTTCGTACCGTTCTCGGCCGCGATGGACGCCAAGCTCTCGCGCATGGGCAGCATGAGCTGCTGGGGCGATTCGAGCGGCATCGATTCCAACGCCCGCAACGCGCCGTGCGCCTGGCTGCAGTACTGGGTGGAGCTCGATACGCCCGGCGATGCCGCGGCGTATCGCGACTACCTGCTCGCGTACTCCGAACAGCAACGCCAGGCCGGGCGCTTCGTGCGGCCTGCGAACGTACGCCTGCGCGATGTGCGCGCGCATCTCGACTACGCCCAGATCGTGCCCGGCGACGTGCGCCTGCAGGTCTGGCTGGCGTTCGGCTTCCTGCTGGTGTGCCTGGTCAACACGGTGGGCCTGCTGCTGGCCAAGAGCCTGCGCCGCGCGTCGGAGATCGGGGTGCGACGCTCGCTGGGCGCCTCGCGCAAGGCGATCTTCGCGCAGTTCCTGGTCGAGGCCGGCACGATCGGGGTGGCCGGCGGCATCGCCGGGCTCGCGGTCGCGCTCTGCGGCCTGTGGGCCGTGCGTCAGGCGCCAAGCACCTACGCCGAGCTCGCCCGGCTCGACCCGACCATGCTGCTGACCACGTTCGTGCTGTCGATCGTCGCGACCCTGCTGGCCGGCCTGCTGCCCGCGTGGCGGGCGACCCAGGTCATGCCCGCGATCCAGCTCAAATCCAACTGACCCCGGCCACCCGACGGACACCCCGCATGGACATCCGCCCCATTTTCTCCACCCTGCGCCGCCACAAGACCGCGGCCGCCCTGATCGTGATGGAGATCGCGCTCGCCTGCGCGATCATCTGTAACGCCATCTACCTGATCGACCGTCGCATCGACCGCATGGCGCGCCCCAGCGGGGCGGTGGAGAACGAGCTGGTCCAATTGCAGATGCCGCGCGTGAGTCGCGACGACACACTCGATCTCAATGCCTACGTCGCGCGCGACCTCGCTGCGCTGCGCGCAGTGCCGGGGGTCCGGCACGTGGCGGCCGCCACCCAGATCCCGTACGGCAACAGCAGCTCGAGCAGCGGCGTGCGGCTCAGCGACGACCAGGTGAACAACACGCTGATCGCCTCGCCGTACCTGGGCAGCGAGGACCTGCTCGATACGCTCGGGCTGCGCCTGATCGCCGGCCGCGGCTTCAATGCCGAGGACTACGTGGACATGGCGCGCATCGATGCCGGCGGCGAGGACGCGAAGGTGCCCGCGGTCATCGTCAACCGTGCGATGGCGCAGGCGCTGTTTCCGGGCGAAGACGCGGTCGGCAAGCACATCTACAGCTGGGGCAGCGCGCCGATGCCGATCGTAGGGGTGGTCGAGACGCTGGCGCGTCCGAACGACAACAGCGGTCCCGGCGATGCGACGATGCTGCTGCCAGTCCGCGTGGCCTCGCCCAATCTCAACTACCTGATCCGGACCGATCCCGCGCAGCGCCGCGAGGTACTGGAGGCGGCCGAGGCCGCGCTCAAGCGGATCGATCCCAACCGGGTGACGGTCAACAAGCACCTCATCAGCGAACTGCGAGACAAGTACTACCGGCAGGACCGGGCGATGGCGGCGCTGCTGGTCGTGGTGTGCATCGCCCTGCTGGTGGTCACCGCGCTGGGCATCATCGGCCTGGCCAGCTTCTGGGTGCAGCAGCGCGCCAAGCAGATCGGTATCCGTCGCGCGCTCGGTGCGACCCGCGGCCAGATCCTGCGCTATTTCCAGGTAGAAAACTTCCTGCTGGCAACGATGGGCATCGCGCTGGGGATGCTGCTGGCCTACGGCCTGAACCAGTTGCTGATGGCGCGCTACGAGCTGGGCCGGCTGCCGCTGATGTATCTACCGGCCGGCGCCCTGGTGTTGTGGGCACTCGGGCAGATCGCCGTGTACTGGCCGGCACGGCGCGCCGCTTCGGTGCCGCCGGCGGTCGCCACGCGCAGCACCTGACGCGCTCGAGGAGGATGGGAATGCGGTATGCGTTCGAGCTGGGACTGCGTGGCCTGCTGCGGCATCCGCGCACGATGGGATTGGCCATCGCGACGCTGGCGATGGGGCTGGCGGCGACGATGACGATGCTGACCTTGCTGTCGATGCTGTCGGCCGATCCCTTGCCCGGCCTGAGTCAGCACCTCTACCTGGGTTGGGTCGATTCGCGCCAGGCTCCGGCCGCGGGGGCACGTGCGACCGACGACGTCGGCGCCCCGCCCCGGCTGTTGAAGCTGGCCGACGTCCAGGCCATCGCCGATGCCCAGCCCGGCGTCCGGCAGACCGCGCTGGTGCCGACCTCGCTGACCCTGGAAGGCGAGGAGGCGCGACGCGAATCGGTGCGTGCGTTGCTCGCGACCGGCCCTCTGCCCTCGATGTTCGGCGTGCCGCTGCTGCACGGGCGCAGTTGGACCGAGCAGGAAGCGCGCGATCGCGCGCCGGTCGCGATCATCGACGCACGCACCAGCCTGCGGCTGTTCGGCCGCGCCGATGGCACCGGCCAACTGTTCCGCGTCGGCCACGGACAGGTGCGGGTCGTGGGCGTCAGCGCCGAATGGAACCCGCAGCCGGGCTTCTACGCGCTGCAGGAATCGGATTCGGGTTGGGGCGAGGCGCTGACGGTCCGCGCGTTCCTGCCGCTGGACAGCGCGCTCGCGCTCGGCGTGACCCCGATCAGCGCGCAGGACTGCGATCGCGGCGGGACCGGGGGCTTCCGCTTCAACGAGCTCGACCTCGGCGCCTGCCGCTTCCTGCAGCTCTGGGCCGAGTTGCCGACATCGCAGGCGGTCGATGGATTCCGCGCCGCGCTCGATCGGTATGCCCGGCAGCGCCACGACACCGGCGCGTTCGAGCGCCCACCGCAGGCGCAGGTGTACAGCGTGCGGGCGTGGTTGACGGCCAACCGCGTGGTGCCCGACAGCGTGCGCCTGAACCTCTGGCTGTCGCTGGGGCTGCTCAGCCTGTGCATGGTCAACGTCGCCGGGCTGCTGGCCGCACGCTTCCTGCGTCGCGGCGGCGAACTGGGCGTGCGCCGGGTGCTGGGGGCAAGCCGCCGGACGGTCGTCGTCCAGTGTCTGGTCGAGGCCGGTGCGGCGGGCCTGGCCGGTGGCCTGCTGGCGCTGCCGCTGACGCTGTTCGGGCTATGGGTGGTGCGGCTGCAGGACCGTGGCTACACCGAACAGGCCGTGCTGCACCCGGGGCTGTTCGTCGTGCTGCTCAGCCTCGCCGTCGCAGTCGGCCTGCTGGTCGGGCTGCTGCCCGCCTGGCGCGCGGCGCGGATCGAACCCGCGCTGCAGGTCAAGAGCCTTTGATGGAGCCTTCGATGATCCGATCGGCAACGCTGCCGCCCTTGCGGCCGATTCTCTCCGTGCTGCACCGCCAACGGCTGATGCCGCTGCTGGTCATCGCGCAGATCGCCCTGGCCTGCGCGATCCTGACCAATGCGCTGTTCCTGCTGCAGCGCCAGCTGGCCCCGATGCTGATTCCCGACGGCATCGCGCGTGGACAGCTGCTGCTGGTCGATCAGTTGATCCAGGCGCAGGGGCGCTGGAGCACCGCGGAGGTCCAGTCGCTGCAACGGGCGCTGCAGGCGATTCCGGGCGTGCGTGCGGTGGCACCGACCCTGGGCATCCCGATGCGCCAGACAATGACCTTCACCATCACCCTCGACAGCCCGTCGGGTGTCAGCGTCACCGCGACCGGCTTCGCCGGCGAAGGCCTGGTACCGGCGCTCGGGCTGGACGTGGTGCGCGGCCGCGACTTCGAGGACGGCTACTACGCCAGCAACGGCCCCCTGTTCGGTGACGACGCGCACCGTGGCATCGTGCCAGTGATCCTGACCGAGGCGCTGGCACGCACGTTGTTCCCGGACGGCGAGGTGATCGGCAGCGTGCTCAGCGATGCCGGCAGCCCGCGCTATGTCGTGGTCGGCACCGTGCGCCGCCTGCTGCGCTATCAGCTCTCCGAGCTCGACGATGGCCGGGCCGAATACTCGATGCTGATCCCCAACCGGGTGTTCGAGGACCTGCCGATCCTGGCATTCGCGGTCCGCACCGAGCCGGACGCGCGCGAGGCGGTACGCGCCGAGATCCAGGCAGTGCTCGCACGCAAGGATGGCCCGCAGCTGATGGCCGGCATCGCGCCGATCGTCGTCGACTACGAGTCCCAGCGCCTGGAGGCGTTCAAGACCCGGCGCGCGGCAGTGTGGCTGCTGGGCACCGTCTGCCTGGTCGTCACGCTGATCACGTTGATCGGCATCGCCAGCCTGACCGGCTACTGGATCGAGCAGCGGATCCGCCAGATCGGCATTCGCCGCGCACTTGGCGCGACCCGCGGCGATGTGCTGCGGCACTTTCTGGCCGAGAACGCACTCATCGTCGCGGCGGGCCTGGTCCCGGGCCTGCTCGCCGCATACGCGATCAATCAGTGGCTGATGCAGCATTACGCGATGGCACGTCTGCCGCTGGCCTACCTACCGATCGGCGCGGCGCTGCTGTGGCTGCTGGGCCAGCTCGCCGTGCTCGGTCCGGCGCGACGCGCAGCGGCGGTGCCGCCGGCAGTCGCCACCCGCAGTGCCTGAGGCGGACGCACCCGAACCGACCTACACCGCGCCGGGCGGTGCCAGAATGGCCCCCCGGACGCGTCCCTCGCGAACAGGCCCCAACGCTCCTCCATGCCCACCGTCCTGATCATCGACGACAATCCCGCGGTCGCCACCGCGCTCGACGTGCTGTTCTCGCTGCACGACATCGACACGGTGTACGCCGAGTCGCCCGAGGCGGGCCTGGACGCGCTCGCGCGCGAACCGGTGGACCTGGTGATCCAGGACATGAACTTCCGCGCCGACACCACGTCCGGCGATGAGGGCGCGGCGCTGTTCGAGGCGATCCACGCGCGCCACCCCGACCTGCCGGTGGTGCTGCTGACCGCGTGGACGCATCTCGAGTCGGCAGTCGGGCTGGTGAAGGCCGGCGCGGCCGACTATCTGGCCAAGCCCTGGGACGATCACAAACTGATGGCGACGGTCGCCAACCTGCTGGAGCTCTCGGCCAGCCGGCGCGAACTCGAGCGCCGGCGCAGCCGCGAGCAGCGTGACCGTCACGCGCTCGAAGACGCCTACGATCTGCGCGGTACGGTTTTCGACGACGCCGCGAGCGAGCGCGTGCTCAACCTGGCGGTCCAGGTCGCCCGCTCCGAGCTGCCGGTGCTGGTCACCGGGCCCAACGGCGCAGGCAAGGAGAAGATCGCCGAGATCATCCACGCCAACTCCGCGGTCCGCGACGGTCCGTTCGTCGCGCTCAACTGCGGTGCGCTGCCGGCCGACCTGATCGAGGCCGAGTTGTTCGGCGCCGATGCCGGCGCCTACACCGGCGCCAACCGGGCGCGCGAGGGCAAGTTCGAGGCCGCCGATGGCGGCACGCTGTTCCTCGACGAAATCGGCAACCTGCCGTTGGCCGGGCAGATGAAGCTGCTGCGCGTGCTCGAGACCGGACGCTTCGAGCGGCTGGGTTCCAATCGCGAGCGTCAGGTGCGCGTGCGCGTGGTCAGCGCGACAAACGCCGATCTGCCTGCCGCGATCGCCGACGGCCGCTTCCGCGAGGATCTCTACTACCGGCTCAACGCGATCGAACTCAAAGTGCCGGCGCTGACCGATCGCCCGGACGACATCCTGCCGCTGGCACGGCACTTCCTGCCTGCCGGCCGATCGCTGTCGCGCACCGCCGAGCGCGCCCTGCTGGCGCACCGCTGGCCAGGCAACGTGCGCGAGCTGCGCAATGCAGTCCAGCGCGCCGCCCTGTTGTCGCCGGAGGCGGCGATCGGCGCCGACGCGCTCGGCCTGCCGCAAGCCGCCATGCCGGCATCCGGTGCGTCCGAGCCGGACCGCGCGGCGATCGAGGCCGCGTTGGCGCGGGCCGGCGGCGTGCTGGCCCAGGCGGCCACCGAGCTCGGCCTCTCGCGCCAGGCGCTGTATCGGCGCATGGACCGCCTGGGTCTGCGGCGCGACTGATGCCTGCGCGCCAGCTGCCGCTCACGCTCCGTCTGGGCGCCCTGGCCTCGCTGTTCGCGATCGCCGTCGCGCTGCTGGCCGCCTGGCTCACACGCTGGCTGCCGGCCTGGTCGGCGGTGCTGACTGCGGCCGCGCTGTGCCTGCCGGGTCTGCTGTGGGCGGCGCAACGCACCCTCGGCCCGGTCCGCGCGCTGTTTCGTGCGCTGGCCGGGGCGGTGACGTCCTACCGGGACGGCGACTATGGCTTCGGCATCCGCTGGGACGGCGGCGGCGAACTTGGCGAACTGGTGGACGCACACAACCGGCTGGGCGACGTGCTGCGCGAGCAGCGCCATGCGCTGGTCCAGCGCGAACTGCTGCTCGACACGATGGTGCAGAACACGCCGGTGGCGATGGTGCTGTTCGATCCGCAGCAGCGGGTGGTGCTCGGCAACGTCGCCGCGCGCCAGTTGCTCGGCGAGGGACGACGCCTGGAGGGCCAGGGCTTCGACGCGCTGGCGGCGCAGGCGCCTGCGGCGCTGCGCGAGGCATTGCTGCGCGGCGGCGACGGTCTGTTGAGCGTCGGCGAGGAAGACCAGGAGGACATCTACCACCTGTCGCGGCGTTCATTCCGGCTCAACGGCCGGCGCCACGAACTGGTGCTGTTGCGCCGGCTGACGACCGAACTGCGCCGACAGGAAGTGCAGACGTGGAAGAAGGTGATCCGCGTCATCAGCCACGAGCTCAACAATTCGCTGGCGCCGATCGCCTCGCTCGCGCATTCGGGCGCCGAGTTGCTGCGGCGCGGCCAGCTTGCGCGTTTGCCCGACGCCTTGGCGACCATCGAGGAGCGCGCGCGCCATCTCGAGGGGTTCATCCGCGACTACGCGCGCTTCGCGAAGTTGCCTGCGCCGCGGACCGAGTCGGTGCCCTGGCACACATTCCTCGCGCGTCTGCGCGAGCAGGTGCCCTTCACGCTCGAAGGCGACGACGGCGGCCAGGTGCGGATCGACGCCGCGCAGATGGCGCAATGCCTGATCAACCTGCTGCGCAACGCGCACGAATCCGGGTCTCCTGCCGACCAGGTGCGGCTGCGGCTGCGCCGACTGCCCGATGGCTGGCGCATCGATGTCCTCGATCGCGGCGACGGCATGAACGAGGCCGTGCTCGCCAACGCGCTGCTGCCGTTCTACTCGACCAAGCGCAACGGCACCGGCCTTGGGCTGGCGCTGGCACGCGAGATCGCCGAAGCCCACGGCGGGCGGATCGCCCTGCAGAACCGCGACGGGGGCGGGCTGCGGGTGAGCTTGCAATTGCCGGCCTGACGCGCGGCGGCCGTGCCGGCGTCACGACTCGCCGGGCCGGAAGCGGCAGGTGCGGACGCGCCCGGCAACCGTCAGCTTAGCGTGGGCGCTTGACCGGCCGCGTCCAGCCTTCGACCAGACTCTGCCGCGCCCGCGCAACGGCGAGTTTGCCGTCGGGCACGTCGGCGGTGATCACCGAGCCGGCGGCCGTCGTGGCGTCGTGGCCGATGCGCACCGGCGCGACCAGCGCGGCGTTGGAGCCGATGAAGGCGCGGTCGCCGATGACGGTCCTGGACTTGTTCACGCCGTCGTAATTGCAGGTGATCGTGCCGGCGCCGATGTTGCTGCCGGCGCCGACCTCGGCATCGCCCAGATAGGTCAGATGGTTGGCCTTGCTGCCGACGCCGAGGGTCGTGTTCTTGGTCTCCACGAAGTTGCCCACATGCACGCCGTCAGCCAGCACGGTGCCCGGGCGAAGCCTTGCGAACGGGCCGATCGTCACCGCGCCCTCGGCGCGCACGCCGTCCAGGTCGCAATGTGCGCGGACCTCGGTGCCTTCGCCCAGGTCCACATCGCGCAGCCGGCAGAACGGGCCGATGCGCACGCCTTCGCCCAGCTCGACGCGGCCCTCGAACACCACATCGACATCGATCTCGACGTCGGGCGCGACGATCACCTCACCGCGGATATCCACGCGCGCAGGGTCGGCGAACCGCGCGCCCTGCAGGCACAACGCCCGCACCGCGCGCAGCTGCCAGGCGCGCTCGAGCTGGGCCAGCTGCCACGGGTCGTTGGCGCCCTCGGCTTCGAGCGGATCGTCGACCATGACGATCTGCGCGGCGCTGTACTCGTCGGCGGCCATCGCGAACACATCGGTGAGGTAGTACTCGCCCTGCGCGTTGTCCGACGACAGGCGCGCCAGCCAGGACTTGAGTGCGGTCGCCTCGGCGGCGAGGATGCCGGTGTTGACCAGGCCAATCCGGCGCTGCGCCTCATCGGCGTCCTTGTGCTCGACGATCGCACCGACATGGCCTTCGGGATCGCGCACGATGCGGCCGTAGCCGGTCGGATCCTCCAGTTCGGCGGCCAGCACCGCCAGCCGGCCGTCGATCGCCACCAGCCGGCGCAGGGTCTGCGCGCGCAGCAGCGGCACGTCGCCATAGAGCACGAGAACCTGGGCGCCGTCGGGCACGGCATCCATCGCCTGGCCGACCGCATGCCCGGTCCCCAGTTGCTCGCGCTGCTCGGCCCACTGCAGGTCGGTCTGGTCGGCGAATGCCGCCCGCACCTGCTCGCCGCGATGGCCGTACACGACGTGGATGCCCGCCGGCGCAAGCTCGCGCGCCGCCGCGACCACGTGCCAGAGCATCGGCCGGCCCGCGATCTTCTGCAGCACCTTGGGCAGCGAGGACTTCATGCGCTTGCCCTCGCCAGCGGCGAGGATGACGACGTGCAACGGAGGGCTCATGGCGTTCGAAACTTGGCGGAGGTTCGATGATAATCGACGCCCGTGCTCTCAGGACCTGCGATGTTCCGTTCACGAGCGCTCGCGATTGCCGAAGCGCCGCAACGTTGGCCGGCGCTGATCTGGGCGGCCGGCCCTGCCCTCGTCGTGATCGGCATCACGACCCACGGGCTGTGGGCGCAGGCGCCCTGGGAACGCGTCGCACTCGCGCTGGGACTGGTGCTCACATCCGCCGCCCTGGCCTGGCCGGCCGTGCGCTGGCTTCACTGGCGCTGGGCATCGGCACTGGTCGCGGTCTGGAGCGGTGCGTTGCTGCTGTTCGCCGGACCGCGGCCGGTGTTGGCAGTGGCGCTGCTGGCGATCGCGGCGATGGCGACCGGGCTGCGCTGGGTGCCAGCGGGGCTTCCGGGGCGTGCGGCGATCGCGGCCATTGTCGGCTATGCAGCGATCGCCGGCGTCACCGGCTGGCTGCTCCGGCTGCCGATCCACCACGCGCCGATGTGGCTGATTGCGCTGGCCGCGCTTGTCGCGATCGGCCGCAAGGCGCTCGTCGCCGAACTGCGCGCATCCGCAGGCGCGTGGCGCGTGGCCGCCGCCGAGCACCCACGCGCCCTGGCGTGGGGCGTGATGCTGCTGGGCCTGGCATCGACCGGGGCGTGGTTACCGACGATGCAGATGGACGACCTCACCTACCATCTCAACCTGCCCGCACAGCTGGCGCTGCACGCGCACTACGAGGCCGCCCCCCAACATGGCATCTGGGCGTTCGCACCGTGGTTGGGCGATATCGGCCAGGGAATCGCATGGCTGATCGCCGGCCAGGAAGCGCGCGGCGCGCTCAACGCGTTTTGGCTCATCGGCGCGGCCTGCGCCCTGGGCAGTTGCGCGCGGGCACTGGGGGCGACGCCATTGGAGCGCAACGCGGCGATCGCGCTGTTCGCGAGCTTCCCGCCCTTGGTCTGGCTGACCGCCGGCATGCAGACCGAGCTGCCGGCCATGGCGGTGCTGTTCGCGCTGTGCTCGGTACTGGCCTATCGCGACGGCGATGGCCCGCGGCTGATGGCCGCCACGCTGCTGCTGGCGGCCCTCGCCGCGCTCAAGCCGGTCCATGCACTCTCGGCACTGCCGTTGCTGGCGTGGGCCGGCGCACGCGGCCTGCAGTGGCCGGGCACGCGCCACGGACTGGCGGCGCTCGCGGCCGGCCTGCTGATCGCCGGCTCGAGTTACGCCAATGCCTGGTGGTACACCGGCAATCCAGTCCTGCCGCTGTTCAATGCGGTGTTTCAATCCCCGTTCCATCCGCCGGAGAACATGAGCGACGGACGCTGGCACGCGGGACTGGGGCTCGACCTGCCCTGGCAACTCACCTTCGCAAGCAGTCGCTATGTCGAGGCCTGGGACGGCGGCACCGGCTTTGTGCTGATCGGATTGGCCGGTGCCTGGCTGCTCGCGCTTGGACGGGGTGCCACACGCGGGTTCGCGCTCGCGGCCACCGGCGTCGCCCTGCTGCCATTGCTGCCGATGCAGTATGCGCGCTATGCCTATCCGGGGATTGCGCTGCTGATCGTCGCCTGCCTGCCCGGCAGTCGTGCGCAGGTCGGCGATCGGGCCTGGCGCTGGGGCATCGTGGCGTTGTGTGCGCTGAACCTTGCGTTTCAGGCGAACGCGGGCTGGACCCATCACAGCGCCGCGCTCAAGCGCACGCTGCGCGCAACGGGCGACGCCTCGGTAGTGCTGCCCCATTACGTCGCCGAGCGGACACTGATCGCCGGGCTTCCGGACGATGGCGGCATCGTGCTGGCCACCGATCCCAAGCGCGGACACATCGCCGAACTCGGCGGTCGCGGACGACTGATGTCGCTCCACGCGCCGACACTCTCTGCCGCGCGGCTGGCTGCCGACGCCGATCCGTCCGGCGACGCGTGGCGCCGGGTGCTCGCCGACACCGATGCGCGCTGGATTCTGATCACCGAGGCCGAGGCATCCCCGGCATTGCGCGCCGGCTTGAAGGCGAGCGACGCGGTCCATGTCCGCAGCCTCAACGGCATCGCGCTGTGGCGGCGCGGGCAGGAGTGAGCGCGCGATGGGATTGAAGCGACAAGGCGGCAGCTACCTGCTGATCGGTGGCTTGCAGTGGCTGCTCGACTGGGCGGTGATGGTCGCCCTCAGCCACGCTGGCCTGCCGGTCCGCCAGGCCAACGTGGTCGGCCGGGTCTGCGGCGCCTTGATGGGCTTCTGGTTGAACGGGCGTTTCACCTTCGGTGCCGATGGCCAAGGGCCGAATCGGAGCCAGTTGCTGCGCTTCGTGGTGATGTGGGGAATGATGACGGTGCTCAGCACCTGGGCGATCGGCCACATCGACGACTACCTCGGCCGGCACTGGGCATGGCTGGCCAAGCCACTGGTCGAGGTCGCGCTGGGCGCGCTCGGCTTCGTGATCTCGCGGCAGTGGGTGTACAGGCGCTAGCTGCGTGCTGCGGCGCCAATGCCCTCCAACAAGAACGCCGGCACGAGGCCGGCGTCTTCGAACGAACGAACTGCGAAGCGGCTCAGTGCTTGAGCGTCTTGCGCAGGCGCTCGAGCGCCTGCAACTGGACGACCGCTTCGGCGAGCTTCTGCTGCGCCTCGGCCACGTCCATCGCCTCACCGCGGCCGGCGAGCACCCGCTCGGCCTCGTCCTTGGCCGCCTTGACCGCAGCCTCGTCGATGTCGTCGGCGCGGATCGCCGTATCGGCCAGGATCGTCACGACCTGGGGCTGCACCTCGAGGATGCCGCCGCCGATCGCGAAGTCGAGCACCTCGCCGTTGGGCTGGGTGACCACGACCTTGCCGGGCTTGAGGCGGGTGATCAGCGGCGCGTGGCGCGGCGCGATGCCGAGCTCGCCCAGTTCGCCGGTCGCGACGACCAGGGTCGCCTCGCCGTGGAAGATCTCAGCCTCTGCACTGACGATGTCGCAACGGATGGTGCTCATGGACTTGGCTCGCTTTGCTCGCTCAACTTACATTCGTGGTGCGTGATCGGTGAAGACGGACGTCGCTCGCCTAGCACGCACCACGATTCACCGAGGATCGCCGCTTAGGCGGCGATCTTCTTCGCCTTCTCGACCGCCTCGTCGATGCTGCCGACCATATAGAACGCCTGCTCGGGCAGGTGGTCGTACTCGCCGTCGACGATGCCCTTGAAGCCGCGGATCGTCTCCTTGAGCGGCACGTACTTGCCCGGCGAACCGGTGAACACTTCGGCCACGTGGAACGGCTGCGAGAAGAAGCGCTCGATCTTGCGCGCGCGCGACACGGCCTGCTTGTCTTCTTCCGACAGTTCGTCCATGCCCAGGATCGCGATGATGTCCTTGAGCTCCTTGTACTTCTGCAGCGTGGACTGCACGCGCTGCGCGGTCTCGTAGTGCTCGTTGCCGATGACGTTGGGGTCCATCTGGCGGCTGGTCGAGTCCAGCGGATCGACCGCCGGGTAGATGCCCAGCGATGCGATGTTGCGGCTCAGCGTCACCGTCGAATCGAGGTGGGCGAACGTCGTCGCCGGCGACGGGTCGGTCAGGTCGTCCGCAGGCACGTAGACGGCCTGGATCGAGGTGATCGAACCGGACTTGGTCGAGGTGATGCGCTCCTGCAGCACGCCCATTTCCTCGGCGAGCGTGGGCTGGTAGCCCACGGCCGACGGCATGCGGCCCAGCAGCGCCGACACTTCGGTACCGGCCAGCGTGTAGCGGTAGATGTTGTCGACGAACAGCAGCACGTCCTTGCCCTTGCCGCTCTCGTCCTTTTCGTCGCGGAAGTACTCGGCCATCGTCAGGCCGGTCAGTGCGACGCGCAGGCGGTTGCCCGGCGGCTCGTTCATCTGGCCGTAGACCATCGCCACCTTGTCGAGGACGTTGGAGTCCTTCATCTCGTGGTAGAAGTCGTTGCCCTCACGAGTCCGCTCGCCGACGCCGGCGAACACCGACAGGCCTTCGTGCGCCTTGGCGATGTTGTTGATCAGTTCCATCATGTTGACGGTCTTGCCCACGCCGGCGCCGCCGAACAGGCCGACCTTGCCGCCCTTGGCGAACGGGCACATCAGGTCGATGACCTTGATGCCGGTCTCGAGCAGCTCGGTGGTCGAGGCCTGGTCCTCGTACGACGGCGCCGCACGGTGGATTTCCCAATGGTCGGACGCCTGCACGTCGCCGGCTTCGTCGATCGGGCGACCCAGCACGTCCATGATCCGGCCCAGCGTGCCGGTGCCGACCGGCACCGAAATGCCGCGCCCGGTGTTGACGGCGACCAGGTTGCGCTTCAGGCCGTCGGTGGAGCCGAGCGCGATCGCGCGCACGATGCCGTCGCCGAGCTGCTGCTGCACTTCCAGCGTGATCTGCGTCCCGTCGACCTTCAGTGCGTCGTAGACCTTCGGTACCTCGTTGCGCGCGAACTCGACGTCGACGACGGCGCCGATGATCTGAACGATCTTGCCCTGACTCATGGTGAGAACCTCTAGCTCTGAAATTTTCTGAGCGAACGCGTCGCTGCTTGTTTGGAAAGTTCGCACAACGATGTGCGGGCTGTTGCGAAGGGACTCGCGTTACACCGCCGCCGCACCGCCGACGATCTCGGAGATTTCCTGCGTGATCGCCGCCTGCCGGGCCTTGTTGTAGACCAGGTTCAGCGTATCGATCAGTTTGGTCGCGTTGTCGCTGGCGGCCTTCATCGCCACCATGCGCGCCGCGTGCTCGGAGGCCACGTTCTCCATCACCGCCTGGTAGACCAGCGATTCGATGTAACGGGTGAGCACGTGACCGAGCACCGACTCGGCGTCCGGCTCGTAGATGTAGTCCCAGTCGTGCTTGACGACCTTCGTCTCCGAGGCCGGCAGCGGCAGCAGCTGATCGAAGCTGGCCTTCTGGGTCATCGTGTTGACGAAGTGGTTGTAGGCCAGGAACACCCGATCCAGGCGGCCGTCGGTGTAGCCGTCCAGCATGACCTTGATGATGCCGACCAGCTGTTCGACTTCCGGGGTATCGCCGATGTGGGTCACGCTGGCGAGCATGTCGACCTTCAGCCGGCGGAAGAACACTGTCGCCTTCTGCCCGATCGTCACCACGTCGACCTGCACGCCCTTGTCCTGCCACTGGCGGATCTCGCCGAGCAGCTTGCGGAACAGGTTGTTGTTCAGGCCGCCGGCCAGGCCGCGGTCCGAGGAGACGACGATGTAGCCGACCCGCTTGATCTCACGCTCGACCAGGTAGGGATGCTGGAACTCGGAGCTGGCCTGCGCCAGGTGTCCGATCAGCTGCCGCATGGCGTTGGCGTACGGGCGCGAGGACCGCATCCGGTCCTGTGCCTTGCGGATCTTCGATGCGGAGACCATCTCCAGCGCGCGCGTCACCTTGCGGGTGTTCTGCACGCTCTTGATCTTGGTCTTGATTTCCCGTCCACCAGCCATTTAGCTCGCTCCGCTTGCGGCGATTCGTGATCGGGGCGTCGCGATTCGTAGAAGCGAATCGCGCGCCGTCACGCACCTGTTGTTGCTGTTACGCCTCACCCATCACGCATCACCACCGCCGGCTCAGAAGGAGCCGGTGGCCTTGAACTCGCTGATGCCCTTCTTGAACGCCGCCTCGATCTCGTCGTTCCAGCCACCAGAGGCGTTGATCTTCTCGATCAGCGCGCCGTCGGTGTTGTCGAAGTGGGCATGCAGGCCTTCTTCGAACGCCAGGATCTTGGAGACCGGCACATCGTCGAGGTAGCCCTCGTTGACTGCATAGATCGACAGCGCCTGATGGGCGATCGACATCGGCTTGTACTGCTTCTGCTTCATCAGCTCGGTCACGCGCTGGCCGCGCTCGAGCTGCTTGCGGGTCGCCTCGTCGAGGTCGGAGGCGAACTGCGCGAACGCAGCCAACTCACGGTACTGCGCCAGCGAGATGCGGATACCGCCCGAGAGCTTCTTGATGATCTTGGTCTGCGCCGAGCCGCCGACGCGCGAGACCGAGATACCGGCGTTGACCGCCGGGCGAATGCCGGCGTTGAACAGGTCGGTCTCCAGGAAGATCTGGCCGTCGGTGATCGAGATCACGTTGGTCGGCACGAATGCGGACACGTCGCCGGCCTGGGTCTCGATGATCGGCAGCGCGGTCAGCGAGCCGGTCTGGCCCTTGACCTCGCCATTGGTGAACTTCTCGACGTACTCCTCGGACACGCGCGCGGCGCGCTCGAGCAGACGCGAATGCAGGTAGAACACGTCGCCCGGATACGCTTCGCGGCCCGGCGGACGCTTGAGCAGCAGCGAGATCTGGCGGTAGGCCACCGCCTGCTTGGACAGATCGTCATAGACGATCAGCGCGTCCTGGCCGCGGTCCATGAAGTATTCGCCCATCGTGCAGCCCGAGTAGGCGCTGATGTACTGCATTGCGGCCGACTCGGACGCGGTCGCGGCGACGACGATCGTGTGCGCCAGCGCGCCGTTCTCTTCGAGGCGACGCACGATGTTGGCGACGGTCGAGGCCTTCTGGCCGATCGCCACGTACACGCACTTGATGCCGGTGTTCTTCTGATTGATCACCGCGTCGATCGCCATCGCGGTCTTGCCGGTCTGGCGGTCGCCGATGACCAACTCGCGCTGGCCGCGGCCGATCGGAATCATCGCGTCGACCGACTTGTAGCCGGTCTGCACCGGCTGGTCGACCGACTTGCGCCAGATCACGCCCGGCGCCACGCGCTCGACCGGCGCGCTGAGCTTGGCGTCGATCGGGCCCTTGCCGTCGATCGGCTCGCCGAGCGCGTTGACCACGCGACCCAGCAGCTCCGGACCGACCGGCACTTCGAGGATGCGACCGGTGGTCTTGGCCACGTCGCCTTCGCGCAGATGCTCGTAGTCGCCCAGCACCACCGCACCGACCGAATCACGCTCGAGGTTGAGCGCCAGCGCGAAGGTGTCGTTGGGCAGTTCGATCATCTCGCCCTGCATCACGTCGGCCAGGCCGTGCAGACGCACGATGCCGTCGGACACGCTGGTGACCGTGCCTTCGTTGCGCGACTCGGCGGACAGCTTGACCTTCTCGATGCGGGACTTGATCAGCTCGCTGATCTCGGAGGGATTGAGGTGCGTGGTAGCCATGTCTGGTTTCCTGGTCGCATGCCGCGACGTGCGGCATTCGGATTTCTGTATGTTCGTGACGGGTGATTCGTGATGGGCGATTGGAAGAGCGGCTCAGCGCCTGCTGTTTCGAATCACGAACGCCCCATCATGCATCACCGCTTCAATGCGCCAGCGCGGACTGCAGGCGCGCCAGCTTGCCCTTCAGCGAGCCGTCGATCACCACGTCGCCCGCCGCGATCACCGCGCCGCCGATCAGTGTGTCGTCGACCGCGGTCTCCACCTGGACCTCGCGACCGAAACGGCGCTTGAGCGCAGCCCGGATCTGCTCGACCTCGGTGTCGGGCAACGCGGTGGCCGAGGTGATCTTGGCCAGCACCACGTGTTCGGCCTCGGCGCGCAGCTGCTCGTAGAGTCCGGCGATCTCGGGCAGCTGCGGCAGCCGGCCGTTCTGGGCCAGCAACGCCAGGAACGAGGCAAACGCCTCGTCCGCGCCCTCGGGAGCGAGCAGCGCGACGGCATCGGCATGCGCCAGCGCCGGATGCCCCAGCACCGGGGCGGCCTGCGGATCGGCGGCGACGCGCGCCGAGAACGCCAGCGCGTCCGACCACGGCGCGAACCGGCCGGCATCGCGCGCAATCGCGAACGCGGCGCGGGCATAGGGACGGGCGATCGTCAGCGTCATCGTGTCGGCCTCAGATCTCGGCAGCGAGTTCGTCGAGCAGCGCCTTGTGGGCGTCGGCGTCGATCTCGCGCTTGAGCAGACGCTCGGCGCCGGTCACCGCCAGCAGCGAGACCTGGCGACGCAGATCCTCGCGGGCCCGCGTGGCCGACGCCTGGAGTTCGGCGTCGAACAGCGCCTTCTGGCGCAGGCCCTCGGTCACCGCCTCCGTCTTGGCGGCATCGACGATCTGGTTGGCGCGCTGGTGCGCCTGCTCGATGATCTCATTGGCCTTCGCACGCGCGGCCTTGAGTTCCTCGTTGGCGGTTTCCTGCGCCTGCGCGAGCGCGCGCTGGCTGTTGTCGGCGGCGGCCAGGCCTTCGGCGATCTTCTTCTGGCGCTCTTCGATGGCATTGAGCAACGGCGGCCAGATCTTGGTCGCGATGAGCCAGATCAGGGCGGCGAACGCAATCGCCTGTGCAATTAGGGTCAGACCGATATTCATGGGCTTGTGGCTGCCTGTCGTGAAGGGCCGGGCATGTGTACATGCCCGCTGTCACCGCCGATGCGGCCGTAGGCCGGCCGCATCGGAAGCGCCTGCGCTCGTCTGGATCAGCCGGCGATCTGGGCGGCGATCGGGCCGACGAACGGCGAAGCGAACGCGAACAGCAGGCCGACGGCGACCGAGATGATGAACGCGGCGTCGATCAGGCCGGCGGTGATGAACATGCGGACCTGCAGCACCGGGATCAGCTCAGGCTGACGCGCGGCCGACTCGAGGAACTTGCCGGCCATGATGGCCAGGCCCAGACCTGCGCCCAGCGCGGCCAGGCCGATCATGATGCCGACGGCCAGAACGGTCGAAGCCTGGATCTGGGCGAACGAGGTCAGTGCGATTTCCATTGTTTTCTCCGGAACGGATTGCTTGTTAAGGGTGGAACTGGGATTGAGACAAAAGGTGGAACGAAACCGGGTGCCGCCCGCCGATCAGTGGCTGTCCTCGGCGAGACTGAGGTAGACGATCGACAGCATCATGAAGATGAAGGCCTGCAGCGGGATGACCAGCAGGTGGAACAGCATCCAGCCCAGGCCCAGCACGCCGCCGCCGAGCATGCCCAGCAGGCCGGCACCGCCCAGCACCCAGATCAGCAGGAACACGATTTCGCCGCCGAACATGTTGCCGAACAGTCGCATCGCCAGCGAGATCGGCTTGCTCAGCCACTCGACGATGTTGAGGATCAGGTTGAACGGCACCATCCACTTGCCGAACGGCGCGGTCAGAAATTCCTTGGTCAACCCGCCCAGGCCCTTGGACCGCAGCGCAAAGAAGACCGTCAGGAAGAACACGCTGATCGACAGGCCCAGCGTCGCATTGACGTCGGCGGTCGGCACCGGCTTCCAATAATGCACGCCGGCCAGTTCGAGCGGCTTGGCGATGAAGTCTGCCGGAATCATCTTCAGCAGGTTCATCAGCAGGATCCAGAAGAACAGCGTGATCGCGATCGGCGTCACCAGCTTGCTGGTGCCGTGATACGTATCGCGCGCCTGCTTGTCGACGAACTCCAGGCAGATCTCGACGAACGCCTGCCACTTGCCCGGCACACCGGACGTGGCCTTGCGCGTCGCCATCCAGAACATCAGCACCATCAGCCCGCCCATCAGCAGCGCGGTGATCAGCGTGTCCAGGTGCAACGTCCAGAAACCGCCCTCACCGGTCGAAACCGTGAGGTTCTGCAGGTGATGCTGGATGTAGCTGGTTGGGGTCAGTTCCGAATCAGCCGCCATAAGATCGAAGACCTGCCTGTGTTTGAAATTCAGTGCCGAAGTGTCAGGAGCCGGCCGGAGGCCTGGCCATCGCAAGCAACTGCGCGAAGAGCGCGACGATGACCCCGGCGAGCATCGGAACCGGCGGTAAGCCCGCCATCCCTGTGCCCAGCAGCAACACGGCCACCACCACGACCCACTTCAGCGCCATTCCCGCCAGCAGCCGCGCAAGCGCGCCTGCCGAAGGATTGACCCCGCCCCCCAGCGCAATCGCGCTCGACAGCCAGCCGCCGATCGCGATCGCCGCGCCGCCGAGTACGGCCGCCAGCGCCCAGGCGCCATCCTTTGCAAGGAAGGCCAGGGCCGTCACCGCGATCGCCACCGCCTGCCAGACGAGTGCGCGCTGTGCCAGCCGCCGACCGACAGCGACGGATGTCAACACATCAGGATCCTGGGCATCTGAGGGACACGGAACGCGTCGAAACGGCCCCGTCGAGCCGCAAAAGTATAGCAGCGGAGCCATTTGACCCACAACCGGCGAAGGTCCCGTTACCGCGCCGGGCACCGGTGCGAGCAAAACGCGCGCCCCATTCATAATTTTCTTCGGTGCAATGCGGAACTTGTGCCCATCGGCAGGGTCCGATCTACCGTGCCCGATCTGCCGTACTTTCCTCGTCGGTCGTGTCCGCAGATCGTCACCCGAGCCCTGGCCCGCCGCCGGGGCTCTTTTTTGGCTCTGCCTTTGCCCCGAAGGGGCAGCGGCCTGCCGCCCGGTCGTCGCTCTTCCCTCGGCTAGGCCGCGACGCCGTCCGGCCACGCGAAGCACGCGAGGCTCGCGTGGATGCGCGCCACCGCCGCGCAGGCCATCCAGGCTCACCCCGCCTCGACTGGGGCGCTTGCCCGCTTCCGATGCACGAATCGGTCCGGTCCGGCACGGCGCGCCGATCGCCCGTCCACCGCCAGATCCCCCGCCCGGCCGGGACATCAGCGAGCAGGCCATTCGTTATCCGCGCCATCACTTCACGCGAGCAAGACCTTCACTTACCGACCATCGCCTCCTCTCCCACGACTCTGGCACGCCGATGTCCTCGACCCCCTTCCGCTCCCTCGCCCTGGCCGCCCTCCCGGTCGCCGTGGTCCTGGCCACGCTCGCGATGCCGGCCCACGCGCAGAGCCGCGACGATCGCTTCGTCCTGCGCCTGAGCGCCTTCAATCCCGAGGCCGAGTTGGGGTTCTCGGGCAACGGCACCGTCACCGACGGCACTGACGAGGCGACGTTCGGTTTCAACGAGAGCTTCGACACCGGCCGCGAGTGGCGTCCGCGCGGCGCGTTCGGCTTCCGCATCAGCGACCGCCAGGCCCTGGTCGGCAATTACTACGACTACCGCCGCGACGAGACCTGGAACTATGGCGGCACCGTGCTCGATACCGGCACGATCGGCGGCAGCGGTGAGCCGATCGACATCCCCGCTGCCCGCATCGACGGCCGCCTGTCCTTCAGCCTCGCCAGCCTCAACTACGAGTACAGCGTGGTGAAGAACGACAGCTTCCAGTGGGGCCTGGGCCTGGGCGTGACCTATGCAGAACTGGAGGCATTCGCCAACGGCGCTTCCGAAGGCACCGACCTGGTCGATCCGCAGTTCGAAACTGTCCGCTGGAAGCGCGACGGTTTTTCGCCGGGCCTGCATACCCGCCTGACCTGGACGCCCGCCGAACGCTGGACCGTCGGCCTGGAAGCCCAGTACCTCGACACCCGCTGGGGCGACTTCCTCGACGAGCGGGGTCACTTCGAACGCGGTGGCCTGATCGTCGAGTACATGGTCAGCGAGCGCTTCGGCATCCACGCCGGCTACGACTGGTTCCGCCTCAAGCTCTCCGATGATTACAAGGGCACCGCGCGCGCGCCCGAGGGCATCGACGCCGGCCCTTACCCCTACGGCGGCAAGCTGACCGGCGACCTGAAGGTGCACGGCCCGATGGCGGGTGTGACCTTCCGCTTCTAAGCCGATCTGCCGGCAACGAGTGGACGACGAAGCCGCGGCCCGAGCCGCGGCTTCGCTCTTTTTTACGGGCGAGCCGGCTACTGCGCAGCGGACCGCGCACCCCAGATCGCGGCATCCGCCTTGCAGTAGCGATCGATGAAGGCCTGCTGGGAGGGCATCTGCTCGAGTGCGCGTTCGACCGGCTCGCGGAGCACACGCAGCAGATGACCCAGATCCTCGTCGCGCAGCGCGCGCGCCAGGGGGTGATGCTGCCGGGGCACGATGCCCTGCCCCAGCAGCACATGTGTCCACGAATCGACCCGGAAAAGTTCATCGGCGCCCTGCCAGGCATGGGCGCGCTCGCGCCAGGCCCGCAGGCGGAGCTCCAGCGACGGCGGCAGCGCCATGTCCCGGCACGCCGCCCACATCGGCTCGTCGCGCTGGGTGGCGTGGTAATGCAGGATGATGAAATCCCGCACGTGCTCCATCTCCGCGCGGCTGACCGCGTTGAACAGATCCACCAGCGTCGGCGAGATGCCTTCGAACGGGAACAGCTGGATCAGCCGCATGACGGCACTGATGGTCAAGTGCAGGCTGGTCGATTCCAGGGGTTCGATGAAGCCGCTGGCCAGGCCCAGCGAGACCACGTTGCCGTTCCACGCCTTGCGCCTGCGGCCAGTGCGGAACGGCACCACCCAGGGATCGCGCAGCGGCCGCGCGCCGACATCGCGCAGCAATTTGGCCCGGGCCTGATCGTCGGACATATACCGGCTGGAGAACACCAGGCCGCAGCCGACCCGATGCTGCAGCGGGATGTGCCAGCGCCAGCCCGCCTCGTGTGCGATCGCGCGCGTGTACGGCACTGGCGGACCCACCGGCTCGGTCTGGACCGCGACCGCCCGGTCGCAGGGCAGCCACTGGCTCCAGTCCTCGTACCCGGTCTGCAGGGTCTGCTCGATCAGCAGACCGCGAAAGCCGGTGCAATCGATGAACAGGTCGCCGTCGATCCGCCGGTCGCCATCCAGCACCAGGGCCTCGACATGGCCGCTGATCGCATGGCGCACGACCGTTTCGATCCGGCCCTCGACCCGCACCAGGCCATGGCGCTCGGCCTGCGCGCGCAGGAACTTCGCGTAGAGGCCGGCGTCGAGATGATAGGCGTAGTTGACCTGCGGGTCGGTGTCGAGCGAGAACCGGTCGGCGCGCGAGGCGAGCGTCTCCAGGCAGAAGTCGCCCAGCGCCGACGGCATGCCGCGTCGTTGGCTGTCGAGCCAGAAATGATGGAAGGCCGCCGCCCGCGTCCCCTGTCCGGTGACCCCGAACGGGTGGATGTAGCGATCGCCGGGGCGCCGCCAGTGCTCGAACGAAATCGAGAGCTTGAATGTACCGGACACCGCGCGCAGAAACGCCTGCTCGTCGATCTGGACGAAGCGGTGGAAGGTCCGGATCGGCGGCACGGTGGATTCCCCCACGCCCACCGTACCGATCTGTTCCGACTCCACCAGCGTGATGTCCAGCCGATCGCGGAACTGGTGGGCGAGCGCGCACGCGGCCAGCCAGCCCGCCGTGCCGCCGCCGGCGATCACCACCTTGCGTATCCGGCCAGGCGCTGCCTGGTGCTCGTCCATCGCCTCGCCTCCGTGTCCGTTCACCGGTTCAATTGGCCCAGCAACAGGGCGCGGATGCGTCGCGCCCGGGTCTCGTCGATCGTGCCAAGCACATCGCGCGCCTGCTCGGGGATGTGCTCGCCCGCGCGCGCGCTCGGCCCGAACACGTAGTAGTCGAAGACGTGCCGCCAGGCCGCCTTGTCCCGCTCGGGCAGGTCGCGGATCGCCCACAGCGCGTGGTGGAGCGCCGACACCGGCGATGGCAGGAACGCCGGCGCGTTGCGCCACCAGTAATTGACCAGCACGTTGAACGGCGCGAGGCTGCGCACGTGATGCCACCACATGCCGGGAATGAAGATGGCATCGCCCGGCGCCAGCAGCGCGGTCTGCGCATGGGCCAGCGCCTTGTGAAAGCGCGGATGGCGCGCAGGGTCGGGCCGGTCGAAGTCGACCAGGCTCACGACTTGCCCGCCAGGCGTGGGATCGAGCGGCCCCGGGTAGAGGTTGTCGATCTGCTCGGGCGGGAACACGATGAACGCCCGTTGCCCCACCGCGCAGACGGCCAGGTTGTCGGGCACGTCGTAATGGCAGGAGGCCACGACCCGGTTGCCGATCCAGATACCCGGCGCCGCAGGGACGCCACGGTCGGCCAGGCGCAAGTCGTTCTCCTGGCCGAACCCCGGCAAGGCGCCCGCCACCGACAGCGAGGCGACGTAGTAGGTCGGCGGCTGGGCGTCGTCGAGATGGGCTGCGATCGCATCCAGGACCTCGCCGAGCCCGCCGCGACGGACCTCGACATTCAGAGCGGTGAAATCCTCGTTGTAGAACGGGCGTCCCTGGATCGCGGGTTCGCCAAACGAATAGGTGACCGGCCGGCCGGTGTCGAAGCCGCGCAGATACGCCATGGCCGAGGCGGTGGAGACTTGCCCCGCATGTACCAGTCCCCAGTCGCGCGCCACGCCTTTGAGCAGCACCGGCTGCCCCTCGGACACCAGTGCATCGAGCGGCAGTGCGTCCGCGTCGCGGACCTCGATCGAGCGCATGACCGCCGGCATGGCGCTCAGGCGTCCGGGAGCGGCGTCGCCGCGTCCTGCTCGCGCAGGCGGCGCTGCTTCTCGGCCATCAGCCGACGCACGTTGTGCAGCGAGGCCAGCACCAGGTACGCCCCTTCCAGGTAACCCGCCCGGTTCAACCGCGCCAGCGCCGGTCCGTCCAGCGCTGCCAAGGCCTCGCGGTCGATGCTGTGCAGCCCCCCGACATCCACCCGATGGCGATCGTCCAGGTCCACCGCCAGCGTGACCGGCTGGATCAGCCCCAGGGCATCGAAGGCCGCGAGCATGGCTGCGCCGAACTCGACGCCGTCGCGGATACCGCGCAGCACGCTGGCGACATGATCGAGGTACGGGCTGTTGCCGCCCTGCGGCAGAAACACCGGCTCGCCCTCGTCCGTGCGGACCCGCGGGTGATCGAGATCGACATGGATCACCGGCTCGCGGCGGAGCTCGCCATCGATGCGCTGCTCCTGGAAGCCGATGAGGAACGGCCCCTTCGCCGCGGCACCGGGCAGGTAGGCGGCATTCCAGCGGCCGTCGCGCAGGTACAGGTTTTCCCGTTGTTCGAATCCCAGCAACGCCACCGAGCCCCACTGCCCGTCCGAGTCCTTCCGGAAGAAGATCGGGTACTCGCGCTGCAGTTCGGCGTACTCGCTGGGGAACGCCGGCACCATGCCCACGTCGTCGCCGAACTGCGCGCCGAAGCCGGTCGCGACGCGCAAGTCCTTGTGCGCCACGTTGTTGAGCAGTTCGTAACGCGCCATCACCTCTCCGTCGTGCCGGTTTCCCACCTGTGACGCCGGCCATCCACAGCGGCCCCCGCCGCCGGATCGGCCGGTCTACGACCGACGCCGAGTCCAGCGACGGGGCCGGCGGCCCGCGCGCCCCCCTCTCTAGAACTTGTAGCGCACTCCCAGCATGTAGCGCGGACGCTGATCGGCCAGCTTCATGATCTGCTGATCGGTACGCGCGTGCCAACGCACCTCCTCACTGGTCAGGTTGATCGCTTCCAGCCCGAACGACCAGTGCGCATCGAGCGCGTAGTTCACGCTCAGATCCCACTGCTGGTAGGCCTCCACGTAATAGGGATTCCGGCTGGCGCCCTGGTTGGCGAGGATCAGGTACTCGTCGCGCCAGTTCCAGGCCAGGCGGACCGACCAGCCGTACTTCTCGTACATGAACATGACGTTGGCGGTATCGCTCAGCCCGGTCAGCGAGAACTGGTCGATGCCCGGATCGCCGCCATCGTCGTAGCCGACATCGCCCTGCACGATGGTGTAGTTGGCCAGGATCCCGAACCCGCTGTCGCCGAAGAAGTACTGGCCTCCAAGCTCCCATCCGTGCAGCTTGGACTGGTTCTGGTTGATCGGCCGGTTGACGTTGAACAGGTACAGCGGATCGTCCGGCGTGCCGTACAGGTCGTAGGCGGCCTCGGTCGCCAGCGCCTGGGCACCGGTGCCGTTGAACGCGCCCAGACCCGCTGGATCGTTGCGCAGCAGCGCCAGCGCGGTGAACAGCGAGGTATCATTGCCCGAGCACGCCGCCGCGTTGGCCGGCCCCACCTGCTCGCGGCACTGCGCGCTCTGCAAGAACGCCAGCGCGGCCTGGGCGTCGGGCCCGGAGGTCGGGTCGGTCAAGCCGTAAAGGGACTCCTGGCTCACCGTATTGCCGACGAAGTTGCTGACAGACTTGTTCCAGTAGGTCAGCGAGACGTAGCTCGATTCGGCGAAGTACCATTCCAGCGCGAAGTCGAGGTTGTCCGACTCCAGCGGCTTGAGCGACGGATTCTGCGCGTTGCCGCTGGCCCGGCTGGACGGGTCCAGCAGGACCGAGCCGAAGGGCTGCTGCGCGCCGGGGCCTGCATAGAGATTGCCGTAGGGCGCGCGCGCGATGCTCTTGCCGAACGAGGCCCGACCCTTGAGCTGGTCGGTGAAGTCGATGCTGAAATCCAGGTTCGGCAGGATGTAGCTGTAACTGCTCGACTCGCTGAAGGGTTCGAGTTGATCGGACAGCACGATGCGGAAATCGTTGTTGGATTGCCACTCGATCGCCTCGGGGGTGGCGATGACCGACGTGGAGACGACATCGGTGGTCTCGTAGCGCACACCGATGCGGGTATTGGTGGTGAAGCCGCCCAATTCGCCGTCCAGCGAGACCTGCATGTAGGCCGAGCGGGTCTTCTCCTCCACCCGGTTGTCCGCCGCATTCTGCGGGCTCACGCCCAGGCCGACGCCGTACTGCCCCCGTGCCCATTGGGCCAGCGCACCGGCATCGCCCCGCCAGGCTGGCCAACTGCTGATGCTGCGCCCGTGGAACAGGCCCACCAGGTCGAGCGGCTGCAGCAGATCCATCAAGCCGCCTGCCACATCCCCATCGACGTTGGCCACGCCCCAGTCGCCCAGCGTCGAATACGCCTCCGCCGCCTGCAGGCGATGGGTCTTCGCGGTGCTCGAATCCACGCCGAACTGGAAGCGGCCCTGATCGAACACCCATTCGCCGTCGAGCCGGGCCTGCTCGATTTCGCTGACCTGGGTCTGCGCATTGACGCGCAGCACCTGGGAGCCGATCTCGCCGGCGACGAAGCCGGGATTGACGACCCCGTTGGTCCCGGCCATCGCATCGGCGGTGGTGGGGTACCACGTCTGGGTGCCCACCGGCAGGCCGTTGTTGAAGACCAGCTCCTGCACCCACGAGCCGCCGCAATGGGGCCCGGTGGTGCAGTTGTTGGTGCCCGCCACGCTCATGAAGATCGAGCCGCCACCGGTGAGCGGATCGTTGGGCAGGCTCTCGGTCTTGGAGTTGTGCGCGTCGAAGCTCAGCCGGAAATCGCTGTTGACGTCCCAGACCGCGTTGAAGCCCAGCGAGCCCAGCCGATACTTCTGCATGCTGCGCTGTTGCTCGAGGCCGAAATCCTTGGTGCCGGCGATCTCGCGGATGTAGATCGGCGTGGCCACCGCACCGGAGGTGTCGAACTCGACATGGGTGTAGTCGCTGTTCTGCAGCCACATGCCCTGCTCGCCGCGATTTTCGGTGATCTCGTTGGTGGAGTAGGTGTAGTCGAGGGTCAGGGTCAGGCTGTCGGTAGGCGCGAACTGCAGCACCGCCTGACCGTTGATGCGCTCGCGGTCGAACTCGGAAAACGCGTAGCGCAAGTCGTTGGGGCGCGCGTAGAGGTCGCCGACGCCCGGCGCGTTGGTCACCTGCGGATTGCCCGGCATCGTGCCCGTCCACGGCTGGACGTTCCAATAGTTCTCGGTGGCCTGCACCGAGCCGCCCTTGCGCTTCTGGTAACTGCCGCTCAAGCCCACGCCGAAGGTCCGGTCGGCGTTGGTGTAGCTGAAGATCCCCGACAGTTCGGGGGTCAAGTCGTCGTCGAACAGTTGGCTGCGATCCGATACCGCCTTGGCGCCTGCGCTGGCGACGATGCCCGTGTGGTTGAAGGGCCTGTCGGTGAGGATGTTGATGGTCGCGCCCATGCCGCCGCTCGGCACGTGCGCCTGGCTGGTCTTGTACACCTCGATGCCGCTGATCGATTCGGCCGCCAACTGCGCGAAGTTGAAGGCGCGCGTCCCGCCGTCCACGCCACCGATCGCCACCTGACCGGCGGCGCCGAAGGCGTCCGCGCCGGGCACCTGGCGACCGTTGAGGGTGACCATGTTGAACTGCGGCCCGAAGCCGCGGGCCGTGACCTGCGCGCCTTCGCCGTCACGGCGCTCGATCGAGATGCCGGTGATGCGCTGCAGCGACTCGGCGAGATTGGTGTCGGGGAACTTGCCGATGTCCTCGGCACTGATCACATCGATCACGCCCGCCGCGTCGCGCTTGGTGTCCATCGCCTGGCTGAGGCTGTTGCGGATGCCACTGACCACGACCGCATCGAGCGTCGTGGCGTCCTGCGGCTCGGCGGCGGCACGTGTGTCCGCACTCGGATTGGGCGGCGTCGGCGGTTGTTGTGCGAACGCGGGGTTGATGATCAGCACCCCCCCCACGAAGGTGAACATTGCCGTCGACTTCAAACGCCTGAACTTCTTGCTCATTGACGGGTCCTCAGCATCGGAATGGGAACAACCGCGAGCTGGCGGCTCCCGGCGTACGTCACGATCCGTCTCCGCAGGCAGCGGATCCGGCACTACCGACCTCTGTACCTCGCGTGCGCGCTCGGGCTCGACGAAGCGTCCGTTTCCCACCGCAACGGGCGCCCCAACACGGCAGCACCCGTTTGCTGTGTCGTGCAAACGATCCTGGCGAAACGGCCTTCGTCACCCCGCACCGCATCCAGGCCCCCTGCCTGGCGCACTGCCCCCCAGCTCACCCACGTGTCACGAAAGGCAGCCGACTGATAGCGCTACCATTCGGACGCAGGTGTATAGCGGACGGCCGGCGTTGTCACCATGCACTGCAACAAAACGGCGCCGTCGCGTATCGCCCGTTGGCCGCGCGCGACCGGAACAGTTGCGGGCATGCAAGCGCGGCTGCGAGCTTGTTCCTGTCGCGACCGGGCCTGGAGATGCCGGCGCCGATCGCACAGCAATTCAAACATCCCGGCCGGCACTCGTGTCCTGACAGGCGTCTTTCGGTTCCGCGCTTCCACGGCCTGTCGGGCACTTGCCCGCAAGCCGGATCTGCGCGCTGTCCGCACGCATCGCGTCGACGCCGCCACTGGCCCGTGCACGCCGTACACAGGCCCCGCTCCGGCCGCGCGGCACCGTCGATCGATGGCGCCGGCGGCTTGCCCGGTTCATCGGCACGCACGCACCGGCATGCGCGGCATCCGCCGCGCTGGACGACTACTTGCGCTTGGGCAGGTAGAGATCGGTAATCGTGCCGTCGTAGACCTCGGCGGCCATCGCCACCGATTCGCTGAGCGTGGGATGGGGATGGATCGTGTGGCCGATGTCGGCGACTTCGGCCCCCATTTCGATCGCCAGCGCAGCTTCGGCGATCAGATCGCCGGCATGCACGCCGACGATGCCGGCACCGACGATCCGATGCGTGGCCTCGTCGAACACCAGCTTGGTGAAACCCTCGGTGCGACCCAGGCCGATCGCACGGCCGCTGGCCGCCCACGGGAACTTGCCCACGCCCACCTTGAGCCCCTTGGCCTTGGCTTCGGTCTCGGTGATGCCGACCCAGGCGATCTCCGGGTCGGTGTAGGCCACCGACGGAATCACCCGCGCGACCCATTCCTTCTTTTCGCCCGCCGCGACCTCGGCCGCGAGCTTGCCCTCGTGCGTGGCCTTGTGGGCGAGCATCGGCTGGCCGACCAGATCGCCGATCGCGAAGATGTGCGGCACGTTGGTGCGCATCTGCGCGTCGACCTGGATGAAGCCGCGTTCGCCCACCCGCACGCCGGCCTTGTCGGCGCCGATCTTGGCGCCGTTGGGCGAGCGGCCGACGGCGACCAGCACGCGGTCGTACAGCGTCGTGTCGGGAATGCTCTCGCCATCGAACGCGACGACGATGCCGGTTTTCTCCGGCTTGGCCTCGACAACCTTGGTCTTCAAGTGCACCGATACGCCCTGCTTCTTGAGCCGGTCGGCCAACGGCTTGACCAGATCCTTGTCGGCGCCGGGCATCAGCTGGTCGGCGAGTTCGACCACGGTGACCTGCGCGCCGAGCGCGCGGTACACGGTGGCCATCTCAAGACCGATGATGCCGCCGCCCACGACTAGCAACTGCTTGGGCACCTCGGCCAGCTCCAGCGCATCGGTCGAATCCATCACGCGCGGGTCGTCCCAGGGAAAGCCCGGGAGTTTGAGCGCCTGCGAGCCGGCGGCGATGATGCACTGCTCGAATCGCACCAGCGTGGTCTTGCCGTCCTGGGCGACCACCTCGATTTCGTTCGGCGACACGAAGGTGCCGGTGCCGGCGACCACCCGTACCTTGCGCTGCTTGGCCATCCCGGCCAGGCCCTTGGTCAGCTGGCCGACGACCTTGTCCTTGTAGCTGCGCAGCTTGTCGAGCGAGATCTCCGGGGCACCGAACGCCACGCCGTAGTCGCTGGCGTGCTGTGCCTGGTCGATGACGTCGGCCGCGTGCAGCAGGGCCTTCGAGGGGATGCAGCCGACGTTGAGGCAGACACCGCCGAGCGTGTCGTAACGCTCGATCAGCACAGTGTCCAGGTCGAGATCGGCGGCGCGGAACGCGGCGGTATAGCCGCCGGGGCCGGAGCCGAGCACGACGATGCGGCACTCCACGTCAGCCTTGCGGCCCGACGACGGGGCGGCCTTCACCGCGTCAGGCTCGGCCGGCGCGCGATGCGAGCGCGCGACCGGCGGATGGCTGCCCGGTGCCTCGCGCTTGCTGCCGCCCCCGTTCGCGGGGGCGGGCTGGGGTGGCGGCGCCTTGCTGGCAGATCCCGCAGCCGGCTTGGCGTCGCCGTCGGTGTCGCCCTCGGCTTCAATCACCGCAACCACGCTGCCTTCCGACAACGTGTCGCCGACCTTGACCTTCAGCGCCTTGATCACGCCCGCGTGCGAGGACGGCACTTCCATCGTCGCCTTGTCCGATTCCAGCGTGACCAGGCCCTGGTCCTTGGCGACGGTGTCGCCGACGGCGACCAGCACCTCGATCACCGGCACGTCGTCGTAGCCGCCGATGTCGGGGACTGTCACTTCGAGGGTCTTGGCCATCACGCGTTCTCCGGGGGTTGCGTCTGTTCTGGCACCGCCACGCGCGATGCCGGGCGCCGGGCCCAGCTCAGCGTATACAGGTCATGGCGGCGGTCGTTGAGGTTCTGCACGGTGCCGTCGTTGCGCGCAACCGTCAGATCGTTGAGGCGCAGGTCGGCGAACGCCACCTGCTCGACATTGGGCGTGGTGTCGGCGGCGACGCCGTCGCGCGCGAACGGGAAATCGCACGGTGTGAGGATGCAGCTCTGCGCGTATTGGATGTCGAAGTTGTTCACGCCCGGCAGGTTGCCGACGTTGCCCGACAGCACCACGTAGCACTGGTTCTCCACCGCGCGCGCCTGCGAGCAGTAGCGCACCCGCAGGTAGCCTTCGCGGGTGTCGGTGCAGAACGGCACGAACAGGATCATCGCGCCCTGGTCGACCAGGTGCCGGCCAAGCTCGGGGAATTCGCTGTCGTAGCAGATCATCACCCCGATCGGGCCACAGTCGGTCATGATCGCCTGGGCGCTGTCGCCGCCGCCGATCCCCCACCAAGTGCGCTCGTTGGGCGTGGGGTGCAGCTTGTCGCGGGTATGCAGCGAGCCGTCGCGCAGCGCGACGTAGCAGATGTTGCGCACCTTGCCGTCGTCGTCGTCGCTGGTCCGGGTCGGATGCGAGCCGCCGATGATGTTGATGTTGTGGCGAACCGCCAACTCGCACAGCAGTTGGGCGAAACGCTCGGTGTACCCGGTCAGCGCCAGCAGCGAATCGACCGGCGACAGCAGCTTGTTTTCCACCGACAGCAGTTGCAGCGTGAACAGTTCGGGGAAGACCACGAAGTCGGCGCGGTAGTCGGCCGCGATGTCGACGAAATACTCGACCTGGGTGGCGAACTCTTCGAACGATGCCACGCGGCGCTGCTGGTACTGCACGGTCGCCACGCGGACCGAATCGGGCAACGGGCGCGCGGTGCCGCGCGGGTCGGCGTCCGGGTCGATCTTGGGATTGCGCCAGACCAGGTGCGCGGCGTAGCCGGCCGATTCGGTGTCCTGCGGCAGGTAGCCGGGCAACACGCCGATCAGCTCGAAGCCGTTGCGCAGCTGGAAGCTCAGCGCGCGGTCGCGGATGCGCCCGGCGCACACGTCGGCGACATACGCGCGCACGTCGCCACGATAGGTGCGGGCGCGGCGCGAAAAGCCCGGCAGCCGTCCGCCGAACACGATGCCTTTGAGCCGCAGCTCCTGGCACAGCCGCTTGCGCAGCTCGTAGAGCCGGCGGCCGATGCGCAACCCGCGATGGTCGGGGTCGACGCAAACCTCCATGCCGTAGAGCCAGTCGCCGGTCGACAGATGCCGCGAGGCATAGCCGCCGCCGGAAATCTCCAGCCAGCGGTGCGGCGCCATCGCGGTGCGCTCGTCGATGCGGAACGTGCCGCAGTAGCCGACCGCAACGCCGTCGTAGAACGCCACGAACACGCCCTGCGGAAACTGTGCGATCTGGCCGTTGAGCATCTCGGCCGTGTAGCCGTTGTCGCGTCCGTAGACGCGCTCGCTCAGTGCGACGATCGCCGGAATATCGGCGATGCCGGCATGGCGCAACGTCAATCGCGCCCGCTCGCGCGTGGACGGATCGCTCATGCCGGCAACCAGTGCTTGCGTTGCACCCGGTCAAGGTCCGTCGCGAGCGCCGCCAAGTGGCGCGTGGCGGCGGGCAGGAAGCGCAGCGTACGTGGGGTACGTGAGCATGCCGAGCACCGCACGCGCGTCGGATGGCAAGCGCAGCAGGACATTGAGCGGGTTCTTACAGCAGCACCCGGCGCATATCGCCGAGCAACTGCGCCAGCGTCGCGGTGAAGCGCGCGGCCGCGGCGCCGTCGATGACCCGGTGATCGTAGGACAGCGACAGCGGCAGGATCAGGCGCGGCTGGAACTGCTTGCCGTCCCAGACCGGCTTGATCGCCGACTTCGACACGCCCAGGATCGCCACTTCCGGCGCGTTGACGATCGGGGTGAAGCTGGTGCCGCCGATGCCGCCCAGCGAACTGATCGAAAAACACCCGCCCTGCATGTCCGCCGGGCCGAGCTTGCCGTCGCGCGCCTTCTTGGCCAGCGCCGACATCTCCTGGGAGATCTCCAGCACGCCCTTCTTGTCGGCGTCGCGGATCACCGGCACGACCAGCCCGTTGGGCGTGTCGGCGGCGAAACCGATGTGGAAGTACTTCTTGAGCGTCAGCGTCTCGCCGGCCGCGTCGAGCGAGCTGTTGAAGCGCGGGTACTGCTTGAGCACCGCGACCGAAGCCTTGATCAGGAACGCGAGCATGGTCAGCTTGATGCCGGCCTTCTCATTCTCCTTGTTGAGCTGCACGCGCAGCGCTTCGAGATCGGTGATGTCGGCATCGTCGTGCTGCGTGACGTGCGGGATCATCGCCCAGTTGCGCGCGAGGTTGGCGGCCGAGATCTTCTGGATGCGGCCCAGTTCCTGGACCTCGACCTCGCCGAACTTGGCGAAGTCGACCTTCGGCCACGGCAGCAGGTTCAGGCCGCCGCCGGCCGCGGCCGGTGCACCGGCCTTCGAGGCGCCACCGCCGGCCAGCACGCCCTTGACGAACTGCTGCACGTCCTCGCGCGTGATGCGCCCGGCGCGTGCAGTCCCGCGCACCTGGGCCAGATCGACGCCGAGCTCGCGTGCGAACAGCCGCACCGCGGGGCTGGCGTAGGGCACGTTGCCCGGCAGGATCGCCTCGGCATCGAAACGGACCGGCGGCTGGCCGCTGCCGGCCGGCCGGTGGTCCATCGAGGCCTGCGCGATCGGATCGGCCTTGGCCTGCGGCGCGACCGGCTCGACCGCGCTGTCGTCCTTGGACTTGGCGGGCGCGGCGGCCCCGCCCCCACCCGACGCGCTCTGCGCGTCGTCCTCCCCCGCTCGCGGGGAAGGTGAATCAGCCGCGCGCTCCTGCGCCGTATCACCCTGGGCCTCGATGACCGCGACCACGCTGCCTTCCGACAGGGTATCGCCGACCTTGACCTTCAACTCCTTGATCACGCCGGCGACCGCGGCCGGCACTTCCATCGTGGCCTTGTCCGATTCCAGCGTGACCAGGCCCTGGTCCTTGGCCACGGTGTCGCCGACGGCCACCAGCACCTCGATCACCGGCACGTCGTCGTAGCCACCGATGTCGGGCACCTTCGATTCCTGCGTGCCACCGCCGCCGGCCGGCGCCTGGGGCGCTTCTTCACGCGCGGTCCCGCTGGCAGCGGAGGCTGGGGCGGGTGCCGTGCCGCCTTTGTCCTGCGCCGTGCCCCCACCCGACGCGCTGCGCGCGTCGACCTCCTCCGCTTGCGGGGGAGATGCATCGGCCGCATCACCCTGGGCCTCGATGAGCGCGACCACGCTACCTTCCGACAGGCTGTCGCCGACCTTGACCTTCAGTTCCCGGACCACACCGGCGACGGTCGAGGGCACTTCCATCGTGGCCTTGTCCGATTCCAGCGTGACCAGGCCCTGGTCGACCGACACCGTATCGCCGACGGCGACCAGCACCTCGATCACCGGGACATCGTCATACCCGCCAATGTCGGGAACGCGCGCTTCTTTCAGGTCGGCCATGCGGCCCTCCGGGCATCTCGTGACCCACTATTGTGGCGCCCCGCAGGTCCGGCGCCAACTGCCGCGATGCCGCATCGGGCACCCAAGTCGATCGCGGAACATTGCGTCGCGTGCATGGCGTTCGTCTGGGGTACAGCCACGGTGGTTGTGGCCCGCGCCCGACGAACCCGCTTGGCAACGGGCCTTGCGATGAACGCGCTGCGCAGATTTCCGAAGCCGGCGTGAAGCGTCAGGAACGCTTCAGATAGCGCAAATCGCCGATTCAGGATGACCCAGACAGCATGGCCGCGCCTTCCCAAAGAGGAGGGTCGCGACAGGACTTCCGGTCCCGACCGCGAGAATCCCGCCGGCGCGTTCGCGCTGCCGGCGCCAAAGGCAACAAGCATAAGGAGAACTCCCCCATGAAGCCGAACGCGTCCATCCTCAACAAGCGCAGCCTCATCCTCGCCACCCTGGCCTCGCTCGCGGTCTCGTCCGCGGCCTTCGCCCAGGACACCGACACCGCGGCCGGCAAGCGTTTCTCGGTCGTCGGCGGCGTCACGCTGCTGCAGCCGACCAACGACAGCGAGCGGAACAACGGGCTGAAGGTCGATGGCGGCCCGGCGCCGACCGCCTCGGTGTCGTACAACTTCACCGACAACATCAGCGCCGAGCTGTGGGGCGCACTCGATTCGTTCGATCATCGCGTCAAGCAGGACAGCGGCAAGATCGGCACCGTCGAGCAGCAGCCCATCGCGCTGAGCGGCCAGTACCACTTTGGTGACGTCGACAACACCTTCCGTCCGTTCGTTGGTCTGGGCTACCACCAGTCCAACATCAGCAAGGAAGACCTCGGCGGCGGTGGCGACCATGTCAGCCTGACCACGCCCAAGGGCGCGATCGGCACGGTCGGTGTCGATATGAACATCAACTCCACCTGGTTTGCCCGTGCCGATGCGCGCTACCTGCGCAGCCGTGCGGACGTCAAGCAGGCCGGCCAGACGGTGCAGCGCGACCTCAAGCTCGACCCGTGGACCGTGGGTGTGGGTATCGGCGCACGCTTCTGATCCTCTCTCTCCCAGAGCGTGCCCAGCGGCCCCGCCTTGTGCGGGGCCGTTTTTTTGCGCCTACGCAACCCCCGGGCGGTGAGCCGATCGAACGCCACAGGCCTCAGAGCCAGCGCCCCAGACGCCATTGCAGCAGCACCGCGTAGGCGGCGTGGTAGCCGAGCACCAGCCCGGCGACCGCGAACAACCCGGCCGGCTCGCCGAGCGGGCCCCAGGCCGCCAGAAGCTCGACGTTGCCGCGCCAGCGCTCCCAGGCCTGCCAGATACCCGCGATCACCCGCGCGACCACGACCAGGGTCAACGCCAGCACCAGCCAGCGGTTGGGCGTGTACCAGACCGCGCCGGGCCGATGCTCGACCCGCGTCAACGCCCAGCCCACCCCGCCCGTCGCCAGGCCGGCGAGCAGCCCCAATCCGGCATAGACGAACGCATGCGCAACGAACAGGTTGGTCACGCCCATTACGCCGAGAAACAGCAACGCCGAGCCCGGCAGCAGCCACGCATTGAGCCGGGTCAGCCAGCGCGGCGGGCGCCGGCGCGACGTCCCGACGCGATAGCGGTTCCACAGCGCCAGCGGCCACAACAGCAGCATCGCCGCGCACAGCGCCAGGACGAGGACGAGCAACAGGACGATAGGCATGGCGGCAGTGTGCGGCACGCAGCGTGGCTGCGACGTCGGCGGCGCCGGTCGGCCCCCTAGGGCGGCGGCGTCGCATCCGGATGGCGCACCGGCGGGTCGGCGACCACCTGCTCGCGGCGGAACATGTACAGGCCGCTGGCGACGATGATCGCCGCCCCCAGCCAGGTCGGCGCATCGGGCAGCACGCCCCAGAGCGTGAGATCGAGCACGATCACCCACAGCAGCGCGGTGTACTCCAGCGGCGCGACCTGGCTGGCCTCGCCGAGGCGGAAAGCATGCGTCATCGCCACCTGCCCCAGCGCGCCCGCGCTGCCGATCAGCGCCAGCACGCCCAGGTGCTCGGTCTGCAGCGGCCGCCAATCGCGCCAGGCCAGCAGGCCGGCGAACACCGCCATCAGCACCAGGAACCAGAACACCAGCGATTCGGGACTGTCGCGCTGCGCCAGGATCCGCACGGTGATCGAGGCGACCGCGTAGCACAGCGCACCGAGCACCACCGCCAGGCCGGCCAGCGTGGCGACGCCCTCGCCGGTCGGGCGCAGCACCACCAGCACGCCGACGATGCCCACCGCGATCGCCGTCCAGCGGCGCGGGCCCACCCGCTCGCCCAGCAGCGGCACCGCCAGTGCGGTGACCAGCAGCGGCGAGACGAATACGATCGCGTACGCAGTCGACAGCGGCATGCGCGCCAGCCCGTACACGAAGCCGGCGATCATGCCCACGCCGAGCACGCCGCGCAGCAGGTGCAACGGCCAATGGATCCGCCACAACGTACCGCCGCGGCCGCGCAATACGATCCACGCCGCGATCAGCGGCAGCGTAGTCAGGCTGCGGAACGTCGCGACCTGGAACGCCGAATAGCCCTCGGCGATCCACTTCATGCCCGCGTCCATGCCGGCGAACGCGAGCACCGCCAACAGCATCCACCATACGGCGGCGCGGGCATCGGTCGGCGGAGCGGCACGGGACATGATCGCGAAGGATGAACAGGGGGCTGTCATCCTCGCACGGAAGCGCGCGCCGGGCATCCGGCGCGCACCGGCCCTCAGCGCCGCAGCGTCTCGATGTCGATGACGAAGCGGTAGCGCACGTCGCCCTTGCGCATGCGCGCGTAGGCGGTCTCGACGTCGGCGATGCCGATGCGCTCGATGTCGGACACGATGCCGTGTTCGGCGCAGAAGTCGAGCATCTCCTGGGTCTCGGCGATGCCGCCGATCAGCGAACCGGCCAGCCGCCGGCGCTGCATGATCAGCGCGCCGGCCGCGACCGGCGCCGGCGCCTCGGGAATGCCGAGCAGGATCATGGTGCCGTCGACACGCAGCAGCGACAGATACGCGTTGTAGTCGTGTTCGGCCGACACGCTGTCGACGATGAAATCGAAGGACTTGGCCAGCGCCTTGAACGTCGCCCGGTCGCGCGTGGCCGCGAACGCGTGCGCACCGAGCGCCAGTGCGTCGGCACGCTTGGATTCCGAACTGCTCAGTACCGTCACCCGCGCGCCCATCGCGACCGCGAACTTGACCGCCATGTGCCCGAGCCCGCCCAGGCCGACGACCGCGACCTCATCGCCGGGCGCGACGCCGAAATGGCGCAGCGGCGAATACGTGGTGATGCCCGCGCACAGCAGCGGTGCGGCGGCATCGAGCGGCAGCGCATCGGGGATCCGCAGCACATAGGCCGCATCGACCGTGATCCGGGTCGAGTAGCCACCGTAGGTCGGCCCACTGCCGTCGCGCGCCATCGCGTTGTAGGTGGCAGTCATGCCGTCCTCGCAGAACTGCTCCTCGCCGGCGCGGCATTGCGTGCAGGTCCGGCACGAGTCGACGAAGCAGCCGACACCCACGGCATCGCCGACCGCGAACGCGGTCACCGCGCTGCCGACCTGGGCGATGCGGCCGACGATCTCGTGGCCGGGCACCATCGGAAAGATCGACCCGCCCCACTCGTCACGCACTTGGTGCAGGTCGGAGTGGCAGACGCCGCAATAGAGGATGTCGATCAGCACCTCGGACGGGCCGGGCGGGCGGCGCTGGATCGTGGTGGGCGCGAGCGGCGCGGTGGCGTCCGCGGCGGCGTAGGCAGGGGTCTCGAACATGACGGCGATCTGCGACAGCGGGGGAGACGCCATTGTGGTGCGTCGGCCGCGCACGGGATGTGGCGAACGCACGATGCAACGTTCCACGCCGCCTGCGTTACCCTGCGGGCCGTTTCCCCACTGCCAGGTGCCCCATGCCGTCTTTCGACGTCGTCTCCGAAGTCGACACCCACGAACTGACCAACGCGGTCGACCAGGCCAACCGCGAACTGACCACCCGCTTCGACTTCAAGGGCGTCGAGGCCGCGTTCGAGCGCGAGGACGCGGTGATCACCCAGTCGGCCCCGAGCGAGTTCCAGCTCCAGCAGATGACCGAGATCCTGCGTCAGCGCCTGGCGGCGCGGAAGATCGACGTGCGCTGCCTGGAGTTCGGCGACATCGACACCAACCTCGCCGGCGCCCGGCAGAAGGTCACCGTCAAGCAGGGCATCGAACGCGACCTGGCCAAGAAGATCCAGACCACACTCAAGACCGCCAAGCTCAAGGTCGACAGCCAGATCAACGGCGACAAGCTGCGCGTGACCGGCAAGAAGCGCGACGACCTGCAGGCGGCGATCGCGCTGCTACGCGGCACCGAGTTCGAACTGCCGTTGCAGTTCGACAACTTCCGCGACTGAGCGCTGCCTTCGCCCGCGCTAGAAGTAACGCAACCAGCGCAAGTCCCGACGCCGCGCCTTGAGCGCGGCGAACCAGCGCACGGCCGGATACAGCGCCACCGCCAGCGCCACGGCGACCGGCAGCAGCCAGGCCGGGTCGTCGAAGCCGAAGAGCGTGCCCTGAGTGTGGCCCCACACGGCCACCGCAGCCAGGTACAGCAGTCTCAGCGCGCACAGGTGCAGCAGATAGAAGAACATCGGCGCCGATCCGTAGACGGCGACCGGTTCGAGCCTCCGCGCCAGCGAGGGGCGCTCGAACAGGCGCAGCAACAACAGTCCCGTGCCCAGGGTCAGGCACAGGAACAGCAGCGACGGGGGATACTTGGTGACGTTGAACAATGCCATCGCGGTGCGCAGCGCATCCTCGCCGACGTGCCAGGGCGCTTCGCCGTAACCGTTGACCAACCGCAGTCCGGCAAACGCCGCCAGCGCACCCAATCCCCAAGTCAGCAATCGCTGACGGCGACGCGCGGGGTCGAAGCCGGCCGCGAACCAGGGACCGGCCGCATGTCCAAGTGCGATCACGCCGATCCACGGCAACACCGGATACGAGGTGCGCACTCGCATGCCGTCGATCGGCTCGAACCAGGCGCGCTGGTGCAGGACCGCCCACACCCCGGACCAGCCCCCCTCCACGCGCACCCCATCGAGCAGGTTGTGGCCGGCCACCAGCGCCAGACCGAGCGCGACCAGCGCCGGACGCGGCAGCCACAGCAGCGCAGAGAGCACCAGCATCGACAGGCCGATCGCCCAGATCACCTGCAGGTACAGCGTCTGCGGCGGAAACTGCAGCGTCCAGGCGAAGTTGACCAGGGTCACCTCCAGCACCACCAGAAACAGCCCGCGCTTGAACAGGAAGGCCGCAGTCGCCGCGCGCGGGTCCGGCTGGCGCTGACCGTACAGCCAGGCCGACAGCCCGGTCAGGAACACGAACACCGGGGCGCACAGATGCGCGAGCAGACGGAAGCCGAACAACAGCGGCGACACGTCGTCGACGTCGACCGGATCGGACAACTGCATGTGCAGGAAGAACGTCTCGCGCACGTGGTCGAGCAGCATCAACAGCATGACCAGACCGCGCAGCAGATCGATCTGGACCAGACGCGGGCGAGGCGATGGGGCGGCAACAGGCATGGCGAATCGCAACAGCTGAAACAGTTATTTTATAACATATCGATCAACGCCCGTCGGCTGGTCTAGACTGCGCCACCGTCCGCAGCGCCGTTCCCGTGACCGCACAGCTCCCTGACGCGCCCGCCCCCGACGATCCGCTGACCGCCACCCGGCACTGGGTCGAGCGCGCCGTGATCGGGCTGAACCTGTGCCCGTTCGCCAAGGCGGTGTACGTCAAGGATCAGGTGCGGTTTGTACTGTGCGAGGCGACCACGCCCCAAGCCCTGCTCGAACGCTTGGGCGAGGAACTGCGCCACCTGCGCGACACCTCGGTGCAGACCACCGACACCACGCTGCTGGTGCACCCGCACGTGTTGCAGGACTTCCTCGATTACAACGACTTCCTGGACGCGGCCGATGCCCTGGTCGAGTCGCTCGACCTCGACGGCGTGCTGCAGGTCGCCAGCTTCCACCCCGACTACCGCTTCGCCGGCGTGCCCGACGACGACATCGGCAACTGCACCAACCGCTCGCCCTATCCCACCCTGCATCTGCTGCGCGAGGACAGCGTCGAGCGCGCGGTGGCGATCTACCCCGACCCCGACGCGATCGTCGAACGCAACATCGACACGCTCCAACGACTGGGCCACGCGGGCTGGGACGCGCTGCTGCGCGCTCGCCACTAGCCGTGTCGACCTAGTCGCGCTCGATCACCCGGCCGATCCCGCTGGCGTCGATCTCCCGGGTCGCGGCTGCGAGCGCATCGCCATCGCAACCGGCCATCAACCCGATGCGGAAATGCAGTTCACCGCCGGGCGTGCGCGAGGAATGGATCGACCCCAGGTTCACCCCGTGGCGCTCGAACACGTGCAACAGCGCGCGCAACGAACCGGGCCGGTCCAGCGGCAGGTGCACGCTGACGCAGCGGTCGCCGGCAAGATCGGCCAGCAGGTAACCGACGCGTTCGAAGGCGTAGTTGCCCTGCTCGAGCGCTGCTGCGCCCAGCGCCTGGCGCTGCGCATCGAGCAGCGCGCGGAACTGCGCGCGTGCGGCATCGTCGCCGCGCGCCACCAGGGCGTGCAGGTGCGCCGTGCGTGCCGCCAGGTCGGCGAGCACACCGACCACGTGGGGATTGTCGAACTGGATGTCCTCGTAGATCGCCGGGTTCATCGACAGGATCCGCGCGATCATCGCGGCATCGAGCTCGAACGAGGCCGAGCGGAACGGCAGCAGGTCCACCAACCCGCCGCCTTCGGGCGCCTGGTCGAGCAGCACGCCGGCCTGGGCGAGATGGCCCGCATGCACCAGCGCCTGTACCAGCGCCATGATTCGATCGTGGCGCTCCGCATCGGTCTGCACCACCTGGCCCTCGAGCGCCGCCAACAGCCGCGCCACCCATGGCCGCCAGCGCGCCAGGCGTGCTTCGCAGACCACGAGCACGCGGCCCCGCAGCGTGGGCGACTTGGGCGGTGCGGTCATCGGGTGCAGGCCGACGACCTCGGCCTGCGACCGCAGCATCGCCGCGACCGGCACCTGCTTGAGCGAGGTCACGTCGAGCCACAACCGCCCGCGCTCGCGCCCGGCCGAGCGCGCGGTCCAGTCGGCGACGACGGCCGCGGTCGCGCGGATCGGCGCGGCGAACAACAGCACGTCCGCCGCCGCGAGCAACGCCTCAGGCGCATCGCTGGCCGGGTCCGCCGGGTCGTGGCCGAGCACCCGCAGGCCCATGCGCGAAGCGAAGAACCCGCGCAGCCAGCGGCCGTAGGCGCCGGCGCTGCCGACGATGCCCACGACCGGTGATTCGGGTAGCGGCGTGTCGTGAGGGGCGTGGGCATCTGTCATCCGGCCATTCTCGCTGCTCGGCGGCGAATGCGCGCCCGCACTTCCAATTGAAATAAATACATGCTTATATGTCGACACTTTTAGACGCTGCCCTCTTCCTCCGATGCCGCACCCCCACGATCACCCCGCGCACAAAGCGCACGACCACGATCACGCGCATGCCCCGTCGGTCTCGGCCGCGAACGAACGCGCCGTCCTGATCGGCTTCACGCTGACCGCCAGCTTCATGGTCGTGGAGATGGTCGGCGGGGTCCTGTCCGGCTCGCTGGCGCTGATTGCCGACGCCGGACACATGCTCACCGATGCCGCGGCGCTGCTGCTCGCCTGGCTGGGCTTCCGCATCGGCCGCCGGGCCTCGGACGCCAGGCGCACATTCGGCTACATGCGCATCGAGGTGCTGGCCGGGCTGATCAATGCGATCACGCTGTTCGCGCTGGTGCTGTGGATCGCCTGGGAGGCGGTGCAGCGCCTGCGGCATCCGGGCGAGGTGCTCGCCGGACCGATGCTGGCGGTCGCGGTCGTCGGCCTGCTGGTCAACTGCCTGGTGTTCTGGATCCTGCATCGCGGCGACCAATCGCACGTCAACATCAAGGGCGCGACGCTGCACGTGCTCGGCGATCTGCTCGGTTCGGTCGCCGCGATCGTGGCCGCGCTGGTGATCCACTTCACCGGCTGGATGCCGATCGACCCGATCCTTTCGGTGCTGGTGTGCCTGCTGATCCTGCGCAGTGCCTGGGCGCTGCTGCGCGGCGCCTTCGACATCCTGATGGAGGCCACGCCGCCGGACATCGACATCGAGGCCCTGCGCACGCACCTGCGCGAGCAGGTTCCGGGCGTGGCGGGCGTCGACCACGTGCATGTGTGGTCGATCACCTCGGGCCGGGTGCTGGCGACGCTCGAACTCACGCTCGACGAGGACGCACCGGCCTGGCGTGTGGTGCCGGCGGTCAAACGCGCACTCGCCGACCGGTTCTCGATCGGCCACACGACGGTCGAGGTCGTGCATGCACCGCATGATGCCTGCGCGCTGGAGCACGGCAGTCGCGCGTCGCATCGCCATGAGCACGCGCACAGGCATCCGCACGAACACGACCACGCGGATGCCGCCGATCGCGTGCCGGGCGCGGCGAAGCCAGGAGGTCCCAATTGAGCGCATCTGCGCCTGACGTCGAGACCGTCCCCGATCCGGAGCAGGTCGAGATCCTTGCCGGCACCTTCCGCCTGCTCGGCGACCCGACCCGCTTGCGGGTGCTGCTGACCTGCCTGGATGGGCCGGTGCCGGTCGGCGAGATCGCGCGCCGCACCGGCGCCTCGCAGCCGTTGGTCAGCCATCACTTGCGCCTGCTGCGCGGCGCGCGGCTGGTGCGCGGCGAACGGCGCCAGCGCCAGGTGTTCTACGCGACCGCCGATGCGCACGTGCGCGATATGCTGGTCGACATGCTCGCCCACGCCGACGAACCGGACGACGAGGCACCGCAACGCTAGCGGGGGAACGCGCACGGACATGGCCTGCTCGGGCGCCCCATGCGCGCAGCGTCGGCGCCATGCGATTGCCCGAGGCGGATGCTCGGGCGGACTCAGCCCTGGGCGCGTACGGTCTGGATCAGCTGCCGGACATCGTCGAGCGAATCGACGATCCGGTGACCGAGCGCACGCACCGCATCATCGGGCAGCAGCAGGTCGGGCACCTGGATCGTGGTCATGCCGGCCGCGAGCGCGGCGCGCACGCCGGTCGGCGAGTCTTCCAGCGCCAGGCACCGCGCCGCCGGCACGCCCAGCCGCTCGGCCGCAAGCAGGTAGACATCCGGCGCCGGCTTGGGATGGGCGACATCGCTGCTGGTGCACACCGCGTCGAAATGCCGCAGAAGACCGGCGGCGGCAAGCTTGCGCTGCGCCAGCGGCGCCCGCGTGGAGGTCGCGACCGCGCGCGGGATGCCGCATTCGGCCAGCAGGTCCAGCAACGCGACGATGCCCGGACGGTGCGCGATGCCGGCTTCGGCACGCGCCAGATACAACGCCTGACTGCGACCAAACAGCGCATCGGCGGCGGGCTCGCCGATGCGCTCGACCAGGCGTTCGCGGCAGATGCGGTCGCTGTGGCCGATCATCGCGCGCCAGTACGCCGGCTCGATGTCCTGCGCCTGCTCGGCGGCCGCCAGACGCATGCAATCGAGGATTTCGCGCTCGCTTTCGAGCATCAGGCCGTCCATGTCGAACACCACCCCGGCAGGCAGCGACGACAGGGCGAGCCCCTGCGGAGACGGCGGAACGGCGGCGGACATCGAGGGCGTGGACACGCGATCGATTCTACCCCGCATCGCCCCGAAGGCCCATTCAGCGTACCCGTGCGTACGGGCAATGCCGCACGCATTCCGCAATAATCGCCGTCTGCCTCACTTCCCCGGTCCATGCGTCGATGAAGGATTCTTTCAGCTACGAACAACTGATCGCCTCGGGCGAGGGCCGGCTGTTCGCGCCGGGCAGCGGCCGCCTGCCGCTGCCGCCGATGCTGATGTTCGACCGCATCACCCACATCGACGACGACGGGGGTGCGCATGGGCTGGGCCAGATCCACGCCGAGCTCGACGTGCGCCCGGACCTGTGGTTCTTCCAATGCCACTTCCAGGGCGACCCGGTGATGCCGGGCTGCCTGGGCCTGGATGCGATGTGGCAGTTGGTCGGCTTCTACCTGACGTGGCAGCAACTGCCCGGTCGCGGTCGCGCGCTCGGTGTAGGCGAGGTCAAGTTCACTGGCGAGGTCGGCCCCGACGCAAAGCTCGTGCGCTACGAGATCGACATCAAGCGCGTGATCAAGCGCCGCCTGATCCTGGGCATCGGCGATGCGCGCATGCTCGTCGACGGACGCGAGATCTACACCGCCAGCGACCTGCGCGTGGGGCTGTTCATGCGTGACGAGGCCGCATGAGCCTGAATCCGACCGCACGCCGCGTCGTGATCACCGGCGCGGGCATCGTGTCGTGCATCGGCAACGATCTCGACACCGTCGCCGCGTCGCTGCGCGAGGGCCGCTCGGGCATCGCCTTCGACGCCGGCCATGCCGACAAGGGCCTGCGCAGCCAGATCTCGGGCATGCCCGATGTCGACCTCGATGCGCTGATCGACCGCAAGCTGCGCCGTTTCATGGGCGATGCCGCGGGCTACGCTTACCTGGCGCTGCGCGATGCGATTGCGCACGCCGGTTTGACCGACGCCATGATCTCCGGCCCGCGGACCGGCCTGATCATGGGATCGGGCGGCGGCTCGCCGGAGAACCTGATCGGCTCGGCCGACGTGCTGCGCGACAAGGGCGTGCGCCGGATCGGCCCGTACCAGGTCACGCGCACGATGAACTCGACGGTCTCGGCGTGCCTGGCCACCGCATTCGGCATCAAGGGGCTCAACTACTCGATTTCCTCGGCCTGTGCGACGTCGGCGCACTGCATCGGCGTGGCCGCACAGCAGATCCAGGCCGGCCTGCAGGACGTGGTGTTCGCCGGCGGCGGCGAAGAAGCGCACTGGGGCATGGCGATGCTGTTCGACGGCATGGGCGCGCTGTCGAGCCGCTACAACGACACCCCGACGCGCGCCTCTCGGCCGTACGACGCCGACCGCGACGGCTTTGTGATCGCTGGCGGCGGTGGCGCGCTGGTGCTCGAGAGCCTGGAGCACGCGCAGGCACGCGGCGCGACGATCCTCGGCGAACTGGTCGGCTTTGGCGCCAGCTCCGACGGCGTCGACATGGTCGCGCCCTCCGGCGACGGCGCGATCGCCTGCATGCGCATGGCGATCGAGGGCCTCGACGGCGACATCGACTACATCAACACCCACGGCACCTCGACCCCGGTCGGCGACGTCAGCGAATTGCGTGCGATGCGCACGGTATTCGGCGATGCAATGCCGCCTTTCTCGTCGACCAAGTCACTGACCGGCCACTCGCTCGGCGCGACAAGCGTGCACGAAGCGATCTTCTGCCTGCTGATGCTCGAGCGCGGCTTCATCGCCGGCTCGATCAATGTCGACACCCTCGACCCCGAAGCCGAAGGCCTGCCACTGGTCCGCGAAAGCCGCCCCGCACAGCTGCGCACTGTGCTGTCGAACAGCTTCGGCTTCGGCGGCACCAACGCCAGCCTCGCCCTGCGCCGCTGGGACGCCTGACAAAACCAGGGCCCGAAACCGGGTCAGCGAAACCGAAACCGGGGTCAGAGTCGAATTTCCCCCGAGAACCAGCAGGCGTGGGACATCCCTGGTGGAAATTCGACTCTGACCCCGGTTTCGAACCCCGGTTTCGGGCTAGCCGAAGAGCGTGGTCAGGTCGGCGGCGTCGAGGGGGCGCCATTGCCCTTCGGGCAGGTCGCCCAGCGACAGGCCGCCGATGCGGCTGCGGTGGAGGGCGACGACGTGGTTGCCGACGGCCGCGAACATGCGTCGGACCTGGTGGTAGCGACCTTCGACGATGGTCAGCCGCGCATGCGTGGGGTCGACGACCTCGAGCGCGGCGGGCAGCAGCGGCGTGGTCTCGGACTCGAGCATCAGCGTGCCGCTGGCGAACAGCGCGGCCTCGTCCCCGCGCAGCGGCTGCGCCAAGGTCGCGTCGTAGACCTTGGGTAGCGCCGCCTTCGGCGAGATGATCCGATGCAGCAGTTGGCCGTCGTCGGTGAACAGCAGCAGGCCGCTGGTCTCGCGATCCAGGCGCCCGACCGTCGACAGCGCGGGCGCGCGCAGCCGGAAGCGCGGTGGCAACAGGTCGTAGACCAACCGGCCAGTGTCCTTGGTCGAGCAGGTGTAGCCGGTCGGCTTGTGCAGCAGCAGCGTCAGGCCCTGCGGCGGATCGAGCGGTTCGCCGTCGACGCGAATGGCCGCATGCGCCACCCGGTCGTCGGCATAGAGCACCTCGCCGTCGGCATCGGTGATGCGCCCCTCGCGGAACATCCACGCCACCTGCTTGCGGCTGCCGTAGCCGAGGTTGGCGAGCAGCTTGACCAGCTTCATCGCGCCTGCTCCGCGTGCACGATCTTGAAGCCACCCTGCGCGGCGACTTCGCGCACCTGGCCAAAGCGTGCGGCGAGCACGTCCTCGTAGGGCAGATGCCGGTTGGCGACCAGCCACAGGCTGCCGCCCGGCGCCAAGGCGTCGGCGGCCGCGGCGATGAACGCACGCCCCAGCTCGGGCCGCTCCTCGCGCCCGTGGGCATGGAATGGCGGATTGCTGACGATGAAGTCGTAACGCCGCGGCAGGCCCGCAGTGACGTCGCGCCACTGGAAGTCCAGCGCCACATCGTCGCGTAGCCCGGTCAGATTGCGACGGGCCAGCGCCAGCGCGCGGCCCTCGGCCTCGATCACGTCGAGCGCGCGCAGGCCCGGGCAGCGCTGCAGCACGTCAGCCGCCAGAAAGCCGTAGCCCGCGCCGAGATCGGCGCCATGCCCGGCCAGCGTCGTGGGCAAGTGCGCGGCCAGCAGCGCCGACGCCGGATCGATCCGATCCCAGGCGAACACGCCGGGGCGGCTGACGAACCGGCCACCGAGGATCGGGCGCGGCGCGTCCAGTGCGGCCCAGCGCGCGCGCAACGCCTCGTCGCCGCGCGCATCGCGCTGCGCCCAGAACACCCGGCACTTGTGCTTGGACAGCGCGCCAATGTTGCCGGCGAGCGCGGCCAGGTCGGCCTGCGCGGACTTCGCGCCCTCATCGTTGGCAACGCTGGCCACGACCCAGCCGCCGGGTGCGACCGCCGCCAGCGCGCGTGCCAGCAACGCCCGCGCCTCGTCACGCTGGCGCGGCGGCAGTGCCAATACCAACGGTCGTTCCGGCAGCGCCGGATCATCGCCATCGTCCTGCGGCAGCGCCTCCAGGCCGGCGCGCTGCAGCGCCGCGTGCAAGGGCGCCAGGGTCTGCTCGCACAGCAGGCCAGGCCACCGCCCGCCGGTCGTTGCCACACCCGGACGCGCGCGCAGGAACAGCGCACCGGCCGGCGGCCACGACAGCAGCCGCTGCTCGAACGGGAGGAACAGCGCATCGAGTGCGGGGTCGGCCATCGCGGGAGGTCCTGGGAAACAGCCGGCGATTCTACCGGGACCGCTCGACCGGAACGCCGCCAGCAGCCGGCAGGGCCCCCATGCGCATGCCGCACCAAGGCACCGCGTCATCGCGATCCCAACGCCACGTTGATGCATCGCGAACATCCGCGTCGGCACGATGGCCGGGCCTTCCCCCCACAGGAGACCGCGATGCCCATCCGTGCACTGTTCGTCGGCGGCGTCATCGACAACAACGAACTCGACCTCGACGGCACGGAACCGCCGAAGCACTACCCGCCCGAGACCGGCAGCGGCCAGTCGCGTTACCGCCTGCATCTGGTCGGTCGCAAGCAGGACCGCGTCGCCTACGCCGTCTACGGCGCACCCGAACTGGCGGGCGAGGAAGTGCTTCGGGTCAGCACGGAACGCGAGTACGCCCGTCGCTTCGATGCGGCCGAGGATGTGATCGAGTGAGCCTCGGGCCGGGCAGTGTCCATGCGCCGCCCGGCCATCTCATTCCTGCAACTCACGCAGCGTCACCGAAGGCGGTGCGTCGAGCACGCGGCGGGTCGCCCACAGGCCGGCCGCGAGCGTCACGCCGACACCGATGCCGCCGCCCGCCGCGGCCAGCGCCCAGTTCGGCCGCCACGGCAGGTCGAACACCTGCACCGCGACGACACCGGCCAACACCGATGCGGCCAACGCGGCGACCACGCCCGACAGCAAGCCGATCGCCGCGAACTCCGAGGCCTGCGCCAGCCGCAGCTGTGCGCGTCGGCCGCCGAGCACGCGCATCACGCCGCCTTCGAGCAGGCGTTCGTCCTGGCTGGCGCTGACCGCCGCCAGCAACACCAGCACGCCGGCGGCGAGCGAGAACCAGAACACCACCTGCACCACGGTCGAGACCTGGTCGGCGGTGCTGCGCACCTGGGTCAGCACCGCGTCGATGTCGACGACCGACAGGTTCGGGAAGCGCTGCACCAGATCGGCGGTAAAGCGCGGCCGCTCGGGGGGCACGCGCACCGCGGTGATGTGGCTGGCCGGGTAGCCGTCGAGTGCGCCGGGCGAGGCGACGACGAAGAAGTTCGGCCGGAAGCTCTCCCACTCGATGCTGCGCAGGCTGGTGATCGGCGCCTCGAACCGCTGGCCGGCAATGTCGAACGCGATGCGGTCGCCGATCTGCCAGCCCAGGTCCTTGGCAAAGCCCTCCTCGACCGACAATTCCGGCGACGCGGGCACCGTATCGCCCCAGTACCTGCCGGCGGTGATCTGGTTGTCATCGCGCAGCGCGCCCTGCATCGACAGGTTGAACTCGCGCTCGGCCCGGCGCTGGGCCTGGCGGTCCTGGGCCTCGTCGCCGCTGCGTCCCAGGTAATCCTCGCCGCGTACCGCCTCGCCATTGCGCGCGAGCAGGCGCGCGCGCACCATCGGGAACAGCACCGGCGGCTCGACCGCCTGTTCGGCGATGAAACCGCGCACGGGGTCGAGCTGGTCGGGCTGCACGTTGATGATGAAGCGGTTGGGCGCGTCCTGGCCGATCGCCAGCTGCCAGCGATCGAGCAGGTCCGTGCGTACGAACGTCAGCAGCAGCAGCGCCATCAGGCCCAGGCCGAGTGCGCTGATCTGCGCAACGCTGGTGCCCGCGCGCCGGCTCACGTTGGCCAGGCCGTAGCGCAGGCTGCCTCGCAGCTTCGAACGCAGTGCACGCACCAGCGCGATCAGCGCCCACGCGAGCAGCGCCAGCACCGCGAACGTGGCCGCGATACCGGCCAGCATCGCGCCGCCAAGCGCCGCCGACCCGGCCTTCCACCACAACAGCGCGGCCAGCCCGGCGAAACCGGTCAGCCCGACCAGCCATGCGCTGGGCTCGAAGCCGCCGAGGTCGCGACGCAGCACGCGCAGCGCCGGCACCCGCCGCAGCGCCAGCACCGGCGGCGCGCCGAAGGCCAGCAGCACGACCAGACCGACGCCGTAGCCCTGCAGCGCGGGCAACACGCCGGCGGCCGGGATCGACAAGCCCAGCAGCGACGCAAGCCAGCGGCCGACCGCCCACTGCAGCCCGAACGCGATCGCGACGCCCAAGGTGCAAGCGACCACCCCGAGCAGCAGCAGTTCGCCGACGTGGATGCCGACCAGCGTGCGCTGCTGCGCGCCCATGCAGCGCATCACCGCCACCGACGACAGATGCCGGGCCGAATGCTGGCGCGCGGCCATTGCCACCGCGACTGCCGCCAGGATCACCGACACGAGTGCCGCCAGCCCCAAGAAGCGGCCGGCGCGATCGAGCGAGGAGCGCACTTCGGGGCGCGCGTCGCCGATCGTCTCCACGCGCTGGCCGCGGCCCAGCTGCGCACGTGCCAGGCGGGTGAAGCCGTCGACCGCGTTGGCGTCGCCGGCGACGACGAGGCGATAGCCGATGCGGCTGCCCGGCTGGATCAGCCCGGTGCCCCCCAGATCGGACAGGTGCAGGAACACCTTCGGCGCGACATTGAAATAGTCGATCGACGCATCGGGCTCCTGCAGCACCAGCGCGGCGAGACGGAAGCTGCGTTCGCCCAAGTGCACGGTGTCGCCGACCGCCGCGCCAAGCGTGTCCGCCCCGGCCCGGCTCATCCATGCGGTCCCGGGTTCGGGCACCGCCTGCGCATCGCGTTCGACGCCATCGCCGCGATCGATCCGGAAGCTGCCGCGCAGCGGAAAGCCGTCACCGAGCGCGCGCACGTCGCCCAGGCGCAGATTGGCCGCATCGCCCTCGCCGACGCGGATCATGCTGTCGAGCTCGACAGTCTCGACCGCGCGCAGGCCAGGCGCATCGGCGGCGGCGCGGATCGCACCGTCGATCGGCGCATCGCCGCGCACCACCGCATCGCCGCCGAGCAGGCGGTTGGCCTCGATCGCCAATGCGCGCTCGGCGCGATCGGTGACGAAGCCCACCGCAGTCACCGCGACGACCGCGAGCACCAGCGCCGCGAACAGGATGCGGATGTCGCCGGCCTTGAAGTCGCGGCGCAGCTGCCGCCAGGCGAGGCCTGCGGTCCTCATGCGGCCAGCGCCTCGTCGGCGACGAGCCGGCCGCTGTCGATGCGCAGGCGCCGGGCGCAGCGCGCCGCCAGGCGATCGTCGTGGGTGACCAGCACCAGCGTGGTGCCGGCATCGGCATTGAGCGCGAACAGCAGGTCGACGATCGCCTGGCCGGTGGCGGTGTCCAGGTTGCCGGTCGGCTCGTCGGCGAACAGCAGCGAGGGCCGGGTCACGAACGCGCGCGCCAGCGCCACGCGCTGCTGCTCGCCGCCCGAGAGCTGGCGTGGATAGTGGCCCAGGCGCTCGCCCAGACCGACACGCTGCAGCACCTCGCGCGCCAGTGCCTCGACATCCCGGTCGCCGCGCAACTCCAGCGGCAGCATGACGTTCTCCAGCGCGGTCAGCGATGGCAGCAGCTGGAAACTCTGGAACACGAAGCCGACCTTCTCGCCGCGCACGCGTGCCCGGCCGTCCTCGTCGAGTGTGGAGATCGGCGCGCCGTCGAGCAGCACGCGACCCGCGCTGGGTGTGTCGAGCCCGGCCAGCAGCGACAGCAGCGTGCTCTTGCCCGAGCCCGAGGCCCCGACGATCGCCACCGTGTCGCCATGCCCGATACGGAAGCCGACGTCCTGCAGGATCGTCAGCTCCCCGGACGGCAGCGCGACCCGCTTGCCCAGCCCATCGACATCGAGCGCATGGCCTGCCGCGCGCACGGCTTCATCTTGCAGGGGGGAACCGTCGTGCATAGATATCCTTCGCTGTTCGCGCCAGTCCGGCGCACCGTCGCGATGCGGCATCGCCGACCAACCGGAGACATGGGAGATGACACTGGGAACTGCGGCCATGCGCCGCCCGATGCAAGCGCGCGTGGCGCGCTGGATGCTGGCGTGTCTGCTGGCCCTGCCCGTTCTAGCACAGGCCCAGGCCGCGACGGCCCGCCCTGCCGCCGATCCGCAGGCCAAGACGCTCCTGGTCATGGGTGATTCACTGTCGGCGGGCTACGGCATGTCTGCCGCGCAAGGCTGGGTCGGCCTGCTCGCACAACGGCTGCAGCGCGAGGCACCGGACTGGCGAGTGGTCAATGCGAGCATCTCGGGCGAGACCACCGCCGGCGGCGCGTCTCGGATCGTGCAGGCAGTCGTGCGCGAGCGCCCGCAGGTGGTCATCATCGCGCTGGGGGCCAACGACGGGCTACGCGGGCTGCCGCTGGCCGAGGCCCGGCGCAACCTGGCGCGGATGATCGGCGCCTCGCAGCACGTCGGCGCGCGCGTGCTGCTGGTGGGCATGCGCATGCCACCCAACCTCGGCCCGGACTACACGCGCGGCTTCGAGGCCAACTACCGGCTGCTCGCCGACACGTTCGACGTCGCACTGCTGCCGTTCCTGCTCGAGCCGGTCGCCGACGACCGCGGCAACTTCCAGGACGACAACCTGCATCCCACCGCCGAGGCGCAGACGAAGATCCTCGATCACGTCTGGCCGGCTCTGCGTCCGCTGCTCGCGCCTTAGTCAGGGCCGTTCGAGCAGCGGATACGGGTTGACCGGCGCACCGGTCCACCACTGGCGTTCGGGCGTCAGCCGGAACACTGCGAAATGCAGATGCGGAGCAGCCGGATCGGCGTTGCCGGTGCTGCCGACCCGGCCGATGACATCGCCGCGCCGCACCTGCGTGCCCTCCGCGATGCCGGGCGCATAGGCCTGCAGGTGCGCGTAGTAGTACGACCAAGTGCCGGTAGGCTCGAACTGGTAGATCGTCAGGCCACCGCGATCGCTGGTGAACAGCTTTTCGATCGTGCCGTCGGCGGCCGCCAGCACCGGCGTGCCGGCAGGGGCCATGATGTCGAGCGCCTCGTGCCGGCGCTCGCTGCCACGCGCATCGTCGAACGTGTCGCGCACGTCGGCGAACGGGATGCCCTGTACTGGCAACAGCAGCCGAGGCGACGCATGCGCGTCGACGCGCGGGTCCGGCGCAGGCGTCGCATCGGGTGCCGCCGGAGGCTCGGCGCCGGGGACATGGGCGGCGGGTACCGACGCAGGGGGTGCCGCCACATTGTCGGACGGCCCCGGATCTGGCGCCGGCGAAGGCGCGGCCTCGGCGACCACGGGCGACGCGACATCATGCGCGGATCCACCACGCCACAGGAACACGGCCGCGTTCGCCAGCGCGAGCACCGCTGCGAGCGCGATCCACAGGCCGGCACGGGTCATGGTCTATTCCTCCAGCATTACGACGGTGCCCGGCCCGACGACACCCGCCACCCGGCGCGCGCTCCAGTTGGTCATCCGGATGCAACCGTGCGACTGGGTCTTGCCGATGTTCGCCGGCTCCGGCGTGCCGTGGATGCCGTAATGCGGCTTGGACAGGTCGATCCAGACCGTCCCGACCGGGTTATTGGGGCCGGGTGGCAACGTGGCCTTGGCGTGACCGGGGTCGGCATCCCAAAACAGATCCGGGTTGTAATGGAAGGTCGGGTCCTCGGCCACGCCCTCGACCTTCCACTCGCCGATGGGCAGCGGATCGTGCTCGCTGCCAGTCGAGGCCGGGAACTGCGCGTAGACCTTGCCGGCGCCGTCGACCAGCCGCACCACCGAATCGGATTTGCTGACCACCACCCGCTCGGGCTTCGCCAACGCCGGGGCATCGGCCGTGTTCGGGACCACGATGCGCGTGCCCGCCTCGAATCGGGCACTGGGATTGAGCCGCCGCAGCAGCGCGGGCGCGGCATGGAACCGCTCGCCCAGCGCTTCGGCGAGGCTTTCGAAGCCCAGCGCCTCGCGCTTGGCCTTTTCCATCATGTCCTCGGGCAGCGCGACGAAGGGACCGGCGACCTCATCAGCGGTCAGCGTGTGCGCCTTCAGCGCAGGCGCCGCGTCGGCGGTGAGCGCCTGCCAAGTGGGCGCATCCAGCGTCCCGCTCGCTTCCAGACCGTGGAAGCGCTGGAAGGCGGCGATTGCGCGCGTGGTGTTGGTCCCGCCCTGCGCATCGATCTCGCCGGGGGAGAAATGCGCACGGTCGAGCAGCACCTGCGCGCGCAGCATCGTCGCATCGCCGGCGTCGGCCGTCGCCGCATTGACCGCCTCGGGTGTCAGCGCGGCCTCGACATCCGCCTGTGGTCGGTCCTGGGCAATCGCCGGCGCGCAGGCCAACAGCAGCCCCAGGCAGCCGGTCATCCAGCGCACAAGGTGGGATCGGGATGGCGTCATCGGGGCGCTCCTGCAGCGTGGGATGCCGGCATGGTTCCGCGTCCGCTGCGCCGGTCACGTGAAGCCGGTGCCGCGCGTTCAGCGGGCCGGGCAGTGGAGCAAGACTGAGTCCTGTCGCCAGCCAGGATCGTCGGCATAGGCGAACAGCAGCTGGCCGTCCTTGAGATCGTCGATCACCGCGCGCGCCACCGCGGTGCGCACCGCCGGGCAGCCCCAGCTGCGTCCCAGTCGCCCCTGGCGCCGGCCCTGTTCGGGGTCGACGTAGTCGGCACCGTGCATGACGATCAATCGCTCGCGGGCGCGGCCGTTGATGCCCGGCTCCAGGCCGTCCAGGCGCAGCGAGTAACCGTTCTGGCCAGTGTAGGTCTCGGCCGTCGCGAACAGCCCCAGGCTGGACTGGTAGCTGCCCTCGACATCGGAGAACACGGTCGGCCGGTTGCCGCCGCTGCCGCGTCCATGGGCGACATGCTCTGCATGCAGCAACCGCGCCTGCGCCAGATCGAACACCCACAGGCGGACCTCGGTCGAGGGCCGCGAGTAATCGATCACCGCCAGCCGCTGGCCGACATCGCGCGTGCGCGCGGCGCAATCACGTGCCTGCAGGGCGGAGGCGAGCACCCCGCGATTGAGTCCGGGCGCCAACGCGGCCAGCCTGTCGACGCGATCGTCGCCATGGACAAGGCCGCCGGCCAGCAGTCCGATGATGCAGCACATCCATGAGATCGATTTGCGCATGGGACCAGCATATGCGCTCGACGTGACGCCCCTCGTGATCGCGGCGTTCGCCTCCACTTCCCGGGATAATCGACCGCAGATTGGCCGAAAAAAAACGACCGACCCGCTTGCACGGATGATTAAGTCCATGTAATGTTCGCGCCCATCCGGCCCACCCGACGTTTCCACGACATTCGCGACGCCATGAAAACCGCCTTCTCCCCTGTCGACATGCCTCGCCTGCCGCGCGTCCAGCGCGAAGCGGCGCCATGCGCGCAGCAGGCAGCGCGGCGCGAGCTGTCCGGCCACATCTTCGACTGATCTCCTCGATTCCAAGGAGATCGGCACCCCGATCTCCGAGGCACGCGAACGCCCTCGGATGCCACATCCGGGGGCGTTTTGTTTGTGCGTTCGAGTACGCGTATGCAATAGATTCGCAGGTTTCGCATTCGACCCGAGGCATCCGGGAAAACCGGTTTCCTGATTATCGGGCGATTATGTCGCGAGGCGTTCGCCATTTCGTGGCGGCAACGCTGTGCCCTGATGCCGGGCACGGGCGACGGGCGGGTGCAGCCTGCAGAATGGATCGGCGCTGGAAGGTGCCGATCGGACCATCGACGAACACGGGCTTGCGGTGCGGGTTGCGATCCCGTCCGGTGCGCGCGGCACTGCCGTGGCGTATGCCGGCGCGTGCGAGGCGATGGTGCGATGAGCGGACGATAGCTCAGAGGCAGAGCAGCGGAACCACCTCCGGCCACCGGTTCGAGTCCGGTTCGTCCACCTTTGGATAGCTCAGATGGGTAGAGCATCGGACTGTTAATCCGACTGTCGCGGGTTCGACTCCCGCTCCAAGCATGACCTGTCACGTCATGACACCGGAACGCAAGTTCCACACCAGGACACGGCCCGCGCGGCGTGTCGCGCGCGACAGGCCCCGGCCTGTCGATGCCGCGAACCGTCGCAGCGGATCCGTCACCGGGCCAGCGTCCCCGAGGCGCGCGGACCGCCTGCGCACCGCCGCGATCCATCGCGACGTCCATGCCCGGGCGCCGTCTCCGCGCCGCGCGCACGCCACGCTCCGCGACGGCGATGCCAGGGCCGCGTCCATCTTCCTCGCGGGTCCGCCCGCACCGCATCGCACACCACCGCGATGCGACGTACTGCCGCCGCGCTAACCGATCCATCGCGGCGGCATCGACATCCGGATCGGACCACCAGTGCCAACAACCAAGGAGAGAGTGCCGTGCATGTCCACAGCATGTTCCGGACCAGGCGGGTCGTGATCGGTGACGGCGAGCGCGGCCTGGTGTATCGCAACCGTCAGTTCGAGCGCGTCCTCGCGCCCGGCGTGCATCGCATGTTCGACCCGTTCCACCGGGTCGAGGTGCGCACCTACGACATTTCCGCGCCGGTCTATGCTGGCCACGATGCCGACGCACTGATCGCGCGCCTCGGCGGACAGCTGGACGCGGTGTTCGTGCACGCCGACATTGGTGCCGACGAAGTCGGCCTCGTGTTCCGGCACGGCAAGCTCGAGGACGTGCTGGCGCCCGGCGCGCGCAGGCTGTACTGGCGCGGACTGGTCGATATCGCCGTCGAGCGCGTATCGTTCGCCGACAGCCTCGCCGTGCGCCCGGACGTGCTGCGGCGCCTGCGTCAGCTCGGCCTGCTGTCGAAGGTCGCCGTGGTCGTCGACGTGCCGGCGGAAGCGGCCGGCCTGGTCTTCATCGACGGCTCGCTGCTGGGAACGCTCGGTCCCGGCGCCTACGCGTTCTGGAACTTCCACAAGAACGTGGTCGCCGAAGTCGTCGACCTGCGCGTGCAGCCGGTCGAGGTGTCGGGCCAGGAGTTGCTGACCCGCGACCGCGTGTCGCTGCGCGTGAACCTCGCGGCCAGCGTACGCGTGACCGACCCGGTCGCCGCGCGTACCAAGGTCGCGAAGTCCGGCGATCACCTGTACCGCGAGCTGCAGTACGGCCTGCGCAAGGTCGTCGCCGCGCGCACCCTCGACGAACTGCTGGGCGACAAGGCCTCGCTGGACGCGGACATCTTCGCGTACGTGCGCGGCCAGGTAGCCGGTCTGGGCGTCGAGGTGCTGGGCGTCGGCGTCAAGGACGTGATCCTGCCGGGGGAGATGAAGACGATCCTCAACGAGGTGGTGCAGGCGGAGAAGGCGGCCCAGGCCAACGTGATCCGCAGGCGCGAGGAAGCCAACGCCACGCGTTCGCTGCTCAACACCGCGAAGCTGATCGAGGACTCCCCGGTACTGATGCGCCTCAAGGAACTGGAGGCGCTGGAGAAGGTGACCGAGAAGATCGACACGCTCACCGTGTTCGGCGGCCTGGACGGCGTGCTGAAGCAGTTGGTGACGATGAAGTAGTCATTCCCCCGCGCGGTGCACGGATGCAGCGCGCGGGACCATCGAAGGAAAGAGATATGAGTTCCCAATCGCAATTCGAACTCCTGCATGCCGAAGGCAGCGCCACGCCGATCAAAGGCTGGGTGCGCGGCGTGCCGCTGGATGACCAGGCCCACGCGCAGCTGTGCAACATCGCCGCGATCCCGTTCGTCGGGCCATGGGTGGCGGTGATGCCGGACGTGCACCTGGGCAAGGGTGCGACCGTGGGTTCGGTGATCCCCACGCGCGGCGCGATCATTCCGGCCGCGGTCGGCGTGGACATCGGCTGCGGCATGGCCGCGGTGCGCACCACGCTGCGCGCGAAAGACCTGCCCGACAGCCTGGCCCAGATCCGCTCGGGCATCGAGCGCGCGGTGCCGGTCGGCAACGGCCGCGGCGGCGAACACCGGAAGCTGCCCGACAGCATTGGCACGCGCATCGCGCAATCCGGATTGATTGAGCGCCTGGACGTGATCAAGCAGAAGCACCGACGGATCCGTACCGACAAGCTGGACTGCCAGATCGGCACGCTCGGCGGCGGCAATCACTTCATCGAGCTGTGCCTCGACGAATCCGATGCCGTATGGGTCATGCTGCATTCGGGCTCGCGCGGGACCGGCAACCTGATCGGCACCTACTTCATCGAGCAGGCGCGCAAGAAGCTCGAGCACCGCGTGCTGGGCTTCCATCTGCCCGACCGCGACCTCGCGTTTTTCATGGAGGGCGAGCCGCTGTTCGAGGACTACGTGGAGGCGGTGTCGTGGGCGCAGGACTACGCCCGCGAAAACCGCGAGGCGATGATGGCGCGGGTCCTGGCCGAGCTGCGCCACCGGCTGCCGAAGTTCCAGCTCGAGACGCTGGCGGTGAACTGCCACCACAACTACGTGCAGAAGGAATCGCACGCCGGGCAAGCGGTGTACGTGACCCGCAAGGGCGCGGTGAGCGCGCGGACCGGCGAACTCGGGATCATCCCGGGCAGCATGGGCGCGAAGAGCTTCATCGTGCGTGGGCTGGGCAACGGCGACAGCTTCCACAGCTGCAGCCACGGCGCCGGACGTGTGATGAGCCGCACGGCCGCCCGGCAGCAGATCACGCTGGCGCAGCACCGCGAGGCGACCGCGCACGTCGAATGCCGCAAGGAAGCGGCGGTCATCGACGAAAGTCCGGCCGCCTACAAGGACATCGAAGCGGTCATGGCGGCGCAGACGGATCTGGTGGAGATCGTGCACACCCTGCGTCAGGTGGTGTGCGTGAAGGGCTGAGCGGCCACGGCCGCGACGTCAGGTGAGGCCGCCCGCGAGGGCGGCCTTTCTTCGTGCCGGCCGTGCCGCGAGCGCCGCGCCCGCGGATGAACCGATGCCACGTGCCGCCGGCCATGGCGGCTCGACCCGCTCAAGACCCAACGCAGTGAGGAGGACGTCCGGATGCGGATGCTCGGCTTGCCGGTGATAGCGCACGCCCTCGCGCGGAACGGCACGCTCTTTGGCCTGACGCTCGCCTGCCTGGCCCCCGCGCGACCGGTGCTGCAGCGCCCGCAGGCGCGGTCGCACGCCTTCTTGCTCGACTGAGCCCGGCACCTTGATTGCGGGTTAAGCCCGCCCGGCGCATGCTCCGATTCCAGTCCGATGCGCCGTGCGGACCCCGCACGCGAGGGAGTCACCGCCATGAACCGCCGTTCCCTGCCCCTGCTGCTTGCCGCCGCCCTGACCGCGATCGCCGCGCCGGTGCTGGCACGCAGCGACGTGACCGACCCCCAGATCCCGAGGTCGCTGCCCGGGGACAGCCCGGTGTCGGTGCAATGGACCGATCCGGATGCATTCTCCGATATCCGCCAGAGCGGCAATCGCTGGGAGGCGCGCCGCGGCAACTGGGTCGTGCAGATCGCCGAGCACATCCGCCGCCGCGCCGAGCGTGAGTTACCTCCGGGCAGCACGCTGGAGGTCACGATCCACGACATCCGCCGCGCCGGCATGTACGAACCCTGGCACGGTCCGCAGCTCGACCATGTGCGCATCGTCAAGGATCACTACCCGCCGCGGATCGATCTGGACTTCGTGCTGCGCGACGCATCGGGCACGATCGTCGCCGAAGGGCCACGCGAGTTGCGCGACATGGGTTTCTTGCAGCGCGCCGGCAGCACCATGAGCAGCGACGCCTTGCGCTACGAAAAGCAACTCGTCGACGACTGGCTGCGACGCGAGCTGCGCCCGGCGCTCGTGCAGCGCTGAGCACAATGGCCGGCCCCCGACCGGCCTGAGCCCAGACAGCAGAAGGCCGCGCATCTGCGCGGCCTTCTGCGTTGCGTTCCTGCGGAGTGCTAGCGCACCACGTTGAGGAAGTGGATGTGACGCTGGTACTGGTCGAGCACGTCATGGATCAGCTCGTCGCGACGCCAACCCATCACATCGTAGTCCTGCCCGCCCTCGCGCAGGTGCACCTCGGCGCGGTAGTAGCGATCGGAGTCCTTCTTGCGTCGGCGCGGGTCGTCGAGCATGAAGCTCGGCGGCTCGTACGACACCGGCCGCACCGAGTAGTAGAAGTCCATCTCCTCGCCATGGCCGACCTGCAGCCACACGCGGCCGTCCTCGCCCTCTTCCACCGATACCTCCAGGCCCTGCCTGCGCAGCTCCGTCGCCACGTCCTCGAACGCCGGCTTGACCTGCGCATGCAGGAACGAGATCACCTCCTTCTGCAGCGGGTGGTGGGCCAATGCGCGCAGTCGCACCTTCCAGTCGCCGCCGCCTGCCGCGACCGGCGCAATGCGCGCGTCGCGGATGCTCGTGCGCTTCACGACCTCCAACCGCATGGCCTTCACCATGCCCCAGCACATCACGATCATGACGATGGTGAATGGCAGCGCGCTTGCGATCGTGCCCGCCTGCAACGCGGACAGGCCACCGGCAATCAGCAGCGCAATGGCGATCACACCGACCAGCAGCGCCCAGAAGATGCGCTGCCAGACCGGAGACTCCTCCTCACCCTTCGACGACAGCATGTCGATCACCAGCGCGCCGGAGTCGGCCGAAGTCACGAAGAAAATCACGACCAGCAGCGTCGCCACCGCCGAGGTGATCGTCGACAGCGGGTAATCCTCGAGGAACTGGAAGATCGCCACAGAACTGTCGGCGGCGACCGCATCGACCAGGGTCTGGCTGCCCTCGACCATGACCTGGTACAGCGCGGCGTTGCCGTAGATCGTCATCCACAGGAAGGTGAACCCCAGCGGCACGAGCAGGACGCCGACGACGAACTCCCGGATCGTGCGGCCGCGCGAGATACGCGCGATGAACATCCCCACGAAGGGCGACCAGGCGATCCACCAGCCCCAATAGAACAGTGTCCAGCCACCGAGCCAGGTCGGACGCTGGTCGTAGGCATAGAGGTTGAACGTCATCGAGAACACGTTGGAGATGTACATGCCCGTGTTCTGCACGAAGGCCTGCAGCAGATAGACGGTTGGCCCCATCACCAGAACGAACGCGAGCAGTGCGACGGCCAGGATCATGTTGAGCTCAGACAGCCTGCGCACGCCACGATCGAGGCCGCTGAACACCGAGCCCGTCGCGATCAGCGTGATCACGATGATCAGCACCACCTGCACAGTCGTGCTCACATTCACATCGAACAGATAGTTCAGGCCGGAATTGATCTGGATCACGCCCAGACCCAGCGAGGTCGCCAGGCCGAAGATCGTCCCCAGGACCGCGAACGTATCGACGGCATGCCCGATCGGGCCGTGGATGCGCTCGCCGATGATCGGATACAGCGACGAGCGGATCCGCAGCGGCAGACCGTGTCGGTAAGCGAAGTACGCCAGCGACAGCGCGACCACGGCGTAGATCGCCCAGGCGTGCACGCCCCAGTGGAAAAAGGTGATCCGCATCGCCTGACGGGCGGCGGCGACGGTCTGCGCGTCACCAACCGGCGGATCGGCATAATGCATGATCGGCTCGGCGACGCCGAAGAACATCAGGCCGATGCCCATGCCCGCAGCGAACAGCATCGCGAACCAGGTCGCATAGTTGTAGTCGGGGCGACTATGGTCGGGGCCCAAGCGCAGCTTGCCGAACTGGCTGACCGCGATACCGACGATGAAGACGAGAAAACCGGCAACAGCGAGGATCGTAAACCAACCGGCGTCCTCGGCGACCCAGCTCTTGGCACGACTGAAAATGGTCTCCGATGCCTCGGGCGCGATGAACGACATCGCCACCAACCCCAGCACGATCAGTGCAGACGGGAAAAAAACGGGACCGAGAATGCGCGAGTGCCAGTATTCCGGCGGTGCGGCCGGATCGGTCTCCGGGCGCACGGTGGGATCGTTCATATTGAGTCCTCATAGCTGGACGCGACGGCGGAACGTGACAGGACTGCGCCACGGACCGTAGCGGCCGGGTGAAAGCGCCGGGCGGACCCGGCGGTACGACGGATCGGCCCGGACCAAGCGTCCGGGCCAGATGTCAGAAGTAGAAGCCGACGTTGATGTTGAGCCGGGAATGCCAGCCGTCGTTGGCCGGGTCGCGCACGCCGATGCCCGGGCCGCCAGCGAACCACATGTTCTTGCCGGCGATCCAGTCGACGTAGGTCAGCATCACGCCCTTGCCGAAGCTGCAGCCGGTGACGTTCTGAATCGAGTCGCGCAGGCCCGGATCGCCGCCCACCGGCAGCGTCGCGCTGGCATTGTTGTAGCAGGTGATGCTGTCGAACCAGCCCGTACGCTGCACGTCCCAGGCGACATTGAACGTCGGCACGTCGGCCTGCGAGGCGATCTCGAACGGGAACATGAAGGCCGACATCGCGATCCGCGACTCGGGGTTGTCGTAGCGGTAGCGCGCCCACTGCGCCTGCAGCGTCAACGGACCGCGGCGCCACTGTCCGTGCAGCGCCGCACCGGTGTGATCGTGCTTGCGGCCGTCGACGCGATTCTCGATGCGGCCGGCGAATGCCGACGCGCCATAGGCCGTCTCCCAGCCGCCGCTCGTGCCGCTGCGCTCGTAGCGCACGATCGCGCGCTCGCGCTCGCGATAAGGCAGGTCCTCGGTCGTCGCGACATCGAAGGAATAGCGGTCGAAATTGGCGCCGGTGCCGTACTCGTCGCCCGAGAGCACACCCGCATGCCACTGGTGCGCGCCGTGCTGGCGCTGCCAGACCACACCCAGGTCGTAATCGTCCTCGATGCCCAGGTAATACCCGGAGCCGAACCAGAAACTGTGCGAGGCGGTCGGCAGCAGGCCGAACGGCACCTGCTGGACACCGGCGCGAATGTCGGAGACGGCCCCGCCGTCGTGTCCATCCTCCAGGCGCCAGCCCGCATAGGCGTGATGCACGGCATCGAAGCCGTCGTACCAGCGGTATTGCAGGGAGAAGAACGCCGGGCCGGCATGGCCCTTGGCGTCGACCCGGACCAGTTCGGTCTGCAGGCCGCTGGTCGGCCCGTAATCGAGCCATCCGTAGTTGAAGCGGACCGCGCCGCCAAGATCGAGACTGCGCCCCTGGTCGGCCCCGTCATCGGCCGACACCGCAGGTACCGCACCTGCCAGGACACCACATAACAACCATCTGGAACCACGCATCATCACAACGGGTCTGCCCTCCTCGAATCACTCGTTTAATCGACACGAATCGGCCATTTTAACGATTCGCGGGCGCGACCCCAAATCCTGCATGTCGCGACTGCGCACAAATGCCGGGAAAAACGAGGGGTTTCGCCGCACGAAACGATATGCAACGCGTGCGCGTTGCGATCGATTCCGCTGCTGGAAAAATGCAGACCGCACAAGCGCGCGGCCGCATCCGGGCGCTATCATGAACAACCGGCAATGACGCCGATGTGCAGGCCTGCCATGACCGTCTACGTCGACGATGCGGTGCACCTGTGGCGCGGCGAACGCTGGGCGCACCTGCTGGCGGACACGCTCGACGAGCTGCACGCCTTCGCCGCGCAGCTCGGCATCCCGCGCCGCGCGTTTCAGAACCGCACCAGCGGCGCCCATTACGACGTCACCGCCGCGTTGCGCGATCGCGCGATCGCGTTGGGGGCAACGCCGATCTCCCGTCACCACGACCGCGCATTGGTGCGCGCGGTCATCGACAACGCGCGGCGCCAGGGACGCGGCCTGGCGCCCTGAGCGCGGCACCGCAGATGAAGCCGACGTTCGCCGGCGGTATCCTTTGGCCCTTTCCGATCGCGATTTTCGACCGCCATGACCGATACACCGCCCGACCGCCTGTCCAACGACCCGCGCAGCCCGCACTACGATGCGGACGCGATGAACCGCGGTATCGGCATCCGGTTCAACGGCAACGAGCGCCGCGACGTCGAGGAATACTGCGTCAGCGAAGGCTGGATCCGGGTCGCCGCCGGCCGTGCGCTTGACCGCCGCGGCCAGCCGCTGACGGTCAAGCTCAAGGGCGCGGTCGAGCCCTACTTCCACCTCGACGCCTGACCCGACTGGGCACCGCACCGGCGGATCAACTGCCGGCGCGGACCTCGGCCACGATGCGGTCAGCGATCGCCTGCACCTGCTTGGGGGTCATCGGCGCGAAGACACCCTGCCAGGCGCTCGACGTCGTGTCGTAGCTGCGCGTGGCAACGACCCGGCCCCCGGGTTGCTTGACGAACTGCGCGCTGGCCTTGATATACGCGTTGCCGGTCATCACGCCCAGGCCGATGCGGGCGCCGGTCGACACATAGCGGTAGCTGTCCACCCGCAGTACCACCACGACCCCAGGCGGATCGAGCGTGGCCGGCTGGCTGTCGCGCACGCTGCCCTGCATCCCGGCGGCCGACGTCGCGTTGCGAATCGCCTCGTCCCACAGCGCGCGGAACCGCGACCAGTCGTCCGACGCGCGCGCGGTATCGCTGCCCTCGACCACCAGCACGACCTGGCGCACGTCGCCCCCGAACACGACCGGTTCCTCTGGCACGCCGGCCGGCCGCTGCACCGTGGCCGCACAGGCCGACAACAGGGCGAGCAGCGCAGTGGCCGCGACAAGACGCAGCGCACGCGGGCGGCGAGCGACCGCGGATGGGATTTGGGGACAAACGGTCAGCATGGCGATTCCTCCGATGGCGGGCATCGCGGCCGGACCCTCCCCCTGCGCGGCGTCCTGGCGCGCGCGGGCAGCGTAGCGCGATCGCATGCGCATCGCGTGAACTGGCGCCCGCCTCACAGCATCCCGTCGCGCTTGACCGCCAGGTAGCGTTCGACGAGCGCGGACGGCAGCTGCTCGCCGGTGACGTCGAGCACGGTCACGCGGTGGTTGCGCAGCGCATCGTGCGCGGCCTTGCGCTGAGCCAGATAGCGCGCGGTGGCACCAGCGCGCACGGCGTCGTCGTGATCGCGCACCTGCGCATCGAGTACCTCGTCGAGCGCGCGCTCGCGCAGCGAGGCGACGACGACCAAGTGCCGCTTCTGCAGCATGCGCACTGCAGCCAGCACGTCCTCGATGTCCTCGTCGCGCAGGTTGGTCACCAGCATCAGCAGACCGCGCCGGCGCTGGCGCAGCGACAGTTCGGTCGCCGCGGCGAGGTAATCGGTCGCCACCGCCTGCGGTTGCAGGTCGTAGCTCACGCGCAGCAGCGTGTCGACCGCCCCCATGCCGCGCTGCGGCGCCATCCAGCGCGCATCGCCGCCGGTCGCCAGCAATCCGACTGCATCGCCCTGGCGCAACGCGAGATAGGACACCACGAGCGCCGCATCGAGGGCATGGTCGAAGTGCGACAGCGCCCCATCCTGGGCGAGCATCCGCCGCCCGGTGTCGAGCACGACGATCAACTGCTGGTTCTTCTCGTCCTGGTACTCGCGCGAGATCAGCTTGCGCGCGCGCGAACTGGCCTTCCAGTCGATCTGGCGCAGGCTGTCGCCGACGCGGTACTCGCGCATCTGATGGAAATCGGTGCCCTCGCCGCGCCGGCGCTTGATATGCGCACCGACCAGCCGCGAGGCCTGATCGGCACTGAGCAGCGCGAGCCGGGTCAGCGGTGCGAAATTCGGGAACACCCGCACGCGTTGCCGCGCGCCGGCGCTGCGCCGCTGCCGCCACAGCGCCAGCGGCGAGCGCAGGCGCAGCTGTACACCGTCGAATGCGGCCTCGCCGCGCCGGGTCGGACGCAACCGGTATTCGACCCGGGCGACCGTGCCCGGCGCGAGCCGCAGCCGCCGTGGCAGGCCTGTCGCCTCCCAGTCCGGCGGATGCAGGTCGTGCACGTCCAGGTACTGCGCGCGCGCGCCGCCCTCGATCTGCAGCACCGCCGGGCGGGCGACGCCGATCGGCCAGGCCTCGGGCACCGTGCGCACGACATCGGGCGTGGGCCGGCGCGCCAGCATCGCCAGGTCGCCGATCGACAACGCCAACGCCAGCGCACCGATCGCCTGCCACGGCAGCACCGCCGGCGGCCAGAGCGAGGCCGCCACACCGGCCAGCCCCCAGACCACCAGCAGCCCGATCAGGACCGGCGTCGGCCTCATGGCCGCACTCCGCGTGGGCGAACGCCGGACGTCATCGGCGCGGCGCGTCGACCTTGGCCAGCACCGCCTGCAGGACCTGGTCGGCATCCTGGCCTTCGATCTGCAGCTCCGGCGCAAGCGCGATGCGGTGGCGCAGCGCGGGCGTGGCGATCTCGCGGATGTCGTCGGGCGTGACGAAATCGCGCCCGGCCAATACCGCCTGCGCGCGCCCGGCGCGGATCAGCGCCAGGCTGCCGCGGGGACCGGCGCCCAGCGCGATGCCCGGCCAGCGCCGGGTCGCGCCGGCGATGCGCACCGCATAATCGACGACCGCGGCATCGACGACGGTCGCCGCCGTGCCCTGCTGCAGCGCGACGATTTCGCCTGGTGCCAGTACCGTCGCCAGTTGCGAAAGGTCGAAATCGGCGGCGACCTTGCCGCCGCTGATCGCGGTCACCATCGCGACCTCGTCCTCGTGCTCGGGGTAGTCGATCAGCACCTTGAGCAGGAACCGGTCGAGCTGTGCCTCGGGCAGCGGATAAGTGCCCTCCTGCTCCACCGGGTTCTGCGTAGCGAGGGTCATGAACGGCGGCGGCAGCTCGAAGCTGTGGCCCTCGATCGTGACCTGCTGCTCCTGCATCGCCTCCAGCAGCGCGGACTGGGTCTTGGCCGGCGCACGGTTGATCTCGTCGGCCAACAGCAGGTTGGTGAAGATCGGGCCGCGGCGCACGACGAAGGTCTCGCTCTTGGTGTCCCAGACCGCATGGCCGCTGACATCGCTGGGCATCAGGTCGGGGGTGAACTGCACGCGCGCGAAGTTGCAGCCCAGTGCGGCCGCCAGCGCACGCACCAGCAAGGTTTTACCCAGGCCGGGCACACCTTCGAGCAGCACGTGGCCGCCGGCCAGCAGAGCGACCAGGATCTGGTCGAGCACCTCCGGTTGGCCGATGAAGGCCTTGGCGACCTCGTCGCGGACGGCAGCGACGCGTTCGGCGAGGGCATCGCCGGTGATCGGCGCGGGCGGGGACACGGGCAGTTCGCTCATGGTCGGGGTCTCGTGAGGTTCGATCGCATCTGGATCAGGCGGGCGATGCGCTGGCGCAGCGCCTTGGCATCGTCGGGACGGGGCGCGAGCAGGGCCTGGCGGACCTCGCGCGGGGACAGGCCGGTACGCGCGGCGATCGCCTCGTCGCGGGCCTCGCCCTCGAGCGAGGCAGCGAGCGGATCGCGTCGTCGCAGGCGCGCCAGGAACGCCTCGCGAACCGCCTCGTAGAGCAGCGGCGCACGGCCGTAGCGCACCAGGTGCTCGCCGCTGGCGCGCACGTGCTCGAGCAGCGCACGACGCGCCGCAGGCGGCGATGGCCGCAAGGGCCCCAGCCGCTGGGTGCGCATCCACAGCCAGGCCGCCAGCGCCAGCAACAGCGGGCCCCAGGCCATCCAGCCACGCGTCAGCAGCAGGTACCACAGCGGCGGCACGCTGGCCGCGTAGATCAGGTGCACGGCCCCTTCGCCCCAGTTCGGCACCAGCACCTGGCGCGCGAGCATCCAGTGCGGGCCCTCGCGCAACGCGCCATTGGCGAGAAAATCCATGTCGGCAAGCACATCCACCCACCCCTCGCCGACGGCGAAGCGGGCATAGGCGAGATGGCCGTCCGGGTCGCCCCAGGCCAGCCACGGCTCGGCCGCGTCGAGCTCGAAGCGGCGCCCCCCGCAGAACTCGGTATGTGGCGGCTGGCCTTCGATCCGCAGGTGCTCGCAGACCCCGGGGCCGTCGATCAGCCGTACGCCCAACGCGCCGAGCAAGGTCCGCGGCCGGGTCGCGCCGTCGCGCAGCCGCGGTGGCGGCGTGCGCACCACCAGGTGACCGCCACCGTCGACCCAGCCGACCACGGTCTCGATCTCCGCTGGGGTCATCGCCCCCGGATCGCCGTAGACCAGCAACGTGTCACGCGGCCCCAGCGCGATCGTGTCCAGGCGCAGGCGCTGGCGCGACTGCGCCGGCACCCCGGCCTCGTGCAGCGCCTGGCGCAACGCGTACAGCGGGTTGTAGGCCGCCTCGCCGCGCGGCGGCAGCGTCCGCTCCTCGTCCACGCGCTCGTGGGTGTGCAGAAACCACGCCACGCCCAGCGCCAGCGCGAGCGCCGCCAGCAACCCCAGACCGATGCGCGCCGGCCAGCCCATCAGCACGCCCACCCGAAGCGCGGCGCCAACTCGGCGACCAGCGCCTCGAAGCCGGCGTCGTCGGGCAGCCGCCCGCCGTACGCGGCGCGCTGCCAGACCCGCACCATGCCGGCGAACGCATCACGGTCGCCAACGTCGGGCAGCCGGCGCGACGCCCGCAGGCACTGCGCCTCGGTCGCGCCCGGCACCAGGGTCACGCCGGCCCGTTCGGCCATCGCCTCGACGCTGCCCCGGTAGAGCAGCGCGAGCGCGCGCCGCCGCTGGCCCGCGCGCCACAACGTCCGTGCGGTCGTCACCAGATCGTCGGGCAAGGCTTCGGGCAGCGGCGGCGCCGCATCGACGACGATCTCGCTGGCCTCGTCCGGCGCGGCGAGCCCGTCGCGCATCCACGGCCACCAGCGGCGTGCGGTCAGTGCCAAGGCCAGCACGATCAGGCCGAACACGATCCACAGCCCGTACTCGGCGATCAGCGCGATCGCCTGCGCAATCGCCGCGAATGCGCCGGGGTCGAGCGCGCTGCGGTCGCGCGCCGCCTCGTCGCGCGCCTTGGGCTTCCAGCGACGCTCGATCCGCCGGTGGTCGAGCAAGGGATCGGCATAGGCGCGCTCGAGCGCTTCGCCGAAGTCCCCCTCCGGCGCGAGCTGGTCGTCGAACACGTCCTGCAACGAGACCGCCGCCGCGTCCGTTTTGCGGTCCCGGTCCTCGGGCGTCCAGGTCTTGGTCGGCGCCAGCGGGTCGTCGGCCGGAGCCTGTTGCGCCTGCGACGGCCCGGCGGCCAGCAGCAGGCCCGCCAACAGCGCGACCGCGAAGGTCGAGGCCGCCGGCACGATCCGCGCGCGCAGCCGCCGGAACGCGATCTCCAGGTCCCAGGCCTCGAGCTGCGTACGCCGGTTGAGGTACAGCCCGAACCCGGCGCCCACCTGGAATGGCGCAACCAGACCGATCGCCAGCCACAGCGCCAGGTTGCCCAGCACCTGCGCCCAGCGCGGGGGGTGCTGGGTGATCAGCGCCCACATCGCGCGCGCCGACTCCGACAGCAGCTCGGCCGGCACGAACAGCAGCACCAGCGAGACCAGCGACAACACCAGCACGCCGACGAACATCAGGCCGACGAGGGCCAGCAACAGCGCATGCCCACCGACGCCGTCGACCAACAGCCGCCGGCGCTGCGCCAGCGCCGGCCCGGTCAGGCCTTCCAGCAACGCGACCGGCAGCGCCACCGCCCGCCACGGACTGAACCGACGCCAGGTCAGGACGCCGAGCATCGGGCGCCAGCCCCAGCGCAGCTGCGCGGCGAGCGTCTGCTGCATCCGCGGCGCGGCGCCGAACACCGCGCGCGAGAGCACGAACAACGGGATCCGGTCGAGCAGCGGCGCCAGCCACCACAGCGCCAGCGCCGCCAGCCACAGCCGATCGAGGGCCCAGGCCGCGGCATTGACCGCGAGAAACAGCGGCAGCGCGCACGCCAGCCACGGCCCCCAGATCGCGGCCGCGTGCCGACGCACCAGCGCATTGCCCAGTTCCATCGCTTCCCAGGCGGTGCGAGGCCGCAACTCGACCTGGACGGACTCAACGTGCATCCACGCCCCCGCGCCCACCGCGCCACAGCCACAGCAGCACCAGCAGCCACAGCCCGCCACCGACCCCGAACCGCACCGGGTCGGGAATCGTCCCGGTCGACGACCAGAACGCCTCGACGAACGCGGCGAACACCAGCATCACCAGGATGCCGATGCACAGCTTCCCGCCATCGCGCCCGGCCTGCACCAGCGCGTCGACGCGCCGCAGCTGTCCAGGCGCGACGAGCGCCAGGCCAAGCCGCAGGCCACCGGCACCGGCGATCACGATCGCGGTGAGCTCGGGCGCCGAATGGCCGACCACGAAGCGCCAGAACGGGCCGCCATGCCCGATCGCCTGCAAGTGGCCGGCCACGACGCCGAAGAACACGCCGTTGAACAGCAGCACGAAGATCGTGCCCACGCCCGCCAGCAGCCCGCTGGCGAAGGTGCGGAACCCGATGCTGACGTTGTTCCAGATGTAGTAACCGAACATCTGCACGTCGGTCTGCCCCGAGCGCTGGAAGGCCATGTCCGCCCCCGCCGGGTCGTACATCGATTCCATCTGCGCCAGTTGCCCGGGCGAAAGCACCGTATAGGCCAGCTCCGGCCACTGCAGCACCAGCCCGAACAGCAGCCCCATCGGCAAGGCGAACAGCGCCAACGACGCCCACAGGCAGCCACGCTGGGCGCGCACCAGGCGCGGGAACTCGGCCAGCAGGAACAGCAGCGCGCGCCGCCACGGCGGCGGCGGCGGTCGGTACATCACCGCATGGCCGCGCTGCATCAGCGCCTGGAGCCGGGCGGTGAGCTGCGGGCTGTAGCCGCGCCGGCGCGCAAGCGCCTGTTGCTGGCACAGCCGGCGGTAGCGCGAGGGGATCTCCTCATCGCTCAGGCCGTCCCAGCCGCTGCGGTGGCGACGCGCGCGCCAGGGGCTGGCCGCGCGGGCATCGAGCCAGCGCTCGAAGGCGTCCCACTCGGCCGCATGCCGGGCCACGAAGCTGTCCTGCCTCATGCGCGGCGCCCCAGCAGCCAATTCGCGATGCCCAGCAGGCGCAGCACGCCCACCTCGCCGCGCGCACCGGTCACCGGCACGACCACGTCGGCCAACTCCTGCTGGCGCCCGGGCGTGAGCGCGCGCGCGCGCTCGGCGAACGCGATCACCGCGATCTGCTCGTGCGCCTGCAGCGGCACGGCCGGGGCCTGCGGCTGCAGTTCCAGCGCAGTCGGCAGGGTGCGCTCGCGCGGCGCATGGATCACCAGCGTGCCGGCCACCATGTCGCCCAGCCGTCGGCTCCAGGGATCGGCCAGACAGGCCACCAGCCCGGCGCCGTAGCCCATCGGCAGCATGTCGACGGTGCGCATCAGATTGCGCACGAAGCTGGCCATCCAGCCGATCGGCGCGCCGTCGGCCGAGACCACGCGCAGCGACAACGCGCGCTTGCCAGGCGTCCGGCCGCCGGCGAGGGCCTCGAACAGCACCGGGTAGCCCCAGAAGATCATGAACAGCGTCACCATGTAGACGCCGGAGCCGACCCGGCCCAGCAGCCCGAGCACGATCGCTGCGGCCAGCAGCAGGACGCCGCGGATGCCCAGATCGATCAGCCAGGCGACTGCACGCGGCACCGGGCCGGCGGCCGGCAGTTGCAGCGCCACCCCTTCGGGGGTGTGCACCTCGCGCACGGTGTCGAGCAGGGCCACGGGCGCCTGCGCGCGCGCTGCTGCCGCTGCCTCCGTGCGCCCCTGCTCCGTGCCGGCCATGCCGCGTACGTCGTCCCGCTCAGGCCGCCATCGCGGCCAGATACTCGTCCTTGAGGCGGACGTAGTGCGCCGCGCTGTAGCGCAGCCCTTCGATCTGCGCCTCGGTCAGCCGACGCACGCAGCGCGCCGGGTTGCCGACCCACAGCTCGCCCTCGCCGATCTTCCGCCCCGGCGGCACCACCGCGCCGGCGCCGATCATCGCGTGGCGGCCGACGACGACGCCGTCGAGCACGATCGCCCCCATGCCCACCAGGACCGCATCGCCGATCGTGCAGGCATGCAGGATCGCCTTGTGGCCGACGGTGACGTCGCTGCCGACGATCGTCGCAAAGCCGCCGAGCTTGGCATGCGGGCCGGCGTGGCTGACGTGGATCACCGTGCCGTCCTGCACGCTGGTACGCGCGCCGATGCGCACATGGTTGACGTCGCCGCGGATCACCGTGCCGGGCCAGACCGAGACGTCGTCGCCCAGGTGCACGTCGCCGATCACGGTCGCGGCCGGATCGACATAGACGCGGGCGCCGAGCTGCGGCGCGATGGTGCGATAAGGGCGCAGGTTCATCGCGCGAGTATGCCTGCCCGGCCGCGGCTTTGCCCCATCGCGCCAGAGCCCCGACGCGGCGATACGCTCATCGCGACCCGATCCCGGGGCCGCGCGCGCGAGGGCTCAGCGCGCCGGCGGCAGCCGGTACCAGCCGCGATCGTAGGCGAGCGAGCCCCATAGCGCCTGCGCTTTCGCCTCGCGGGCCAGCGTCGGCGACAGCGCGGCCGGACGCAGCACGCCCGCACCGGGCTTGTAGTGGTACTGGCTCGGCGGCTTGTCCGGCTGGAACACGACCACATCCTCGCCCTGCAGCCAGGCGAAGTTGCGGTCGTACTGCATCAGCGCCCGTCCAGGCAGGGTCATGTCGGGATCGGAAAGGTCGCGGCCGGTCATCGGTGTGGCATCGCCGATCCCGATCAGCGACAGCAGCGTCGGCCCCAGGTCGATCTGGCTGGCGATGCGGTCGTCGCGGCGCGGCGCGATGCCTTGGCCCAGGATCAGGCCGGGGATGTGGAAGTTGTCGATCGGCACCAGGTCGCGCCCGAATACGCGCGAGTCGTGGTCGGCCACCACCAGGAACACCGTGTCCTGCCAGTAGTCGCTCGCCATTGCCCGCGCGAAGAAGCCGCCCAGTGCATGGTCGGCATACTTGGCCGCGTTGTCGCGGGAGTGCACCGGTTGGGAGTACGGCGTGATGCGTCCTTCCGGAAACTCGAAGGGGTCGTGATTGCTCGAGGTGAACACCAAGCCGAAGAATGGCGAGCCCTGGGCATGCAGACGGGCGAACTCGCTGTCGGCGCGCGCGAACAGGTCTTCGTCGGAGACGCCCCAGGCGCCGACGAAGGTCGGCGCGCGGTAGTCGCGCTGCTCGATCACCCGACCGAAGCCATTGCCCAGGAAGAACCCGCGCATGTTGTCGAAGTGGCTCTCGCCGCCGTAGTAGAACGTGGTGTCGTAGCCGTGCCGGCGCAGCACATCGGCCAGGGTGAAGAAGCCATGCTGGCTGCGTTGACGCTTGACCACGGCCTGCGCCGGGGTTGGCGGGAACCCGGCGACAACCGCCTCGATGCCGCGCACTGAGCGGGTACCGGTGGCGTAGAGTCGGGTGAAGGCCCAGCCCTGCCCGCTGAGCCGGTCGTAGTGGGGCGACAGAGGACGCCCGCCCAGGCTGCCGATGAACTGCGCGCCGAGGCTCTCCTCGAGCACGATGACGAGGTTCTTCGGGCGGCCCTGCCAGCTGGGCGTGCGCGCGGCGAGCGTGGGAATCGCCGGATCGGTGAACGCGTCCGCCGGCAGGCCGGTGCCGCGGCGCACGGCTGCGAGCACCTCCGCATCGGGCAGGTCGCCATACAGCGCCTGTGCGCTGTCCTCGTGGCGCAGCCACCCGCGCACGGCGTCGCCCAGCGAGTAGAACGAGTTCAGAGGCAATGTGTTGACCGTGGGATCGCTGCTGAAGGCCAGCATCGACGGATTCATCGGCCGATGGCCCAGCGTCGAGCGCACCCCCAAAGCCGCGAGCACGAGCACCAGCAGCGCCAGCAGCGCACGTGCCGGCAGACCGGCCGACGGCACTTCGTCCCGCAGCCACCAACGGCGCGCGAGGCGGGTACTGCCCCAGGCCGCCAGGCCGGTCAGCACCAGCACCGCGATGGATTCCATCAGGCGGCCGCCGACCAGCATCGACAATACTTCGCGCGGATACACCAGGTACTCGACGAACAATCGGTTGGGACGCAGCCCGTACTCCTGCATGAAGCCCGGTGTCGCCAACTCCAGACCGGCCAGCAGCGTGGCCCCTGCGACCAGCCAAGCGATCGCCGCCCAGCGCAGCGCGCGCCAGGCAAGGACGCGCGCGGGCAGCAGCACCAGCAGCGCGGCGAGCGGGCCGAACAGCAGGCAGATGCTGGCGATGTCCACGCGCACGCCCTGCAGCAGCACGGGCCCCCAACCGTCGACATCGGAGACCCTGGCGTGGTGCCAGCCCGCCAGGCCGAGGCGCGATACGCTCAACACCAGCATGCCGAGCGCGCAGATCCCCAGCACGGGGCGGAGCCGGGTCAGCGTCCCGCGCAGCCTTGTCATAACGACTCCATCCGCCAAAGGGAGAGGCGGTCGATCTAGGATCGCCACCTACTTGTCGGAAGCGCATGGGAAAGATGTCGGAAATATGTCGTAACCCGTCAGCCGCCGATCGTATCATCGGACGCGGATGCCGGACTCGCTGCCTTAGGAATAACCGATGCGACTGCTCGTGGTCGAGGACAACCGCAACCTCGTCGGCAATCTGTTCGAGTATTTCGAGCCGCGCGGCCATGAGATGGACGCCGCGCCGGACGGCATCGTCGGCCTGCATCTGGCGGTGACCCAGCGCTACGACGCGATCATCCTGGACTGGATGCTGCCGCGACTGGATGGCTGCACGCTGCTGCAGCGGCTGCGCGAGCATGCGATCGACACGCCGGTGATCATGCTCACCGCGCGCGACGACCTGCACGACAAGCTCGTCGGCTTTCGCGCTGGCGCCGACGACTACCTGACCAAGCCCTTCGCGCTGCCCGAGCTCGAGGTCCGGCTCGATGCCGTGCTCGCGCGCGCAGGCGGCCGGCGCAGTCCGCGTGCGCTGCAGATCCACGACCTGCGCCTGGACCTGGATACCCTGGAGGCCACACGTGCCGGCCAGGTCCTGCACCTGTACCCGGCCGGGCGCAAACTGCTCGAGATGCTGATGCAGGCCAGCCCCGCGGCGGTCGAGCGCCGGCTCCTGGAGCACGCGCTGTGGGGGGACGCACCGCCCGATGGCGACATGCTCCGTTCGCACGTCTACGACCTGCGCCGCAGCGTCGACGGCCCATTCGCAGTCAAGCTGATCCGCACGCTCCCGCGCTACGGCTACCGGCTCGTCGCACCGACGGATGCGTGCGTGCCCGGATGAGCCGGACCCGCAGCCTGCGCACCCGCATCCTCTACTGGCTGGCGGCCTATGCGCTGCTGCTGGCCGCCGCCGTGTCGCTGCACGGCCTGCTGGTCAACGAGTACGCCGAGAGCCTGCTCTGGGATTCGATGCTGCGCACCGAGTTCACCCAGCACCTGAAGCGACGCAGCAGCGACCCGGACTATCGGTGGAGCGACTCCGACAGCCTGCGGCTGTACGTGGACGAGGCCGACGCGCTGCCAGAAACACGTGGGCTGCCCGATGGGATCCACGAGATCAAGTTCGCGGACGGCGCCGAAATGCTGGCACTGGTGGAGCATGTCGATGGCGTGCGCCATGTGCTGACGCTGGACATCACCGAGATGGAACGCGAAGAGGACCGGCTGACGTTGTTGATCCTCGGCTCATCGGTGCTCATGGTGTTGGTGATGGGCGCAGTGACGGCCGTCGGACTGGGACGCGCTCTGCGCCCGCTGACGACGCTGGCGCGCGACATCGCCGAACTATCGCCCGACCGCGCCGGACAACGCGTCGTGCCCGGGCCGCAGGCCAGCTCGGAACTGGAGGTCATCGCCGCCGCGCTCAACGACTACCTGCAGCGCAACGAGCGCTTCGTCGAGCGCGAGCGGGCGTTCATCCGTACCGCCAGCCACGAGTTGCGCACGCCGGTGGCGGTGATGTCGGGGGCCGCCGAACTGGCACTCGATGTCCCCGACGTGCCCGCCACGACTGCGCACCAACTGCGGCGCATCCGGCACACGGCCCACGACATGGACCGCCTGATCGCACTGCTGCTGGCCTTGGCGAAGGATCCGGCGCGCCTGCTGCAGGCCGGGCAACCGATCGAGCTGTCGGCCTTGCTGCCGGCGATCGTCGACGACCACCGCCACCTCACCCGCGACAAGGCCCTGGAGATCGTCGTGCACGTGCCGCAACCGTGCACGATCCTCGCCCCGCCCGGCGTGGTTCGCGCGACGGTAGGCAACCTGCTGCGCAACGCGATCGAACACAGCGACGACGGCCGCATCGAAATCGTCCTGCATGCCGATGCGACCGTCGTCATCCGCGACCCGGGCCACGGCATGTCGCCCGAGCAGATCAGCACGATCTACTCGCGCATGGCGCGCAGCGCGGCCCCCGTGGGCGACGGCATCGGCCTGGAACTGATCGCCCGGGTCTGCGAACACCTGGGCTGGGCGCTGGAGATCGACTCGGCGCCGGGCGGTGGCACCACCGCAACGCTGCGCATGCACGCGTCCGACAGCGCGCGTTGAGCGGCATTCGGACGGTCCGCTGAACCGCACGGTGCGAACCAGCGGTGGGCGATGCACGGCGCCACGGCACGGCCTGATGCGGCAGTGCCACGCCCCTACGCGTGTCCTAGCTGTTCAGACCCGCCAGTAGCACACGCATCCGGCGCCCGACGCCTCCGCTGACGGACGCGTGCAGCGCCGCCGGAAAGTCCGCGGGCAGTGCGCGTTCGAGCGACGCCAGCGCAGCATCCACTCGGGCGGCGATGTCTTCGATCGCATGGCGCACCAGCGAGGGCGCCAGTCCCGCCGCGTCGCCCGTCTGGAAGAAATGCCGGGTTTGGATCTCGTCGATGCGGTAATGATTGTGGTGGCCGACCGACATGGCGAGCTTCATCTGCTTGCGTTCGATCTGCCTCGCATCGAGGCTGAGCTGCGCCGTGAGCACGTCGTACATCGGGGTCAACGCATAGCCGCCGCCCGGGTGCAGGAAGATGCTGAAGTTCTTGGCGTGGCCGTCGGTTGCACCCATCAGCCAGAAGATCAATTGCGCCTGGAGCAATGTGCGGTGATCGTCGGCGGGCGCGTCGGCGCCCTTCAATAGGTCCGCGATTGCCACGAAGCCAGGACCGCCGTGACTCTGATACTTGCGCGCCGGCGGAACGGACAACGCCTGGCAACAATCCTCCTGCGGCAGACGAACCAGGCGGCCTTGGCTCCAGACGCGGTCGAAACGCTGGACGACCAATGCCTTGGTCTGACCGAACGTCACGATCTCCGCATGGGCGACCGGCAAACCGAGGTGGCCGAGCAAGCGGAGGCAGTAGAACTCGTTCTCGACGCTGTTGGACAGATCGATGCCATTGGGCAATTGGCCGATCTGCGGCTTGATCAGATGCGTGGTCGGCGTGGTGCCATGCGGCTTCAGCCATTGTCCGTCCAACTGCAGCAGCGCGGTCTTCTCCTGCGCGCCGGCAACCGAGATCCGGAAGTCGTCATCCCGGCGCAGCCCCAACGGGGCCTGCGCCAGCGATTTGAGCAGTTGTTCGATGGCCGCCTCGTCGACCGCTTCGCCCGAAAGCCGCGACGTATCGATCGGCGCCGCATCACCGGCGATGAACTGCAGGGCGCCGATGCAGTCCCGGCCGATCTCGGCCAGCAGGCTGTAGGCATCGATGCCGGCAGCACCGACCTTCTCGGCCACGCGCTTTCGTAGCTCGTCCGAGTCCGGCAACAGGTTCTCGAACACCGCGACGACCGGCTCACCCCGCCAGGGGTCCTCGCGCAAAGGTAGCGACAGCGAGACCGGGAAGGCCTTGCTGCCGCGGTCCAGCCACGCGCGGTCGTAACGGAACTCGATCGCGCCGCTGGGCTCTTTTTGCAGATGTCCGACCAGCCGGTCGTTCTGGTAGACGCGTAGCGGCGGATGTCGGCGTGCCCGGGCCATGCTCAGACCAGGTCCAGGGGGTTGGCCCCACGGCTGCGGGCGGCGATCCGCAGTTCCAGATCGAGTGCCGCCAGCACGGCGAGCACCGTGTCGAGCCGGGTCGCCGGATTGCCGGTCTCGATCAACGAGATCGTCTCCTGTCGCAGGCCGACGCGCTCACCCAGCGCGCGCTGGCTCATGGCAAGGCGCTTGCGGTGACGGCGGATGGTGGCGCCGATCTGCTTGGGGGTACGGGCCAGGTCGTGCATCGCGGTCTCCTTGGCTCAAGACTATGCGCCAATCGCGATAACTTGGCAATATCGGAATCAGCGCATATTTAGAAATTATTAGCCAATCCCGATAATTATGCTTTATGGTGCTTGGCGCATAGGATGTCGCGCTCGCGTTGTCGCACCAGGCCCCCGGCCTCTCCAAGACATCAACAAGTGACCCACTGAATGAAGATCGCCAGCTGGAACGTCAATTCGCTCAATGTCCGCCTGCCGCACCTCGAGCAATGGTTGCGGGACGCGCAGCCGGACATCGTCGGGTTGCAGGAAACCAAGCTCGAGGATGCGAAGTTCCCCGACTCGGCGCTTGCCGCGCTCGGCTACCGCAGCGTGTTTTCCGGCCAGAAGACCTACAACGGCGTCGCGCTGCTGGCGCGCGAGCGCGCGATCGTCGACGTCCAGATCGGCATCCCTGGCTTCGAGGACGACCAGAAGCGTGCGATCGCGGCGACGATCGACGGCGTGCGCGTGATCGACCTCTATGTCGTCAACGGCCAGGACGTGGGCACCGAAAAATACGCCTACAAGCTGCGCTGGCTCGAGGCGGTGCACGACTGGGTCGCGCGCGAACTGACAGCCCATCCGCAGCTGGTGGTGCTGGGCGACTTCAACATCGCGCCCGATGCGCGCGACGTGCACGACCCCGAGGTCTGGAACGACAGCCACATCCTCACCTCGAGCGCCGAGCGCGAGGCCCTGGGCCGGCTGCAGGCACTGGGCCTGCACGACGCGTTCCGGCTGCACCACGCGCAGGGCGGGATCTTCAGCTGGTGGGACTACCGCCAGGCCGCGTTCCGCCGCGACCTCGGCCTGCGCATCGACCTGACCCTGGTCTCCGACGCCCTGCGCGACCGCGCGCTGGCCTCCGGGATCGACCGCGAGCCGCGCACCTGGGACCGGCCCAGCGATCACGCACCGGCCTGGGTCGAGCTGCGGCTGGATCCGTAGCCGCGCGAAGACGCAGACAACACGCGCCGCACCGACCCGGCTCCAAAACCGGGGTCAGAGTGCAATTTCGCCTCGCAGAATTGCACTCTGACCCCGGTTTTAAAAATTGACTCTGACCCTGGTTGTGGGGTCAGCGGCGGAACAGGTTGACGATCGCCAGCAAAATCACCGCGCCGAGGAAGGCGGTGACCAGGAAGCCGAGCCAGCCGCCGCCGACGTTCAGCCCGATCCTGGGCAACAGCCAGCCGCCGATGAAGCCGCCGACGATGCCGACGACCACATTGAGCACGATGCCCTGACCGCGGCTGCGCATCAGCAGGCTCGCCAGCCAGCCGGCGATGCCGCCGACGAACAGATAGAACACCCAGGACCAGAACGACGTCGGTTCCATGCCAGCCAACCTCCAACTGCGAAAGGGAACCGCCGGGCTCGCCGGCGGCCGTCAGCACACAGACGACGCGCTTAGGCCACTGCGTCGCCGAGCAGAGCGTCCAGCGCGGCGCGCGGCAGCTTGCCGGTCTCGTTGCGCGGCAGCGCATCCACCCGGCGCAAGCGCCGCGGCAGGAACACCGGATCGGTGCTCTCGCGCAGCGCGGCCAGCAGCGTCGCGTCGTCGAGCCCAGGATCGGCGACCACGACCGCCGCGATCCGCCGCACCCCATAGGCATCGGCGGTCGTCGCCTGGCAGATCACGCCATCGCGCACGCCCTCGATCGCCAGCAGCCGGCGGGTGAGGTCGGCCAGCGACGCGCGCTTACCGGCGATTTCGATCATGTCGGCCTGACGCCCGCGCAACACGAACCGCCCCTGCGCGTCGAGCTCGACGATGTCGGCCAGCATCCGCGGCTCGGGCAGGTGCGGCGCGGTCACCAGCGTGCCGTCGGGCACCGGCTGCAGGCGCACGCCGGCGAACGGCGTCCAGGCGGTCTCGCAGGCGGTCCGGCGGCGGGCGAAGATGCAGGTCTCGGTCGAGCCGAACAGTTCGCGCACCTCGCAGCCGAAGCGCGCCTCGGCCTGCGCGGCCAGCGCCTGCGGCAGCGGCGCGGTCGCAGTGGCGATCGCGGCCAGCGGCGGTAGCGCCACGCCCGAGTCGACCAGCGTGCGCAGGTGGACCGGTGTGGTCACCAGCAGCGCCGGCGCCGGCGCATCGCGCAGCGCCGCGGCGATGTCCTCGGGGAAGAACGGCCGCGCGCCATGCACCGCCACGTCGCCCAGCAACGGGAGCAGCACCGACATCTCCATGCCGTACATGTGCTGCGGCGGCACCGTCGCGACAACGGGGAGCGTGGTGTCGTGCAGGTCGGCCAGCGCCGCCAGGTTCTGCGTGGTGCTGGCGTAAAAGCTGCCCCAGGTCTTGGCATTGGCGGTCGGCACGCCGGTGCTGCCGGAGGTGAAACCGATCGCGACCACCGCATCGGCAACGAGTGTGGGCATGTCGTCGGCGAACGCCAGGGGCAGGACCTCGGGCAGGCGCAGGTAATGCGGCGGCATCGCGCCCGAGGTGGCGCCGTCGGCCTCGCAGCCGCAGTCGCCGCGATCGCCGACGCAGTAGCTGTCGGGATGACGTGCCCGCACGTCGTCGATCGCCCCGCGCGTGCGCGAAGGCGGCAGCAGCGTCGTCTGCCCGCGCAGTGCGACCGCGCAGAATGCGACCAGGAAGCGGTAGCGGTCCTCGCACAGGTTCAGCGCGCATGGCGCGTCGGGCAGCATCGCGGCCACGCCGCGCACGTGCGCCAGGAACGTCGCCAGCGGCACCGGGCCTTGTCCGCCGAACGCGACCGCGCGCGCGCCCTCGCCGAGGGCCAGCGGCAGCTGCCCGGCATCCTGCGCCTCCCCCACGCCCCCCTGTTCCCAAACGACTGCCGACATCCGCGCTGCGCTCCTCGTGACCTGGCCCGCGCGCCCCGGCGGCATCGCGTATCCGACGTTTTAGCTTACGCTGGACGCCCCGCGGCATGCCAAGTGCGGATGTTCAGCCCATATAGCAGCCTGCGTACAGGCCCCGTCCGCTGCGCCTGGCGCGACTACCGCCGCGGCCAATCGGCCGAAACTCTGCTCCGCCCGTGGCTGGCCACCGAGCTGGCGATCGACGCTGCCCGGATCGACCTGAGCCGCGACGCCCGCGGCCGGCCGCAGCTGCGGGTCGCCACCGACGCGTCTGGCGACCCCCCGACCCGATTCGACATCAATTGGAGCCACAGCGGGGAGGCGCTCGCGGTCGCGCTCGGCGATGGCGTCGATGTCGGCATCGATATCGAATGGCTGCGTCCGCGGCCACAGGCGATGGCGCTGGCGCGGCGGTTCTTCGCCCGCGAAGAGGCCGACGCACTCGCCCGTCTGCCGCCTGACGACGCCGAAACCGCCTTCGTGCGCCTGTGGTGCGCGAAGGAAGCCGTGCTCAAGGCCCACGGCCACGGGCTGTCGTTCGGCCTGGACCGGCTGACGTTCGCGGCCGTCGAGGGGTACTGGTCGTTGGTGGCCTGCGATCCCGCACTCGGCCGTCCGGGCGACTGGCGCCTCCAGGCGTTCTCGCCGCTGCCCGGCTACCTGGCGACGCTGGCCTGGCGGCCGCGGCTTCTACAATGCCGGCCATGACCACCGCCCACGACCCCGCGCTGCGCGCCGAACTCGACGCCGGCCTGCGCGCCCTCGCCCTGGACCCGACCCTGGCCGGGCCGCTGCTCGACTACCTCGCGCTGCTCGCGCGCTGGAACCGCACCTACAACCTCACGGCGATCCGCGAGCCACGCGAGATGGTCGTGCGCCACCTGCTCGACTCGCTGGCGATGACGCCCTACGCGGCCGAGCTGCCGACGCTCGCCGACCTGGGCACCGGTCCCGGCCTGCCCGGCATCCCGCTGGCGATCGCGCTGCCCGCGCTGCGGGTGACCCTGGTCGAATCCAATGGCAAGAAGGCGCGCTTCCTGCGCGAGGCGGTGCGCCAACTCGGGCTGGGCAACGCCGAGGTGGCCGAGTCCCGGATCGAGGCGGTCGACCGGCCTGGCGCATTCGCCGCGATCACCGCACGCGCGCTCGCCACACTGCCCGACATCCTCGCCGCCGGCGGCCACCTGCTGGCCGACGCCGGCCGGCTGCTGGCGATGAAGGGCCAACGGCCCGACGACGAGATCGCCGCACTGCCCGCCGGCTGGCAACTCGAGGCGGTGCACCCGTTGCGGGTGCCCGGCCTGGACGCCGACCGGCACCTTGTCGTGGTCGCCCGCGCACCCGGCGCCGCTGCCGCCTGAACCGCGTCCGCGCCGGCCGGCGCGCCCGACCCCCTGCCCGCCTTAGGGCATAATCCCCCTCCGGACGCCGCCCGCGGCGCCCGGCTCCCGTCCTCAACCGCGCCCGGAGCCCATGGCCCGCATCATCGCCATCGCCAACCAGAAAGGCGGCGTCGGAAAGACGACCACGGCGGTCAACCTGGCCGCAGCGCTGGCCCGCACGCCCAAGCGCGTGCTGCTGGTCGACCTCGACTCGCAGGGCAACGCAACGATGGGCTGCGGCATCGACAAGTCGATCGTGCCGGTCTCCACCTGCGACGTGCTGCTGGGCGAGGTCGAGGCGATGGACGCGATCGTGCAGACCGAGGAAGAGGTCGACCTGATTCCCGGCAACACCGACCTGACCGCGGCCGAGGTCGAGCTGATGGACGCCGGGGACCGCGAGCAGCGCCTCAAGCGCGCGCTGGCGCCGCTGCGCCCGCGCTACGACTTCATCATCATCGACTGCCCGCCAGCACTGTCGCTGCTCACGCTCAATGCGCTGACCGCAGCCGATTCGGTGCTGGTGCCGATGCAGTGCGAGTACTACGCGCTCGAGGGCCTGTCGGCGCTGCTGCAGACGATCGACGCCCTCAAGCAGAACCTCAACCCCTCGCTCGAGATCGAAGGCGTGCTGCGCACAATGTTCGACGTGCGCAACAACCTGGCCAATGCGGTCTCCGCCGAGCTGACCGGGCATTTCGGCGATCAGGTGTTCCGGACCATCGTGCCGCGCAACGTGCGCGTTGCCGAGGCGCCGAGCCACGGCCAGAGTATCGTCGGCTACGACCGGTCATCGCGCGGCGCCATCGCCTACCTCGGCCTGGCCGGCGAGATCCTCCGCCGCGAACGCGAGCGGACCCAGACGCACAAGGAATCCACCGCCATGGATACGCCGGCATGAGTACCGCCAAGACGCCCGCCAAGAAGCGCGGCCTGGGACGCGGCCTCGAAGCGCTGCTCGGTCCCAAGGCCGCCGCCGAGGCGCCGAGCCTGGAGGCCACCGAGACCGACACCCTGCGCACGCTGCCGATCGATGCGCTGACCGCAGGCCGCTACCAGCCGCGCAAGCACTGGGACCCGGACAAGCTCACCGAACTGGCCGAATCGATCCGCGCCCAGGGCGTGATCCAGCCCATCGTCGTGCGCGAGCTGCCCGACCGCACCTACGAGATCATCGCCGGCGAACGCCGCTGGCGCGCCTCCAAGCAGGCCGGCCTGGCCGACGTGCCGGTGGTCGTGCGCAACGTCGAAGACCGCACGGTCGTGGCGATGGCGCTGATCGAGAACATCCAGCGCGAGGACCTCAACCCACTGGAGGAAGCCCAGGCGCTGCAGCGACTGATCGACGAGTTCGACCTCACCCACGCCCAGGCCGCCGAGGCCGTCGGTCGCTCGCGCGCGGCGGTGTCCAACCTGCTGCGCCTGCTCGAACTGCCGCCGGCGATCCGCATCCTGGTCGAGTCCAAGCAGTTGGAGATGGGGCATGCGCGCGCACTGCTCACGCTCTCGCCGGAGCTGGCCAGCAAGCTCGCCAGCGAGGCGGTCGAGCACGGCTGGTCGGTGCGCGAGGTCGAGCACCGCGCGCAGCAGTTCGCCGCCGGCCGGGTGCCGGGCGGCAACGGCCGCAGCGCCGCACGCAGCAAGGCCCGCCCGCAGGCCGACATCGTCTCGCTGGAGAACGAACTGTCGGAGACCCTGGGCACGCGGGTCTCGATCGCCAACGGCCGCGGCAACAAGGGCCGGCTGGTGATCCACTACGGCAACCTCGAAGCGCTCGACGGCGTGCTCGAACGACTGCGCGGTCCGCGCGACTGAGCCTGGAATTGTGTAACGCCGCGCCTTGCCTCTAGGCTGCGCGGATGCCCCTGTCCCGAAACCGCCTGTCCTGGTCGCGCCGGCTGCTGCTGGCGCTGCTGGTGCTGGGCCTGGCGATCGCGCCGGTGATGGTGGCGATGGGCAACACCTACGAGCTCGTCCGCGGCGAGACCGCCACCGAGCACGACGCGACCGCACACGCCCACGCCGACGATGGCGACCTGCTGCATGCGGTCGCCCACTGCGCCGGTTGCGGCGCGCATACCCCGGCGCTGCCGCCGGTACTGCCCGCCCTGGCCCCGCTGGTCGTGGTCCGACCTGCCTATCCGCACCCCGGCGACGCCCCGACCCGCCGCCACGAACGCCTGCTGCGTCCCCCGATCGCCGCCTGAGCCCGCTGGCGTCCGCGCGCATTACGTGCCGGGCGGTATCGGGTGCCCGACGCACGTCGCCGTCCGGCGCCGTGACGCGGGCCGACAGGCCACGTCACGTCTCCCGCCAAGACGCGCCACCGCAGGCCGCCGCGCACACGAGTGCGGCGCCGACCTGAGCGCACGTCCGCACCCGCCCCTGCCTCGACACCTCGCCCGAGGTCCCTGCCAGCGGTCCTGAGGCCCGGGCAGGCGCGTCTATGTGGCCTGCCCGCCCCCTACGTTGCCGTCGGTCCATCACGGCCGGCGCTCACGATCGGAGTGTGTCCCATGCTGTTGCGACTGGCGGCCTGCGCCGCCCTCGCCGTCGCGCCGTGCCTTGTGCCGGCGCAGGCGGCGCCTTCTGCTGCACTCGCTGTCCCGATGACGCCCGCCCCCGCGGCGGTGCAGGTCCTGACCCTGGACGCGGCGTTCGTGCGCGTCGCCGAGGCCCATCCCGACCTGCGCCTGGTCGATGGCCGCGGCGCGGTGCTCGCCGCCGAGCGCGATCTCGCCGCGCAGCGTCCACCGCTGGAAGCGGGCATCGAGATCGAGAACCTGGTGCCCGACGCGCCCACAAGCACCCTGGAAGCGACCTTGACGCTGGCTGGCGTGTTCGAGCGCGGCGGCAAGCCGGACGCGCGCCGCGCGTTGGCGCAAACCCGGATCGATGCGCTCGCGCTCCAGCGCGAAGCGGCGCGGGTGGACCTGCTCGCCGAGACCGCGCGCCGCTATCTGACCGCCGTGGTCGCGGCGCGACAACGCCGCCTGGCCGACGACGAGATCGCCGAGCAGGCCCGCGTGGTCGCGGCCGCACGCCGTCGCTTCGAAGCCGGCGCCGCCCCCGAGGCGGTCGCGCTCGCCGCGCAGGCGATGCAAGCCCAGGCCGAGCTGCGCCGCGCGCGCGCGCAAGCCGAAGGCGACGCCGCACGCCGCAGCCTGGCGATGCTCTGGGGCACGCCCGAGGCGGATTTCGCCGTGACCGACACCGATCCCCTGGCGCTGCCGGAGATCGCCACGTTCGCCGACCTGCGCGCCCTGCTCGAGCGCACGCCCGAACTGCGCCGATTCGGCGACCAACGCCGCATCGCAGAGGCCCGGCTGCAACTGGCGCGCAGCGCGCGCACGCCCGATGTCGGCTGGCAGTTGGGCGTGCGCCGCAGCCAGGACACCCGCGACGTCTCGCTGCTGGGCAGCCTCACGGTGCCGCTGGGCAGCGGCGCACGCGCGCAGCCGGAGATCCGCGCCGCCCAAGCCGAACTGGCGCTGCTCTCGGTCGAACGCGAGGCCGGCGATCGCGCACTGCAGGCCACGCTGGCCGAGGCGCACGGCCGTTACCTCGTCGAGCGTACGCAGGTGCAACGGCTGCAGGCCGACGTGCTGCCGCAGCTGGCGCGCGCCCTGGCCCAGACCGAACGCGCCTGGGCCGCGGGCGCTGCCACCTACCTCGAATGGGCGCAGCTGCTCGACGCCCGCCGCGACGCGCTGCGCCAACAACTCGACGCCGCCGAAGCCGCCCAACGTGCGCTGATCGAACTCCAGCGCCTGACCGGCGAGCCGCTCGCGCGGCCTGCCACCACCGGAGACACTCGATGACGACCCGATTGCCCGCCCGCGCACTGGCCCTGCTGCTGTTGATGGCGCTGGCCGGTTGCGGCGCGCCCGACAGCGCCCCCACCGCGAGCGCTGCCGACCACGACGACCCGCACGCTGGAGCCGACGAAGACGCGCACGGCCACGACACCGCCCTCGTCGTGCCCGACGCGATCGCACGCGACATCGGCCTGCGCACCGCACCCGCCGGGCCCGGCACGATCGCCGACCAGCACGAAGTGCAGGGCCTGCTGACCACGCTCGAGACCGGCAATGCCCGCGTCACCGCCCGCTTTCCCGGGCCGATCCGCCGCCTGCATGCCGAACTGGGCGATGTCGTGCGTGCCGGCCAGCCGCTGGCGACCATCGACAGCAACCTCAGCCTGTCGTCCTACACCGTGACCGCGCCGATCGGAGGCACCGTGCTCGCGCGCGACGCCGCGGTCGGACAGGTCGCCAGCGAAGGCGCGGTGCTCTACCAGATCGCCGACCTGTCGACGCTGTGGGTGGACCTGCACGTCTACGGCCGCGATGCAGAACACCTCGCGCCCGGCTCGCCGGTCACGATCACCCGGCTCGGCGACGGTGCGACCGCGCAGACCCGCATCGAGCGCGTCCTGCCCGCCACCGCGACCGCCAGCCAGAGCACGGTGTCGCGCGCGCGCCTGGACAACGCCGACGGCCAATGGCGCCCAGGCGCCGCGGTCCGCGCGCAGGTCACCGTCTCCCTGCAGCAGGCCGCGCTCGTGGTCCCACTGAGCGCACTGCAACGCATGGACGCGCGCGATGTGGTGTTCGTGCGCGAAGGCGAGCGCTACGAAGCGCGACCGGTGTCGCTGGGCCGCCGCGATGCACAGCAGGTCGAGATTCTCGACGGCATCGCCGCAGGTGACGATGTGGTGGTCGCGCAGAGCTACACGCTCAAGGCCGACCTCGAAAAAGCGGGGGCGACCCATGCGCACTGACACGATGCATCCCACGCTGCGCCGCACTCGCGGACACGCGCAGCGAGCGACCGCGCCCGCCGCCGCATCGGCCCTGCACGGAGCGCGCCCGGATGCTTGAGTCGATGATCCACCTGGCCATTCGCCATCGCTGGCTGGTCCTGCTGGCCACGCTTGCGCTGATCGCCGCCGGCGTCTGGAGCTTCCTGCGATTGCCGATCGACGCCACGCCCGACATCACCAATGTGCAGGTGCAGGTCACCACCGCCGCCCCCGGCTACGCCCCGCTGGAGACCGAGCAACGCATCACCTTCCCGATCGAAACCGCACTCGCCGGCCTGCCGCGCCTCGACCACACCCGGTCGCTGTCGGCCTACGGCCTGTCGCAGGTGACCGTGGTCTTCGAGGACGGCACCGACCTGTACTTCGCACGCCAGCAGGTGGCCGAACGGCTGCAGCAGGTCCGCGGCCAGGTGCCCGACGGGATCGAGCCCACGCTCGGCCCCGCGGCCACGGGCCTGGGCGAGATCTTCATGTACACCGTCGAGGCCGAAGCGGGCGCGCGCAAGCCCGATGGCAGCGCCTACACCGCGACCGACCTGCGCACGCTGCAGGACTGGGTGATCCGCCCGCAGCTGCGCACCGTGCCGGGCATCACCGAAGTCGACACCGTGGGCGGCTTCGCACGGCAGATCCACGTCACGCCCGACCCGGCGCGGCTGGTCGCGCTCGACGTGCGCTTCGACGACATCGTCGCCGCGATCGAGGCCAATACCCGCAACGTCGGCGCCGGCTACATCGAGCGCAACGGCCAGCAACTGCTGGTACGCGTGCCTGGGCAGGTCGCCGACATCGCGGCGATCGGCAACATCGTGCTGGTCCGGCGCGACGGCGTGCCGCTGCGCGTGCGCGATGTCGCGGACGTCGGCGAAGGCCGCGAACTGCGCACCGGGGCCGCGACCAAGGACGGCGGCGAGGTCGTGCTGGGCACGGTGTTCATGCTGGTCGGCGAGAACAGCCGCACCGTCGCACGCGCCGCGGCCGCGCGGCTGGAGGCCGCCAATGCCAGCCTGCCGGCCGGCGTACACGCGACCGCGGTGTACGACCGCACGGCCCTGGTCGACCGCACCGTCCGCACCGTGGCCCGCAACCTGATCGAAGGCGCGCTGCTGGTGGTCGTGGTGCTGTTCCTGCTGCTGGGCAACGCGCGCGCCGCGCTGCTCACCGCGCTGGTGATCCCGCTGACGATGCTGTTCACCATCATCGGCATGCGCCAGGGCGGCGTCTCGGGCAACCTGATGAGCCTGGGCGCACTGGACTTCGGACTGATCGTCGACGGCGCGGTGATCATCGTCGAAAACTGCCTGCGCCGCTTCGGCCAGGCACAACAACGGCTGGGCCGGCTGCTCGACACCGACGAGCGCCATGCGCTGGCAGCCAGCGCCACCGCCGAGGTCATCCGCCCCAGTCTGTTCGGCCTGGGCATCATCGCCGCGGTCTACGTGCCGGTGTTCGCACTCGACGGCGTCGAAGGCAAGATGTTCCACCCGATGGCGATCACCGTGGTGCTGGCGCTGACCGGCGCGATGCTGCTGTCGCTGACCTTCGTGCCGGCGTCGATCGCCCTGCTGCTGCGCGGCCGCGTGGCCGAGCACGAGAACCGCGCGATGCGTGCCGCCCGACGCGGCTATGCGCCGCTGCTCGACGGTGCGCTCCGCCATGGCCGCTGGCTGGTCGCCGGCGCCGCAGTGCTGGTGCTGGGGTGCGGCTGGCTGGCCACACGCCTGGGCAGCGAGTTCGTGCCGAGCCTGGACGAAGGCGACATCGCCCTGCATGCGATGCGCATTCCCGGCACCGGCATCGAGCAATCGGTGGCGATGCAGCGCGCGCTCGAACGGCGCCTGTTGCAAGCACCCGAGGTCGCGCACGTGTTCTCGCGCATCGGCACCGCCGAGGTCGCCAACGATCCGATGCCGCCGTCGGTCGCCGACACCTTCGTCATCCTGCATCCGCGTAGCGACTGGTCACAGCCGCGCAAGTCACGCGCCACGCTGGTGGCCGAGATCGAAGCGCTGGCGCAGGCGATGCCCGGCAGCAACTACGAGTTCACCCAGCCGATCCAGATGCGCTTCAACGAGTTGATCTCCGGCGTGCGCAGCGACGTGGCGGTGCGCATCCAGGGCGACGATCTCGAAGTGCTGCAACGCCTGGCCGGCCAGGTCGAAACCGTGCTGCGCAGCATCGACGGCGCCGCCGACGTACGCACCGAAGCCGTCGACGGCCTGCCACTGCTGGAGATCGCTCCCGACCCGCGCGCAATGGCCCGCTACGGCCTCAATCCCGGCGACGTCCAGCGCGTGGTCGCCGCCGCCATCGGCGGCCAGACCGCCGGCCAGTTGTTCGAAGGCGACCGCCGCTTCGACATCGTCGTGCGCCTGCCCGAGGGCCGACGCACGGACCCGGCCGCGCTCGCCGATCTGCCGATCCCGCTGGGCACCGCCCCGTCGCCCGACGAAGCCGGCCGCGACGAGGCCTGGGCCTCGGGCGCACCACGCACCGTGCCGCTGCGCGAGGTCGCCGACATCGAAACCCGGCTGGCCCCGAACCAGATCACTCGCGAAAACGGCAAGCGCCGCATCGTGGTCACCGCCAACGTGCGCGGCCGCGACCTTGGCGGCTTCGTCGAAGACCTGCAGACGCAGGTACGCGCGCGCGTGCCATTGCCGACCGGCACCTGGATCGACTACGGCGGCACCTTCGAGCAACTGGTCTCGGCCGGCCAGCGCCTGCGCCTGGTGGTGCCGGCGACGCTGGCTGCGATCCTGGTCCTGCTGTTCCTGGCGTTCGGATCGCTGCGCGATGCACTGGTGGTGTTCAGCGGCGTGCCGCTGGCACTGACCGGCGGCGTGCTGGCGCTCGCGGCGCGCGGCATCCCGCTGTCGATTTCTGCCGGCGTGGGCTTCATCGCGCTGTCGGGCGTGGCCGTCCTCAACGGCCTGGTGCTGGTGGGCTTCATCCGCCGCCTGCGCGCCGACGGCCTGCCGCTCGCGACGGCGATCCGCGACGGCGCCCTGACCCGCCTGCGCCCGGTGCTGATGACCGCCCTCGTCGCCTCGCTCGGCTTCGTGCCGATGGCCTTCAACGTCGGCGCCGGCGCGGAAGTGCAACGCCCGCTGGCCACCGTCGTCATCGGCGGCATCGTGTCCTCGACCCTGCTGACCCTGCTGGTGCTGCCCGTGCTGTACCGCTGGGCGCATCGGCGCGAGCGCCGGCCTGCCGATACAAGGGCGTGAACGATGTCCAAGCGCAATGCCCGTCGCAGACATGGCCGGACATCAGCTGGCGAGACGCAACCCACTGAAGTCCGGCTAACGAAGATCGCTGCCTGGCTCAGGGATGGCGAGCTGGCACTACTCGACGCATGCATCCTCCAATGTCGCATGCTGCATCAGCAGCATGCGCGTTGGGGCCAGCCGACGGTGCCAGTCGCCTGTTCGATCTCGCGCGGGACACGGCGCCGGTGCCGCTTGTCTGCCGCCAGACGTGGATCGAGATCTGCTGACTAATGGGCCACTCGCAACTAGGTTGCGTCAACCCAGCGCTCTGTAGATCGCAGGATTGAGGTCTCGGCACGATTCGCTTTCATTGCCCCGGTTCAACTCAACCCTGACCAATTCGCTAAATTCTGACCCATCCTCGAGACGCACACGCAGAGCAACTCCGCAATCGAACCAGCGATTCGTCTCGAAGACCTTTTCAACTTGGATCTGCGAGCCAAGCGTCAGCCGCCGCCGATACGCCACCTCCGACCCGCCGACGCCGGGCGGGGGAATCAGAGCGACGTAACTCGTAGCAGCGCCGGAGTGCGCCCTGATCCCGTAGGCATCGATGGCGCCCACGATTTCGTACCGCCTGCCGACCAGAACGCTGTACGCAGGTTCGTCACTGACGTCTTCAAGCGCGACCTCCGAGCAGGATTGCATCAGTAGTAACACTGGCAGCAGCGGAATCCACCTATATGTCGCCTTCACTCTTTCCACCGCGTCGCGCGATACCCGACGCTCACTGTATTTGAATAGCCTCACGCCGACCACGATGGTCCGCGATAGCCGCTGCTCCGCCGCCATCTTTCACATGCGGCTGAGGACCCAGCTTGCACCTGCCTGGAGTTCGCAACCGATGTTGACTAGAGTCTGCAGTTCAATCGCGCCTTCAGGCATCCCCGGCATGGCAGCAGGCCCTTCCACAGAGCGCTAAGCCGCAGCGACGTGTTCGACCAGTCGTTGCGGCGGTCTTTCCTCGATCTCGCATTCACGAGCAGGCAGATCGCCGCCAGATTCCACTCTGCGCGGGGGCTTTGCCATGTCCGACAACAACTCGCCCACCTGGGCCTACTCCGTGCCATCGACGTTGCTGTTGATGGTCCCGTTCGATCTGCTCGCCTCGCTGGCGATGGATGTCTACCTGCCGGTGGTGCCGCAGATGCCCGCCGCGCTGGCCACATCGCCTGGGATCATCCAACTCACGCTCAGCGCCTACATCCTGATTCTGGGCGTGGGCCAACTCCTCTTCGGCCCACTCTCGGACCGGATCGGGCGCCGCCCCGTCGTGCTCGGCGGGGCCGTTGCCTATGCGCTCGCGTCCTTGTTGCTGGCCGTAGCCAGTAGCGGGAGCCAATTCCTGCTGCTGCGTGTGATCCAGGCCCTGGGCGCATCCGCCGCCCTCGTGGGCACGTTCGCCACGGTGCGCGACGTGTATGCCGACAAGCCCGAAAGCACGACCCTCTACGGCGTGTTCAGCGCGATCCTGGCGTTCGTGCCCGCGTTGGGCCCGATTCTGGGCGCCGTGGTGGCGCTGGCCTTGGGCTGGCGGGCGATCTTCGTCCTGCTCGGTGCAATGGCGGTCCTCGCACTGGTGCGCGCCTGGCCGCGCTGGCACGAAACCCGGCCCGTGACCACGTCGACCCAAGGCCCGCGCCTTGCATCGATCCTGCGCAACCGGGCCTTCTGGGTCTATACGCTCGGATTCGGCACCGCCATGGGCAGCTTCTTCGTGTTCTTCTCCATCGCGCCCCGGGTCCTGATGGCCGGCGCGGGTTGGAGCCAGATCAAATTCAGCCTGGCCTTCTCCACGGCAGCGCTGGCGATGATCCTCACCACGCGCGCCATCCCGGCATGCGTGCGACGCTGGGGCATCCAGGGCTGCTTTGTACGAGGAAGTTGCACCATCGCCTTCGGCGCGATCGTCCTGGCCGCGTGTGCGGCATCGATCGAGCCCGGCTTCGTCAGCTTCGTCATGCCGATGTGGGTGATGTGCGTGGGCATCGTGCTGGTCGTGTCCGTGACCGCAAATGGCGCCCTCGGCGATTTCGCGGATGCGGCCGGCACCGCCGTCGCCCTGTACTACGCCATCCAGAGCCTGATCGTCAGCGGATTGGGGACCTTGTCGGTGCTGACGTTCAATGGCGCGACCCCCTGGCCGCTCGTGGCGTATGCCCTGGCCATGTCGACGGCAAGCCTCGCCGGGCTCGCACTGCTGCGACGGACCTCCGACTTGCGCCCGCGTTCCGGAGACTGAATGTGACGCGTTTGGCGAACTACGACGTCTGGGTTAGGGGGTGTCCCTAGCTCGCGCGCCCCACATGTCTCTGGACAATGGAGGACGCGCCCTGATGGGCGCGTTGCCCATTCCTGCCAGGGAGCAAACCGATGGCGATCGATGGTATCAACGCAGCCCGCGTCTCCGACACCTCCAGCGTACCGGCCGACTACACCTCACCCAGCCGTGCCGAACTCACCGAACTGGCAAAAGCGCTGCACGATGTCGGCGAGCGCAGCGGCAAGAAGGACGACTACGACCGCCGCCTGCAGGCGCTGGCCTCCGAATTCCTGCCCACGCTGAGCCAGGAGGACCGCGGGCGCTTCCTGGGCGCGATCCTGGACCGCGACAAGGGCGCGCTGAAATCCTGGCTGCAGAGCGATCGTCTCGACAAGCTGGTCGACGACGGCCGGCTCGGCGAGAACGACCGGCAGCGGGTGGTCGATGCCGTCGAGCGCGGCTACGCCGACCAGCATGTGGAGCCGGACAAGGCGTCGGAGTTCATCGACACCGCCAAGGTGGACAAGGCGAGCGACCGGCCATCGGACGCACCGAGCAAGGACGACCTCGTCGACCTGCACAAGTCGCTGCACGACGTCGGCGAACGCCGCGCGCGCAAGGACGACTACGACAAGCGGCTTGCGGCCCTGGCCACCGACGACCGGTTCCTCAGTGGCCTGGACGACAACGATCGCGGCCGGTTCATGGGCGTGGTGTTCGAACGCGACAAGGGCGCGCTCGGCTCCTGGCTGCAGAGCGACCGCCTCGACAAGCTGGTCGACCAGGGCCGCATCGACGACAGCGATCGCAAGCGCGTCGTCGACAGTGTCGAGCGCGGCTATGCCGATGGCCACATCGACGAGAGCCGCGCATCGGAGTTCATCGATACCGACAAGGCCGACGAACGCGCACGCAAGCCGGCCTCCGGCGACGACAAGGACAAAGACAAGGCCGCCCCGAAGTCTGTGACCGAGGACGGCTACAAGGTGGCCGGGGCCAAGGAGGACGTGGTCTACGACGACATCAAGCAAGTGTCCTACCCCGGCGAGTTCGACGACGGCTGGCTGCGCGTGGACACCAAGGGAGGGGACAAGCTGGCGGTCAGCCCCTCGGACGCCCCGGACCTGCACGCGCTGGCCGAGCGCAAGTATCTCGATGACGGCCAAGGCACTGTCGACCAGACCCGCGAGAACGCGCGCCTGCCCGCGAGCAAGGACACCGACCTGTTCGCCCTGAAGACCGACGTCGAACAGGACGGCGAGAAGCTCAGCGTCGGCGAGGCCGCGATGAAGCTGACGATCGACGAGATCAAAGGGCGCAGCGACCTCTACGACGGCAGCGCCCAAGCCCAATTCCTGCGCCTGGTCGAGGCCCGCAGCGCGGTCACCAACGGACGCCCGATCCATCCGGTCTACGAGGACCGCATCAGCGGTGCGTTCAAGAGCACCCGGACTCGCACCGAGAACCTTGTCCGACTCGAGCAAGCGGACATGCAGGAGATCTTCGACGAGCGCGCGGTCAATCGCGAACTCGATTCGGCGATGCGCAACGAACAGGTCGCCGAACTCTACCAATCCAAGCTCACCGAGGCCGTCGGCAAGGTGCCGGAAGACGAGCGCAACAAGCTGGCCGATCGCCTGGAAAAGGTCGTCGGCAGCGCCGACTACGTGAAGGAAGCCAACCAGCTCGACGCAAGCGAACGCCCACTGGCGAAAGCCGACGTCGAGGACGCACTCTCGCAACTGGCGCTGATCGACCCCGAACGCGCCGGCGAGGCCGGCCAGACCTTCGCGCTCAATGCGCTGGCCGGCGAGATCGACACGGTCTTCGCCGATCCCGAGCTCGTGAGCTCGGAGGCGCGCGTGGATGCGGTGGACGCGGGCCTGGGTGCGATCAAGAACGGCATCGGCAAGGCGGAACTGCCCTTTGACATGGCAGGCAAGCTCGACAGCGTGCTGAAGGCCGACGACACCGTCAAACAGGACTTCTCCAAGCTGCTCGACGGCATGCGCAACGGTGGGCACGACGACATCGACCAGGTCTTCTCCGACACCATGTTCGCCAGCGACAAGCGCGCCCAGTCCGACATGCGCAGCCTGGTCAGCGACCTGTCCTCGAACGGCCTGCTGCCGGCCGTCACCGGTGCGATCGGCATGACCCAGACGATCCGCTCGCTGGTGCGCGACGGCCTGGGCGAAACGCCCGAGGAAATCCTCGGCACCGTGGGTGGCGTGCTGGGCATGGCCGCATCGCTCGAAAGCGGGCCCACCCTGCTCAAGAACGTGGCATCGACCCTCGACGGCTCGGCGACCGATCTACTGGGCATGCGCAACGAGGACACCAAGCGCCTGGGGCTGGAGAGCGTCCACACCAATCACGCTACCCGCACCTATCGCAACGCAGTCGCCGACGCGCCCCACGGCCCCGGCAAGCTCGCCGTCCCGGACCAGGACAAGATCGCTGACGGCCTCAAGGACCGACTGGGCGATGCCAGCGACAGCAAGTTCGACCGGCGCGTGGACGCGACGATGAAGGTGGCCTCCAAGCTGAACGGCCACGCGACCGGCATGCTCGGTGTCGTCACCGGCGGCATGGGCCTGGGCGATGCCGACTCCGATGCCGACCGGGCCGCCGGCGTACTCGGCGTCATTTCCGGCTCGACCGATGCGCTCACCGGCATCGTCGGCGAACTGACCAAGGACGGCCAACTGCGTCCGGGCGTGAACCGGTTCCTGGCCGCCGCCGGCGGCGAAGGCGCCGCGGTGGCCGGCCAGCGGATCGCCGGCGCCATCGCACGCGGTGCAGGCCCGGTGGGCTTCGTGCTCACCGCCGTCTCCGAGCTGATCTCGGTGTTCACAGGCAACGCCAAGGCCAAGAAGACCGCCAACGAACAGCACGACTGGTTCAACGCACTGGCCGACGACGGCGTCATACAGTCCGACTGGAACGTCAAATACGACTACGCACGCACCACGCTGGGCGAGTTCGACAACCTGCACAACGACCACGTCAAGAACGCCCGGGCACTCAAGAGCTCTGACTGGGGCGGCCGCCAGGCGCCGGAAGACCGAAGCATCTTCGACTTCCACCGCGACGAGTTCGCGCACTTCAAGCAGGAGTGGGAGAAGAACCGTGGCGCGCCCACTTACGTCACGTTCCTCGACCCTGACAAGCGCAAGGCGGACTTCAAGCGCGAAGCCGACGCCATGGACGAGGTCAAGGCCTACATGAAGGAGCACCCGACCTATCACCCGGGGCATAACGATTGGGTGCTAGAGCCGTAAGGCCACGTGCCAAGAGCCCGCATCAGCAAAAGGACGAGGACCGGGGAACGATCAATGCCCAGATAGAAATTGAAAACCCTTGCCACTAAACTAATTGAAAATAAAACAGATTTTATTCTATGCAGCTTTACAACAATTAATTAACACGCAATAATAAGCAGAAAAAGCAATTGAGATCAAAATCCAAATTAAGAAATGATTGTCGAATCGATAGCATTTCCAATAACAGCAATAGCAAAACCACCACACCGAATCAAACAGCAGTTAAATAGCCCAACCTATCCGCCCCTCCGGTCAATCATAATAGACCAGAGACATCGCCTTAAAATAGTCGTCAATTGAATCGATTTTTCCTTTAATAGTTTTCCCTCTTTTCCTTGCAAGATGGCCGAGCTCATACAATATGATTCCGTAACCAGAATCCCACTCATTTCCGCGGCGAGCCGCTAGCTCAACCGAAAAACGATCCTGAGGCCTCAATTTTCCAGCTGGCAAGCCGAGCTCATGGGCAGCGTGCTCCAAAAGCTCAATCACTAAAACTTTTTCCAATCCACTCTCTTTGTAGTAGATATTAAAAAAATCATCTGGCGACAACTCTTCCCGCGCATTAACCATATCTGACACAGCTACTCTCCTACCAAAGCCGAACAACCGCAGTAGGCCATAGTGCCAACGTCGTAAAATCCCTCCCAAACTGTTGTCACTACAGCGGCGCGACCAAGGAGCCTACCCACATTGCTCACAGGAACCTGAACCTGGGGACCGAAGTTCCGTCCATTGAAAGCACGCTGCCCTGCTTGGCCAATTTTCGAGCCCACTGAGTGCTGCCAAGATGTTGCATGCGATGCCGTGCTCATTCCTGACCCGGTATATCCAACTACTGCATTCCCGGCGGCATTAGCTACCTGAGCACCAGAAGCAACATCTCCCAACGTAGAAGTGCCTTCTTTACCCGCAGGGCCAAGCTTCCCCCAGTCCCATTTGTTCTCGCCGACGCAGTCTGCGAATGACTGCTTCAACCCATCAGGATCAATCAGCGATAGCGGGTTCCCACTGACATAAGTGTACGTATTCAACCCCCCCTTTAAGCCAATCGGATCGCTCTGCAAGTATGTCCCGGCACGCCCGTCGTAGTCGCGGAAGCCGTTGTACCAGAAGCCGGTCTCCGCATCGTAGTACTGCCCGGGGAATCCCAAGGGCGGTCTCAAGAATCAAGTGCAACACGTGATTTGAAGTCGATGATTTCCCTCTCCATCACCTGGGCTGGTGTTGCCCAGCCGAGCGTCTTGCGCGGTCGCCCGTTCATCA
>NZ_JBDJMU010000017.1:0-89880 GCF_039674105.1 Luteimonas sp. TWI596
GCGCTCGACCTGAAGCACTGCGCGCTCTTCCGCGCTCAGGTGGCTGTACTGTTTTCCCATCGCGACACCCTACACTCCGCCGGGTGTTGCACTTGGAAGTTGAGTCTGCCCTGATCGTCAGCACCCAGGACTCGCAGAACTCCAAGACGCCGGTCTCGTTCGGCAACGGCGCCATCTACACCGTGATCGACCGCCGCCCGCCGCTGACCGAGGCCACGCTGCTGCAGCTCGGCCCGGCCAGCGGGTTCAGCCTGCAGTCGCAGCACCAGAAGGGCTGGTCGCTGCAGGACGACTTGACCTTCAACAGCTTCGAGTTCAACGGCGATCACACCGTCAAGGTCGGCGTGAACTACCGCAACATCGAGCTGGCGTCGAGCGACGGCGAGCCGCTGAACCCGCAGTTCTCGTGGGAGTTCGACCCGGCCACCGGCCAGATCGCCGCGCAGCCCTACCGCGTGGAGTTCATCGCGCCGTTCGCGACCCCCGGCCTGAGCCCGCGCGTGGAGACCACGGCCAAGCAGTACGGGTTCTATATCCAGGACGACTGGCAGGTGAACCCGCATCTGATGCTGAACTTCGGCGTGCGCTGGGACTACGAGGACGTGCCGGCCTACACCGACCACGTCACCCCGAAGGCCTTCGTCGATGCGCTCTACGCCGCCGATCCGCAGAATCCGGGGCAGCGCTGGGTCGACCGCTGGCTCAACGGCGGTATCGATGCGATCAACCCGCTCGACTACATCAGCACCGGCAGCAACCGCAAGAACTTCAAGGACGCGTGGGCGCCGCGCTTCGGCTTCTCCTACGACCTGGGCGCCGACGAGCGTCACGTGATCCACGGCGGCGCCGGCCGGTCCTACGACCGCAACCTGTTCCGCGACCTCGCGTTCGAGCGCCACAAGGGCTCGATCTCGCTGGTGCGCCTGGAGTTCGCCGATCCGGCGACCGGCCAGTGCGTGGCGATCACCGGCTCGCGTTGCGTCGCCTGGGACCCGGCCTACCTGGGCGGGGCGGACGTGCTCGCCGGTATCACCGGTTCGCGCGATGCCGCCGAGGCGTTCATGCTCAACAACCGGCTCAAGACGCCCTACAGCGATCAGTTCAGCCTGGGCATGAGCAACCAGGTGGGGCAGTGGCTGACCGACGTCACCGTGCAGCGCATCCTCGCCCGCGACGGCTTCGGCTACACGCTCGGCAACCGCTATCCCGACGGCGCGTTCTTCAGCCCCGACGGCAGCCCGCCGTGGGGCGCCTCCGATCGCGTGCCGCCGGGCTTCGGCGGCGTGATCCTGGGCGACAACGGCGTCGAGCAGCGCAGCACGCAGATCCTGCTGGCGGCCGACAAGCCGTACACCAAGGAATCGGGCTGGGGCGCCAACATCGCCTACACCCATACCCAGGCGCGCCAGAACAGCCGCGACAACGACAGCCAGTTCGACTACTTCGACAAGGCGCGGCTGCAGTACTTCCCGTTCGTGAAGTCGAGCAACCAGCCCAAGCACCGCTTCACCGCCTCGGCCTCGGTCGACGGGCCGTGGGGGGTGACCTACGGCGCCAAGCTGGTGCTCGAGACCGCCAACCCGATCAACACCGTGGCCTGCTACGGCGTCCAGGGCTGGGACGGTTCGACCTGCCAACTTGTCGGCTTCGTGCCGCCGGGCAACGGCAAGTTCCTGGTCGGCGGCGACATCTGGAGCTACCGCACCGTGGATCTGCAGGCGACCAAGGAGTTCGTGCTGGGGGGCGACACGCGGCTGACCGCACGCGTGAACCTGCTCAACGCGTTCAACTTCAAGAACTACGACAGCTACGTCTACGGCGGACCCGACGGCAGCAGCAACTACTTCGGCGAAGGCGGCCAACTCGACACCGGCTACGTGTCGGTGAACCGCAATGCCGGGATCTTCTACTTTCCGCGCACGCTGACGGTGGAAGTGGGCCTGAAGTTCTGAGGCCACGCTGCATCGATGGAAACAGAACGGGGCCTTCGGGCCCCGTTCTGCGTTCCGGCGCATGCCCACGCAAACCGCGCAGCGGCACGCAGCGTCGATCAGATGGCGTCGAGCGCGGCCCGCGTCGTGTCGGCGGCCCGTCGGCGCAGCATGCGCGCGATGCTTGCGGCTGCGTCGCGGCCTTCCTGCACCGCGGTGACCACCAGGTCGGCGCCGCGCACCGCATCGCCACCGGCGAATACGCGCTCATGCGCGGTCTGATACGGCAGCCGACGCTCGCCGCCGACGCGGATACGCCCGCTGCCCGGTGCCTGGGCCTCGACGCCATGCGGGTCGAGCCAGGCCGGCACGGCCGGCGAAAAGCCGAAGGCGATGATCACCACGTCGGCGGCCAGCGTCGATTCGCTGCCCGCGACCGGAACGGCGGCACGGCGGCCGTTCGCGTCCGGGTCGCCGAGCCGGGTCTCGACCATGCGCACGCCGGCCGCGTTGCCGTCCGCATCGGCTTCGATTGCCAGCGGCTGGCGGTTGAACAGGAAGCGCACGCCTTCCTCGCGGGCGTTGGCGACTTCGCGCGCCGAGCCGGGCATGTTGGCTTCGTCGCGACGGTAGGCACAGGTGACGCTGGCCGCGCCCAGTCGGACGGCCGAGCGCACACAGTCCATGCCGGTGTCGCCGCCGCCGAGCACGACCACGCGCTTGCCGGTCAGTTTCGGCAGCGTGAGCGTGTCCTCCCAGCCGGCGATCGGCCGGCCCCAGGTGTCGCCGCCAGTGACCAGGCGGCCGTTGTGCACCAGGAACGGCAGCGCCGGCAGCACGCCCGGCAGGTCCTGGCCGGGCAGTCCACCATCGGTGTAGCGGTAGGCGCCGGTGCCCAGGAACACCGCATCGAAGTCTTCCAGCAGTGCGTCGAGCGCGATGTCGCGGCCGATCTCCACGCCGAGCCGGAACGTCACGCCCATGCCCTCGAGCACGGCGCGCCGGGTGGCGATGACGGCCTTGTCGAGCTTGAAGCTGGGGATGCCGAACTGCAGCAGGCCGCCGATCTGCTCGTAGCGGTCGAACACGACCGCCTCGATGCCGGCGCGCGCCAACCGGTCGGCGCAGGCCAGCCCGGCGGGCCCGGCACCGATCACCGCGACCCGCCGGCCGGTGGCCACGACCTTCGACAGGTCCGGCCGCCAGCCCTGGGCGAATGCGGTATCGACGATGTACTTCTCGACTGCACCGATGGTCACCGCGCCGAAGCCGTCGTTGAGCGTGCACGCGCCCTCGCACAGCCGGTCCTGGGGGCACACGCGGCCGCACATCTCCGGCAGCGGGTTGGTCTCGTGGCACAGCGCCGCGGCCTCGTGCACGCGCCCTTCCTGCACCAGCTTCAGCCAGTTGGGGATGTAGTTGTGCACCGGGCACTTGGCTTCGCAGTACGGGTTGCCGCAATCGAGACAGCGATCGGCCTGGTGCGCGGCCTCGCTCGGCCCGAAGCCGCCATAGAGCTCGTTCCAGTCGCCGGCCGTGCGCAGCGTCAGCGGCACTTTGCCCGGCATCTCGCGCGGCTCCTTGAGGAACCGAAACACATCGCGCTTGGTCATCAGGTGGACTCCGTTGCGCGAGATGCGAAGCGGATCGTAAAGGCGGATGTGCGCAACACGGACCTCATGCCGCCCGCCTCAGGTCTTCGGCGAGTGCCGCCAGGCTCGCGGCCTTGGGCTTGACCAGCCAGAACTTGCCGACGAAGTCGCGGAACTCGTCGAGGATGCGGGCGCTCCAGGCGCTGCCGGTCAGGCGGGCGTGGGTCTCGATCAAATCGCGCAGGTGCGAGCGGTAGTTGTCGAAGGCTTCTGGTGTCACCCGCAGGATGTCGATCAACTCGTGGTTGTAGCGGTCGACGAAGTCGCGATCGAGGTCGAGCACGTAGGCGATGCCGCCGGTGAAGCCGGCGCCGAAGTTCAGGCCGGTGCGACCCAGCACCGCGACCGCGCCGCCGGTCATGTACTCGCAGCAATGGTCGCCGGCGCCTTCGATCACTGCGACCGCGCCCGAGTTGCGCACGCCGAAGCGCTCGCCCGCGCGGCCCGCAGCGTACAGTTCGCCACCGGTCGCGCCATACAGACAGGTGTTGCCGAGGATCGGCGTGAGCCGCGACTCGAACGCGCTGCCGGCCGGTGGACGCAACACGATCCGGCCACCGGCCATGCCCTTGCCGACGTAGTCGTTGGCTTCGCCCTCCAGTTCGAGGTGCAGGCCGCCCGCATTGAACGCGCCCAGGCTCTGGCCGGCGGTGCCGCGCAGGCGCAGCGTCAGCGGCCGGTCGGCCATGCCGGTGTTGCCGTGCACGCGCGCGATCGCGCCCGACAGGCGCGTGCCGATGCTGCGGTCGGTGTTGCGAATCTCGAAGTCATAGCTGCCACCGTCGCCGCGTGCGATCGCCTTGGACACGCGCGCGTCCAGCGCGGCCGCCAGACCGTCGGGCGGCGCCTGCAGCGCCGGGGCACCGCAGTAGCCAAGCGGCTTGTCGGGATCGCGGCGCAGCAGCATCGACAGGTCGATGTCGACGTGGTCGCGGGTGCGGCGCAGGTGCTGCTCGAGCAGGTCGGTGCGGCCGACGATCTCGTCGAGCGCGCGCGCGCCCAGCGCCGCCAGGTGCTCGCGCACGTCCTCGGCGACATTGCGGAAGAACACCTCCACGCGCTCGGGCAGGCCCTTGTAGTGGTGTTCGCGCAGCCGCGGATCCTGGGTCGCCACGCCGGTGGCGCAGTTGTTGAGGTGGCAGATGCGCAGGTACTTGCAGCCCAGCGCGATCATCGGCGCGGTGCCGAAGCCGAACGTGTCGGCGCCCAGCAGCGCGGCCTTGATCACGTCCAGGCCGGTCTTGAGCCCGCCGTCGGTCTGCAGCAGTACGCGGTCGCGCATGTCGTTGAACTGCAGCGCCTGGCGCGCCTCCGACAGGCCCAGTTCCCACGGCGCGCCGGCGTAGCGGATCGAGCCCAGCGGGCTGGCACCGGTACCGCCGTCGTGGCCGGAGATCGTGATCAGGTCGGCGCCGGCCTTGACCACGCCGGCGGCGATCGTGCCGACCCCGGCATGGCTGACCAGCTTGACCGAGATCAGCGCCTGCGGGTTGACCTGGCGCAGGTCGAAAATCAACTGCGCCAGGTCCTCGATCGAGTAGATGTCGTGGTGCGGCGGCGGCGAGATCAGGCCGATGCCCGGCTTGGCATAACGCAGGCGCGCGATCAACGCGTCGACCTTGCTGCCCGGCAACTGGCCGCCCTCACCGGGCTTGGCGCCCTGCGCGACCTTGATCTGCAGCACCTCGGCGTTGATCAGGTACTCGGGCGTCACGCCGAAGCGGCCCGAAGCGATCTGCTTGATCTTGCTGCGCCGCTCGCTGCCGTAGCGCGCCGGGTCCTCGCCGCCCTCGCCGGAGTTGCTGCGTCCGCCCAGCCGGTTCATCGCGATCGCCAACGCCTCGTGCGCCTCGGGCGACAACGCGCCCAGGCTCATCGCCGCCGAGTCGAATCGGCGCACGATTGCCGAGACCGGTTCGACCTCGTCGAGCGGTACCGGCATGGCCGCCGCGCGCGGGCGCAGCAGGTCGCGCAGCGCGGCCGGGGGCCGGGTGTCGACGAGGCCCGCGTAGCGACGCCAGTCCTCGCGCGCGCCGGTGGCGACCGCGCGCTGCAGCGCTTGCACCACGTCGGGATTGAACTGGTGGTACTCGCCGCCGTGCACGTAGTGCAGCAGGCCGCCGGGTTCGGGCAGCGCGGTATCGTCCCAGCCTTGCGCGGCCAGCGCCCAGGCGTCGGCCTCCAGGCGCGCGAAGCCAGCGCCGCCGATGCGGGATGGCGTGCCCTCGAAGCACAGCGCGACGACTTCCGCATCGAGTCCGACGATCTCGAACAACTGCGCGCCGCGATAGCTGGCGATACTGCCGATGCCCATCTTCGACAGAATCTTCAGCAGGCCCTTGCGCACGCCGCGGCGGTAGCTGCGACCCAGTTGCAGCATCTCGTCGCCGCTCTGGGTCGGGATCACGCCGCGCCGCGCCAGTCCATGCAGGGTCTGGTAGGCAAGGTAGGGATAGACCGCGGTCGCGCCAAAGCCGATCAGGCAGGCGAAATGGTGGGGATCGCGCGCGGTGCCGGTCTCCACCAGCAGGTTGGCGTCGCAGCGCAGTCCCATGCGCACCAGGTGCAGGTGGATCGCGCCGGTCGCCAGCAGCGCGTGCACCGGTGCGGTGCCGCGCTTGGGATAACGATCGCTCAGCAGCAGGATCTCCACACCCTCGCGCACCGCCGTTTCGGCCTCGGCGCACAGCCGGTGCAGGGCGGCCTCGAGCGTTTCGTCCTGGCCGAAGTACAGGTGCAGCAGTCGGTTGGCGTGCTCGAAGCGCGGCAGCGCGAGCAACTGCCTGAGCTTGCGCTGCGAGAGCACCGGCGAGTTCAGCAGCACGTGGTGCACGTTCTCGGCGCGGTCGAGGAACAGGTTGCCCTCGCGCCCGATCTGCGTGGCCAGGGTCATGACCCCGCCCTCGCGCAGCGGATCGATCGGCGGGTTGGTGACCTGGGCGAAGGCCTGGCGGAAGCCGTCGTAGAGCGGGCGCACGCGCTGGCTGATCGCCGCCATCGGCACGTCGTCGCCCATCGAGCCGATCCCTTCCTGTTCGGTCTGCGCCAGCGGGCGCAACACCGATTCCTGTTCCTCGCGGGTGAGCTGGAACAGCTTCTGGAACGCCAGCAGGGTGTCGGCGGGGAAGGGCTCGGCGGCCAGCGCCGGGTCGATCAGTTCGGTGTGCAGATAGCTCATGCCGCGCTTGAGCCACTGCTTGTATGGCGCGCGCGCGCGGTTGACGGAGTCGATCGCGTCGTTGTCGAGCAATGTGCCGGCGGCCAGATCGATCGCGATCATCTCGCCCGGCCCGAGTTTGCCCTTGGCCTTGACCCGCTCGGGCGCGACGTCCCACACACCGGTCTCGGAGGCGATCACGAAGATGCCGTCGTGCGAGAGCGTCCAGCGCGCCGGGCGCAGGCCGTTGCGGTCGAGGGTGCAGGCCGCATACCGGCCGTCGCACATCACCACGCCGGCCGGCCCGTCCCACGGTTCGGAGTTGATCGCGTAGTACTCATAGAACGCGGCGAGGTCGGCGTCCTTGTACTCCAGCGACTGGGTTGCCGGCGGCATCAGGATGCGCATCGCCTGCAGCAGGTCCATGCCGCCGAGCAGCAGCCACTCGAGCATGTTGTCGAGGCTCTGCGAATCGGAGCCATGCATCGTGACCGGCGCCTCGAACTCGCCGATGTCGAGCAGCGGCGATGCCCAGACCCCGCGGCGCGCCTGGGCCCAGCGCCGGTTGCCTTCGATGCTGTTGATCTCGCCGTTGTGCGCCAGCCGCCGGAACGGGTGCGCCAGCGGCCAGCGCGGCAGCGTGTTGGTCGAAAAGCGCTGGTGGAACACCACCGTGACCGCGGCCAGGTCCGGCCGGGCCAGGTCCGGGAACAACTGGGTCAGGTGGCTCGGCAGCACCATGCCCTTGTAGCCGAGCAGGCCGGGCGTCAAGCCGACGACGTAGAAGTCGGCCACGTCGCGCAGCGCCTGCTCGGCGCGGCGGCGCGCCAGGTACAGCGCGCGCTCGAACGCCGGCGCATCGTCGTCATCGGCTTCGACGAACACCTGCGCCACCTGCGGCAGCGACGACAGCGCCAGGCGGCCGAGTGCGGCAGTGTCGAGCGGCACCTCGCGCCAGCCGAGCGTGCGCACGTCCAGTGCCGCCAACTGCGCGGACAGGGTCTCTCGGCACTGCGCGGCGGCGGCCGCGTCGTGCGGCAGGAACACCATGCCGGCAGCGATTCGAGAGCCGGTGACGACGAACCCGCTTTCGGCGGCGAGCGTGCGCACGAAGGCCTCGACGCCGACCAGCAGCACGCCGCAGCCGTCGCCCGACAGGCCGTCTGCGGCGATGCCGCCGCGATGGGCCATGCGCGACAGCGCCTGCAGTGCGCCGTCGACAATCTCGCGCGCGGGCGCGCCGCCGATCGTCGAGATCAGGCCGAAGCCACAGGCGTCGCGTTCGTCAGCGGGGTCGTACAGCCCACGCACCGGGGATTCCCGCATCGTCGTCATTGCCGTCCGGTCAGGGGAGCAGAGCCGGCGTGGGGATCGGAGCGTGTGGAGATCTCGCAACGCATCCACGTCGGGCCATCGAATAGAGCACAGTTTGTGCAGTGCGGCAATACGCTATTCGCAGCACTTCAGACGTTTCCGATGCAACCATTGCGACGCGGCACCAGCCCCGATGCAGGTCGATCCGGGCCGCGGCCGTCAGCCGCGCAGCACCCGTCCAGTGGCGGCGTCGCGGATCGTCGACGGCGCGCGGCGTCCGCCGGTCTCCCCGTCGGCCACACCGTCGATCTGCGCCAGCAATCGCGGGTCGAGCGCGGAGGCCTCGTGCACGGCCGGCTCGCCCGAGAGGTTGGCGCTGGTCGATACCAGCGGCCCACCGAAGGCGGCGCACAGCGCGATGACGCCCGGATGGGCGCTGACGCGTACCGCGATGCCGGCATGGTCACCGGTCAGCCAGTCCGGAACGCCGGGCAACGCCGGCACGATCCAGGTGTTGGGGCCCGGCCAGGAAGCGAGCACCGCGTCGCGGCGCTCGGGCGCGAGCCGGGGCCAGTCGGCGATGTCGGCCAACTGCGCCGTTTCCCCGGCGATCAAGATGACCCCCTTGTCGACCGGCCGGCGCTTGATCTGGAGCAGGCGACCCACGGCGGCCGCGTCGAACGGCGCGCAGCCCAACCCCCACACGCCTTCGGTGGGGTAGGCGATCACACCGCCGCGCGCGAGCACGGCGGCCGCGGCGGCGATGTCCAGACGCGCGAGGGCGGACATGCGCGATGCCGGCCGCGCGTCAGAACGGCGCGGCGTCGTCGGCCGCGGCCTTGACCACGCGCTTCTTGCCCGGCGCGACCTTGGCCGGCGTCAGCAGCGACTTGGCCGGCTCAGGCGCCGCGACCGCCTGTTTGGCGACCTTCTTCGTCGCTTTTTTCGCGGTCTTCTTGGCGGCTTTCTTCGCAGGTGCCTTCTTGGTCGCGGCCTTCTTCGCAGCCGGGCTCTTGTCGGGCGCGGCCTTCTTCGTCGCGACTTTCTTGGCGGCGGCCTTTTTGGCGCCGAACCCCTTGCGCACCGGCTTGCCGGTTTCCTCGAGCAGGCGGGTGACCTCCTCGAACGTCAGCGACGCGGGCTCGCGGTCCTTGGGGATCTTGCCGTTGAGCTTGCCGTCGCTGATGTACGGCCCGAAACGGCCGTTGAGTACCTGGATGTCGCTGCCATCGAAGGATTTGATGATCCGGTTGCGCGCGATCTCCTCCTTCTCCTCGATCAGGAACACCGCGCGCGTCAGGTCGATCTTGTACGGATCGTCCTCCTTCTTCAGCGAGGCGTAGGTGCTGCCGCGCTTGGCGAAGGGACCGAAACGGCCGATGCCCACGCTGACCTGCTCGCCCTTGTCCTCGCCGAGGATGCGCGGCATCAGGAACAGCTCGAGCGCCTGCTCGAGCGTGATCGTGTGCATGCTCTGGCCGGGGCGCAACGAGGCGAACTTGGGCTTGTCCTCGGCGTCCTCGGCGGTGCTGCCGATCGCCGCGTACGGCCCGAAGCGGCCCAGCCGTACGCTGACCGGCTTGCCGGTCTTGGGGTCGGTGCCCAGCTCGCGCGCGCCGGTGGCCTCGGTGCGGTCGACCGACTCGGTCTTCTCGACCACCAGCTCCTTGAACGGCCCCCAGAACTTCTCCATCAGCGGGATCCAGTCCTCCTCGCCGCGGCTGACCGCATCGAGCTCGTCCTCAAGCTTGGCGGTGAAGTCGTAGTCCACGTAGCGGGTGAAGTGGCTGGACAGGAACTTCGACACCGCACGGCCGACATCGCTGGGCCGGAAGCTGCGGCCTTCCATCTCGACATACTTGCGGAACAGCAGGGTCTGGATGATCGAGGTGTACGTCGACGGGCGGCCGATCCCGTACTCCTCGAGCGCCTTGACCAGCGCGGCTTCGGTGAAGCGCGGCGGCGGCTGCGTGAAGTGCTGCTCGGCGAGGATGCGGTCGAGCGGCACGCGGTCGCCCGGCTTCATCTGCGGCAGCTTGCGGCCCTCGTCGTCGTCATCCTTGCCCTTGGTGTCCTTGCCCTCCTCGTAGACCGCCAGAAAGCCCGGCACCACGACCGTCGTGCCCGAGGCGCGGAAGCTGTGCTCGCTGCCGGCGGCCAGGTCGACGGACACGGTGTTGAGCGTGGCCGGAATCATCTGCGAGGCCACCGCGCGCTTCCAGATCAGCTCGTAGAGGCGGCGCTCGTCGTCGGTCAGGTGGCGCGCGACCTGCGAAGGCGTGCGCAGCGCCGAGGTCGGACGCACCGCCTCGTGGGCCTCCTGCGCGTTCTTGGACTTGGTCTGATAGGTATTGGGCTGGTCGGGCAGGGACGCGGTGCCGTAGTCGCGCGCGATCACGTCGCGGATGTCCACCAGCGCGTCCTGCGACAGATTCACCGAGTCGGTACGCATGTAGGTGATCAGGCCGATCGTGCCCTCCTCGCCGAGCGCCACGCCCTCGTAGAGTTTCTGCGCGATCTGCATGGTCTTGCGCGTGGTGAAGCCGAGCTTGCGCGAGGCTTCCTGCTGCAGCGTCGAGGTCGTGAACGGCGGCGCCGGGCGGCGCTTGCGTTCCTTGGCGCCGACGTCGGTGACGTGCAGCGCGCCCTGCGCGGCGGCCTGGATGCGCGCGCGGGCGGCCTCGGCGGTGTCGCCGTCGGTGATCGTGAACTGCTCGAACTTCTGCCCGTCGAGCTTGGCCAGCCGCGCGGTGAAGCTCTGCGAGGGATGCGCACACGCGGCTTCGATCGACCAGTACTCGCGCGCGATGAAGGCCTCGATCTCCTCTTCGCGCTCGACGATCAGTCGCAGCGCCGGCGATTGCACCCGGCCGGCCGACAGCCCGCGCTGCACCTTGCGCCACAGCACCGGCGAGAGATTGAAGCCGACCAGATAGTCGAGTGCGCGGCGCGCCTGCTGGGCATCGACGAGGTCGCCGGCGATCGAGCGGGGCTTCTGCATGGCCTCCTTGATCGCCCGCGGCGTGATCTCGGTGAACACCACGCGCTGCAGCGACCGGTCCTCGAGCAGCCCGCGCTCTTTGAGGATCTCGGCGATGTGCCAACTGATCGCCTCGCCCTCGCGGTCCGGGTCGGTCGCCAGAAAGATGTCCTGCGCGCCGCGCGCGGCCTTGGCGATCGCCTCGACGTGCTTTTCGTTCTTCTCGATCAGGTCGTAGCGCATCGCGAAGCCGTGGTCGGGGTCGACCGCGCCTTCCTTGGGGATCAGATCGCGCACATGGCCGTAGGACGCCAGGACCTGGAAGTCGTTGCCGAGGTACTTGTTGATCGTCTTGGCCTTGGCGGGCGACTCGACGATGAGGAGGTGTTTGGCCATGGGGGCGACATCCGTGGGTGCGCCGTTGGACCGGCGCCCCGAAAGGTGTGAAGACGCCGCCGCCCGGGGCGGGGCCCCGGGCGGTCGGTTGCTTTTATAGTGGAATCACGGGCGGGCAGGGCTGTCAAGCGCGAGCCCTGCCGGGGTTCACATCGAAGCGAACAAAAGGGCGGCCACGATCGCGACCAGCCCCAGTCCGAACAGGGCGCCGAAGATCGCCAGCACGACGATCGCCACCGTTCCCAGGCCATCGTGCTGCAAGTCGGGCCGGTCGGTGAAGGCCCACTTGTCGACCACCACGGTGTCGCAAATGATGTCGTGCAACGACTGCCTGCGCTCGGTGAAGACAATCATCAGGAAGCCGATCATCAGGATCAGTGCGCTGAGGATGGTCGAAAAATAGCGGCCGATGCCGCGCAGCAGCGAAATGCGCTCGCCGTTGGAGCGGACGACCTTGATGCCCACTGCCATCTTGCCCGGTGTGGCCATCATGTTCGAGGCGTGGAACCAGGCGTAATAGAGCGCGCCAATGGCGATCGACAGCAGGTTGGACAGGACCTGGACCAGCACGAACCCGATGCTCCCGGCCGAGCCTGAGCCGCCGACGGCGAGAATGCCGCCGAGCACGGCGAGGGCGATCCCGCCGATCACCATGCCGATGATGCCCACGACCAGACCGTCGATCAGATAGGCTGCGACCCGCTTCCAGAAGCCTGCGTAGAACACGGGGCCGCCGCGCACCACTGCAGCGGCGCCGGCCACCGGGGCGGTCGGTGGCGCGTAGGGCGAGGCGCTGGCCATGGCGCCGGCAGGAGCGACTGCGGTGGTATGCGCGCTCTCGGTGACCGGGCGCCAGGCATCGCCAGGCGCCGGGGCCCCCTCGACGTTCGCTTCCGCGGGCGCCAGCGCCTCGAGGGTCCATTCCGATGCCGCGGGGGCCGGGGAGGCGGCACTGGCGAACTCACCGCGCACCGCGTCCAGCGGCACCCACTCGGCCAGGCCATCGCGCCACACCAGGGTCCTGTCGTCGATCTGGCGTGCCTGGTACAGGCGCAGCAGTTCGGTGGCCGGGACCGGTCCCCGGCGGGCATGCGTGGTGTCGGCGTAGAACCAGTCGGTCATCGGGGCGGATCCTGTGCGGGGAGCGATGCCGCGGCTGCGGCAAGACGAAGGGGCACGATGCTGCAGCCACGCATCGCACGCGGCCTGCGCCAGCGTGCCGCCGTCAGACCATCAGCGACACCGTGTTGCGGCAGGCGAGGCATCGGCACACGCGGCGCGTGCCCGATGTCGGGAGCCCATGGAGCCGGTGCGACTCGGCCTTGCGGACCGCCTGCCCCTGCAACGCGATGGCCGCTGGCCTGGCCGGCCGCACGGGCGTCGTGGGCGGCATGCTAACCCGTGCAGCGCGATTCGTCCCCGTTGCGCGGCAGCGCAACGGGACCGGGTGATCGCGGGTGGTCAGGCATGCGGCCGGATCAGTGCACCGGCTCGGGTTCGTCGATGAACATCTGGGTTTCCATCCAGGCGTAGGCCGCCTCGCTGCCGGGCTGGTTGAACAGCACCATCAGCACGACCCATTTGAGGTCGTCGAGGTCGAGTTCGTCCTGGTCGAGCGCCATCACGCGGTCGAGCACCAGTTCGCGCTGGTCGGCATCGAGCACGCCGTGCTGCTCGAGGAACATCAGAAAGCCGCGGCCCTCGACGTCCAGCCGGTCGATCTCGGGGGCCGAATACACGCGGGTGGGCCCGTTCGCGCGGACCTCCGACACGGCAGGGCGCTGCTCGGCCAGGGCGTCGAGCCAGTCGAAGGCCTTGCTGGTCTCCGCTGGGCTGAATCCAGCCTGCAGCAGACCGCTCTGCAGCGAGTCGCGGTCGCGGACCAGGTCCGCGTCCTCGGTGAAGTAGTGCTCGAACAGATAGAGCAGGACATCCAGGATGCTTTCTTTCATATTCCCCGGCCTGCGCCCCAAGAGGCGCGTCATTCAGGACTTTCGGCAATAGCGACCGTGCGCGACGTCGAGGCGTCCATCCAGCTCCATGGCCAGGAGCATGGCCGACGCACGTGCGACCGTCAATCCGGTGCGGGCGATCAGTTCATCCATACCGCTTGGGTCGTGGCTCAGGGCCTGCCACAAGCGGTTGTAGTCGGGGTCTGAGGACGGAACGGCGGGCGCCGGGGCCGCCGCCTCGTCTTCGATGGGGGCGGCCAGGCGCCCGCGCAAGGCATCGGCGAGGTCGGCGGCGACCGGGCCGAGCGCGGCGCTCACCTCATCCGGCGACTCGACCAGCATCGCCCCGTCGCGCAGCAGGCGATGACAGCCGCGGGCCTTGGGGTTGCGGATCGAACCGGGGATCGCGAACACCTCGCGACCGGCCTCGCCGGCCAGGCGTGCGGTGATCAAGGCGCCCGAGCGGTAGGCTGCTTCGACGACCAGGGTGCCGAGCGCAAGGCTGGCGACGATGCGGTTGCGGCTGGGGAACTGTGCGCGGCGCGCGGGCGTGCCGGGCGGGTACTCGCTGACTACCGCGCCTTCGACCGCGATCCGCGCGTGCAGGCCGGCATTGCAACGCGGGTAGGGTTGGTCGATGCCGCTGCCGAGCACCGCCACCGTGACGCCGCCCGCCTGGAGCGCGGCCAGGTGGGCGGCGGCGTCGATGCCGCCGGCCAGGCCGCTGAACACCGCCAGCCCCTGCGCAGCGAACCGCCGGGCGAATGCGGCGGCGGTGTCCAGCCCGGCCGCGGTCGGCGCGCGACTGCCGACCACGGCGACCCCCGGATGCCAAAGCAGGGTGGGATCGCCATCGACGAACAGCGCCAAGGGTGGGCCGGGCGCGCGCCGCAGCAGCGCCGGGTAGTCGGGCGCGTGCCAGCCCACGAGGTGGCGCCTCGGCGCGGACTGCAGCCAGGCGCGCGAGCGGCGCCAATCGGGATCGGGCGTGCGCAGTGCACGGCATTGCGCCGGGTCCAGGCCGGCTTCGCGCCAGGCGTCGGCGCCGGCGGCGAGTGCGGCTGCAGGCCCGCCGTGGCGGTCGAGCAGCTCGCGCCGCGGCGCCAGCGGGCCGCCGGCATGGATCAGCCGCAGCAGCGCGTCGGCATCGGTAGGGGCGGTGTCGGGCATGTGCCCAGGCTAGGCCGGCCTGGGCGCGCTGGCCGTCGGCGCATGCCCCGTGTGCGGGTCGGAAACGCCCGCGCGCGACGGTGCTGGGCGCATGACCCCGCAGCGCGGGTCAGTGGGTCGCGTCAGGGTGCTTGAGACGGTCGCCGATCTGGACTGGCTTGGTGCCTTCCATGACCAGCGCGTAGCTGACATGGTCGAACGTCCGGAACACCATCGCATGCGCGGCGTACTCGTCGGGCAGCCGGTCGCGGCGCGAGCCGCGGTCGGGCGCGGCGTCGATGCGCGAGGTGTTGGGATGGCGCACGCGGTCGACGATGTAATCGCCGCTGTTCCAGATCGAGAACACCGTGCCGTTGTCGATGCCCGACGCGCGGCCGGCCGAGATCGCGATCACGTCGCGCGGGCCACCGGTGATGAGCGTGTCGGCGACCGCGAGCACCTGCACGTCGGCGGCGATCGTGTCGGCGGCCGGCGCGTGCGGGAAGAACTGCAGGTCGTAGGGCTGCGGGTCGACCGGCACCACGCGGTCGCCCGGGCGGGCCTCGAAGCCGCCGCCGTCGAGCGCGATCGTGGTGGCGTCGGTGTCCTCGGTGGGCCCCGAGACCACGGTGCCCACGCCCAGTTGGACCATCTCCACGCCCAGGAACGCATCCTGGCCGCGCAGGCGGGGCAGCGTTTGCCGCCACAGGTGGCTTTCGCCGGCGACGCGCTTGCCGCGGTAGTTGAGGTCGCGCGCGCGCCGGGCACCGTAGAACTCGGTCGCCGGTCGCTGCACCGCGTAGCGTTGGCCGGGCAGCGCGTTCTCCAGGCCCTTGACGTAGATGTCGCGGTCGATGCTGCCGCGCAGGCGGGTGCCTTCGCTGCCGAGCACGTAGGGCAGGTGGTCGAAGTTGAAGACGATGCTGCGGTTCTTCAGGAACGGCTCGATGTCCGACAGCGAGACCGCATCGATCGGCGCCTGCGCGGTCGTGCGCGGACCCGGGCGCACGGTTGCGGTGACCCGGTCCAGGTAGGCCAGGCTGATCACGTCGCCCGGGTAGATCAGATGCGGGTTGGCGATCTGCGGGTTGGCCTGCCAGATCTCCGGCCATAGCCACGGACGGTCGAGGAAGCGGCCTGCGATGTCCCATAGCGTGTCGCCACGCACCACGACATACGTGTCGGGATGATCGCCGCGCAGTTGCTGGGCCGTGGCATACGTGGTCACGGTCAGCAGCGCGACGGCACACACCGTGCGGAGCGTTCGGGAAAGGCGTTCGAGCGTGCCGGCCATCTACAGCTCCCCTTGGGTTTCTCCCCTTGCAGCGCCGCAATATAGCCTGAAACCGCGAAACGGAAGCAACTGCGCGCCGCGTTACAATGCCCGGCTTCCGCCTGCGCGCTGCCGCCTACGCCGTCCAATCCATGGCCCTGCTCCCGATCCTCGAATACCCCGACACCGGCCTGCGCAAGGTCGCAGCGCCCGTGCCCGCCGACCGTTTCGCCGACCCGGCGTTCCAGCGCCTGCTCGACGACATGTTCCAGACCATGTACGAGGCGCCGGGGATCGGGCTGGCCTCGACCCAGGTCGATACCTACGAGCGTTTCATGGTCATCGACGTCACCGAGACGCGCGACCAGCCGCTGGTGTTCGTCAATCCGACGATCCGCGACCGCTCGGCCGACCTGCGGGTGCATACCGAGGGCTGCCTGTCGATTCCGGGCGTGTTCGCCGACGTGACCCGCGCCGACGGCATCGTCGTGGAGGCCTTCGACCGCCACGGCAAGGCGTTCGAGCTGACCGTCGACGGCCTGTTGGCGACCTGTGTGCAGCACGAGATCGACCACCTCGACGGCAAGCTGTTCATCGACTATCTCTCGCCGCTCAAGCGCGATCGGGCGCTCAAGAAGCTCGAGAAGCTGCGCAAGGGCCGGGAGTAAGCAGGCGGGGGCGGGGATTCGCAGCGTCGAGCCCGTCATCCGTTTCTCCGAGCCCGCCGGGTTCGATTCCCGACTCCAGACTCCACGCTCCCCGGATCTCCATTCCCGTCCCATGAGAATCGTCTTCGCCGGCACCCCGGACTTCGCCGTGCCCTCGCTGCTCGCTGCCGATGCGCGGCGTGAGGTCGTGGCCGTCTACACCCAGCCCGATCGCCCGGCCGGGCGCGGGCGCGCGCTGACGGCCTCGCCAGTCAAGCAGACAGCGCTCGAGCGCGGGCTGGTTGTGCGTCAGCCCGAGCGGTTGCGCGGCGGCGAGGTGCTCGATGCGCTGCGGGCGCTTGAGCCCGACCTGATGGTCGTCGTCGCCTACGGCCTGCTGCTGCCGCAAGCGGTGCTCGACATTCCGCGCCTGGGATGCTGGAACGTCCATGCCTCGCTGTTGCCGCGCTGGCGGGGTGCCGCGCCGATCCAGCGCGCGATCCAGGCCGGCGACGCCCAGACCGGCGTGTGCCTGATGCAGATGGAGAAGGGGCTGGACACCGGGCCGGTGCTGCTGCGGCAATCGACGCCGATCGCGCCCGACGACACCGGCGGCCGCCTGCACGATCGCCTGGCCGAGCTCGGTGCGCAGGTGCTCGCCGACGGCCTGGGCCTGCTGCGTGCCGGCATCCGGCCGGTGCCCGAAGTGCAGGCCGAGGCCGGCGCGACCTACGCCCACAAGCTCGACAAGGCCGAGGCCCGGCTCGACTGGACGCGCCCGGCGCGCGCACTGGCCGACACCGTGCGTGCGTTCGACCCCTGGCCGATCGCCGAGGCCGAACTCGCCGGTGAGCGCGTGCGCGTGCATGCGGCGCAGGCGTTGCCGCTCGCCCACGACCGCGTACCGGGCACCTTGCTGGCAGCCGGCCGCGACGGGCTCGATATCGCTTGCGGCGACGGCGCGCTGCGCGTACTGCGGTTGCAGCGCGCCGGCGGCAAGGTCGTCGCTGCGGCCGACTATCTCAACGCCCGCCAGGACCTCAAGGCGCTGGTCGCCGCCCCGGCGGGCCAGGCCTGACATGGGCGCCCCCGGCGCCACGGTCCGCGTGCAGGCCGCACAGGTGCTCGATGCGGTCGCGCACCGCGGCACCTCGCTCAAGGCCGCGTTGGCCACGGCGCTGCCGACGCTCGCCGATCCGCGCGACCGCGCATTGCTCGAGGCGATCTGCTTCGGCGCGCTGCGCGGCGCCGCCCGCTACGATCGTGCGCTCGCGGCGTGGATCCCGCGTCCGCTGCCGCGTCGCGACGCGTCGCTGCGTGCGTTGCTGCATGTCGGCTTCGCCCAGCTCGACCCGCTCGGCTTGCCGGCGCATGCCGCGCTGTCGGCGACCGTCGAGGCTGCGCGCGCGATGGGCCGCAGCCACCAGGCCGGGCTCGTCAATGCGCTGCTGCGCCGCGCCCAGCGCGACGGCCTGCCACCGCCGGCGCCCGGCGATGGCTGGCCGGCCTGGCTGCTGGCCCAGGTGCGCGAGGACTGGCCGGATGCCTGGGAAGCGATCCTCGAGGCCAGCGCGTCGCAGGCACCGACCTGGCTGCGGGTCAACCGTCGGCGCAGCACGCCCGCGGCCTGCATCGCCGCGCTGGCCGAGGCGGGCGTCGAGGCGGTCGCGTCTCCAGGGCTGCCGGATGCGCTGCGGGTGGATGCGCCGTTCGCGGTGGCCGCATTGCCCGGCTTCACCGACGGTCTGTTCTCGGTCCAGGACGGCTCGGCCCAGCAGGTCGCCGCCGCGCTGGCACCGGCCGCGGGCGCGCGCGTGCTCGACGCCTGCGCCGCGCCCGGTGGCAAGAGTGCGCACCTGCTCGAGCGCGATCCGGCCCTGCGGCTGACCGCGCTCGATGTCGCCGCGCCGCGCGTGGCGCGGATCGCCGCGACCTTCGCCCGGCTCGGCGTGGGCGAGCAGGCCACGCTGCGCGCGGTCGACGCGCTCGAGGTGGGGCGTTGGTGGGACGGCACGCCATTCGATGCGGTGCTGCTCGATGCGCCGTGCTCGGCGACCGGCGTCGTGCGTCGCCAGCCCGATGTGCTGCTGCACCGGCGCGCGTCCGATCTGGAAGCCTTGGTCGCGCTGCAGGCGCGTCTGCTCGACGCATTGGCGCCGACGGTCGCGCCCGGCGGCGTACTGCTGTACGCGACCTGTTCGATCCTGCGGCGCGAGAACGCCGCGCAGGTCGAGGCGTTCCTGGCCCGACATCCCGACTTCGCGGTGCAGCCGCTGGACGCGGGCTTCGGCCGCGATACCGGTGCAGGTCACCAGCGCCTACCCGGTGAGGACGGTATGGACGGCTTCTTCTATGCGCGGCTTAAGAGGCGCTAATCTGCGCTGATCGAATCTAAGCGTAGGCACGGTGCGGCGGCGGAGATATCGTCAATGCGACCGAGCCAATTTTGATCTGACACGTTCTCTCGCCGGACACTGCGCATGTCGAATCGCCCTTGGTTGAGCGTCCTCGTACCGTTCTACAACGTCGAGGCCTACCTTCGGGAGAGTATCGAGTCGGTACTCGCTCAGGATCCTGATGCCATCGGCGGTATCGAGGTCATCCTGTGCGACGACGCATCGCCCGACGGGTGTGCGGCAATTGCGGCCGAACTGGCGGCGCGCTATCCCACGCGGGTTGCGGTAGTGACGCACGAGCGCAATCGCGGCCTTTCGGCGGCGCGCAACACATTGCTGGCGCATGCGCGTGGCCGCTATGTGTGGCTCCTGGATTCGGATGACGTGATCCTGCCTGGGAGCCTGCACTCCCTGCGGTTGGCGGTCGACACGTCGCCGGACCTGGTGTTGTGCGATTACAGGCTACTGCGACAAAATTTCGGGCTACGTCACCGGTTGCGTGGCGAGTTGCATCGCAGTGCATTTTCCGGTCCGTCGCGCGGATCGTCCGGCGTCGATCGGGATACGCTCGTGACCGGCATTTTGGAAAGCAGGCAGTTACATGTATGGTCGAAGATCGCCCGACGCGAGGTCTGGCAGCGTGTGCACTTTCCGGAAGGGCGGACCTTCGAAGACATGGCGGTGCTGGGACAACTGATTGCGGGGGTCCGGACCTGGACGCACGTGGCCCAGCCCTGGATCGGTTACCGGCAGCGTGGCGGAAGCATCATGGCCACGATGGAGGCGCGAAAGACTCGTGATCTGCTCGCTTCGTTGTGCGAGCTGCATGCCGACCTGACGAGCCTGCCGGGCGGGCTTGGGCATGAAGCCGAGTTGGCCATCGATTACTTCAATCTCCGTACGTTCTCATCGCTGGCACGTAAGGTGCCGAAGGAGGACCGCGTGCTGGAGCAGGATTGTAAGCAGGCACTACGCCGTCTGTTTCCCAAAGGACCAGGTCATGCCTTGGCGGTTTGCCGGCTACGCGGATGGTGGCTGCGCGCGGCGCGTGCCCAGCACAGCTTGGTGTCGCGCGGATGGATGTGACGACGGTAGCCGCTCCCGTGCGAGTCCTTCATTTCGTCACCGGCGGCTTCTCGGGCGGGGCAACTCAGGTCGCCATCCAACTGGTGAACGCAGCCCGCGTAGAGGATCAGGTGGTCCCGCTGTTGGTGTTGCGTCGCAAGCGACGTACCGACCCGGCGCGGATCGCGGAGTTGCAAGCGGCAGGATTGCCGCTCGAGGTCGTGCCCGGCTGGTCACATGCCGCGACCATCTGGGCGTTGTTGGCGGTTTGTAAGCGGTTCCGTCCCGACGTGCTGGTCGCCCATGGGTTCAGCGAGCATCTGTGGGGTCGCTATGCCGGCCTGCTCGCGCGCGTGCCGCACCTGGTTCATGTTGAACACAACACCCGCGAGCGCTACAGCGCCTGGCGGCGCGCGCAGACTCGCTGGCTGGCGCAGCGCACGTCGCGAATCGTGGGTTGCTCGGAAGGCGTGCGTCAGGTGCTGCTGGAGATGGGCATGCCACCCGAGCGCACCATCGTCATCGAGAACGGCATTTCACTGGCGCCGTTTCGCGATGCGCCGACGCATCCGATCACAGACCGGGTGCCCGGAATCGTCATGGTCTCGCGACTGTCCAAGCAGAAGGACCACGCCACGCTTCTGCGTGCAGTCGCGCTGTTGCGCGAACGAGGGCTGCAGCCCCCCGTGCTGCTCGCTGGCGCCGGCAAGCCGCGCTACCGCCAATTGTTGCAAGGACTGGCCGGCGAGTTGGAACTCGATGGCCAAGTCCGCTTTCTCGGTCTGTGTCGCAATGTTCCCGAACTTTTGCTGGGTCATCGCATTGCGGTGCTGAGCACGCACTACGAAGGCATGCCGCTGGCGTTGATCGAGGGCATGGCGGCCGGATGCGCGGTGGTTGGCAGCGCGGTCCCGGGCGTGCGCGAGGTCATCGATGACGGACATGATGGTGTGCTCGTCGCACACGCCGATCCCGTCGCGCTGGCCGACGCGCTCGAGCGCCTGTTGCGCGACGATGCCTGGGCCGGTCGCCTTGGAGCGGCGGGACGAGCGCGGGCGTTCGAGGCGTACGGTCGCGAGCGGATGAACGCGCGCTACCAGGCTCTTTTCATCGCGCTGGCTGCCAGTGACACCGTGCAAACGACGCAAGACAGCGGCGGATAAGCCGTTCCGATCATCGGCATGCAGGACCGGGTAGCGGGATGATATGCGCGAGCCGCGGCCGCGGCTGCAGGGCGTTGTCAGGACGCAAAGCCCGGACCATCATGCCAGCGCCATGCGGTGGCCACGATGTCTTCGAGTCGGGTGTAGTCGGGTTGCCAGCCCAACTCACGCTGCGCAAGCGCGCTGGCCGCCACGAGCACCGCCGGATCGCCCGGACGTCGTGCGACGATGTCGATCGGCACCGGGAGGCCACCGACTCTTTCCACCGCCGCCACAACCTCGCGCACCGAGAAGCCCTGGCCATTGCCAAGATTGAACGCGTGCGCGCCGGCGTGCGCATCCATGTAGTCCAGCGCTTGCCAGTGGGCCTTGGCCAGGTCGTCGACATGGATGTAGTCGCGTACACAGGTTCCATCGGGCGTCGGCCAGTCGTCGCCGAAGATGCACAGGCGATTGCCGCCGCGCGCGGCAGCGATCGCGTTGGGGATGAGGTGGGTCTCGTGCGCATGGGCTTCGCCGATGGTCCCGTCCGGACTTGCGCCTGCGGCATTGAAGTAGCGCAGTGCGACCGAGCGCAGCCCATGGGCTTGGGCGACGTCGCGCAGGATACGCTCGACCATGAGTTTGCTGGCTCCGTAGGGATTGATCGGCAGGGTCGGGTGCGACTCATCGATCCGCGCGTGCACGGGCTCGCCGAACACCGCGGCCGTTGACGAGAACACGAGCCGTCCAATGCCGTGGTAGCGCATTGCGCGCAGGAGGTTGAGGGTGCCGACGACGTTGTTGTCGTAGTAGTCGAGAGGATGACGTACCGAATCGCCGACCAGCGAGCTTGCGCAGAAGTGCATGACGGCGTCGAAAGGGCCCTGTTCGAACGCTGCATCGAGTCCGGCGGGGTCGGCCAGATCGGCTTCGATCAACCGGACATGACGCGTTGCTTCGCGATGACCGGTCGACAGATTGTCGAGGATCGTGACCGGGATTCCGCGCGCGTGGAGCCATTTGGCCATATGGCTACCGATGTAGCCGGCACCGCCGCAGATCAGGATGGACATGGGGTCGCTCGGGGAAAAGGCGTCGGGGCGCGCCGGGTCGATGTGCCGCATGATACCGGCTCGGGTCGAGGCGACCGGGATGGCAATCGGACGTGTCAGGCCCAGAGTGCGGCACTGAGCATCGCCAGCCACAGCGCCAGCAACGCCAGCCACGCCCAGCGCCAGCGTCCCATCCCGCGCCAGGCGGTCCGCCAGGGGCCGGGCGGCGTCACGCCGGCCTCCGGCGCTGCGCAGCGCGCAGGGCGTCGGCCACACGCAGGCCGTAGAGGTAGACACCGGTTGCGCACAGCGCGGTCAGCATCGCGCCGAACACGCACCACAGCCAGCGCACCGGCCAGCCGCCGAAGGTGCCAAAGTGCAAGGGGTCGGCCAGTTCGGCGATGCGCTGGTGCAGGCCCATGTCGCGGCCGTCGCGCAGGCCGGCGACCGTGCCGTGGCGCAGATCGAAGCCGATCGCGTTCGCGCGGTCGCGGACCAGCCAGGCCTGCGCCTGGCCGTCGACCAGCAGCGATGCAGACGAGACCTCGTGCACGCCGCGGATCTGCAACTGCGGCCAGCGCCGCGCCGCGTCGGCGATCGCGTGGTCGATCGCTGCCGGATCGGCGGGCGCCGCGGCGGGGACCTCGGGCAGCGCGATCTTCGCCGCAGGTCCGGCATCGCCGCCGAGCGATTCGACCAGGTACCAGGCTCCGGTCAGCCCGATCAGTGCGATGAACCACAGGCTCCAGACACCGGCAAGACGATGCACATCGCCCCACAGCCGGCGCGGCCGGTCGCCGCGCGGCCAGGTCCCGAACCCGCGCCACCAGCGCTTGTAGATGACCAGGCTCGTGGCCAGCGAGAGCAGCAGTGGCAGCGACAGCGCCGCCACCAGTGGCACACCGATCTTCAACGGCAGCATCAGATGGCGATGGGTATTGCGCAGGATTCGCTGGGCATTGAACCAGGGCGTGTCGCCGGTCACCCGGCCGGTGGCCGGGTCGACCCAGACGAAGCGGCGCTCGCCATCGGGCAGGCGCATCACCGCGCGGGCAGCGAAGCGCGACGCGTGCGGCGCGGCCAGCGATTCGAGCGTCCACGCCGGATAGCTGCGCTGCACCGCGGCCACCAGCGTCCCCCAGCTCGCGTGCTGCGTGGACGGGGCCACCCGCGCCTCGGGGAAGATCAGCCAGTCGATTTCCTGCGATACCGTCGCCAAGGTGCCGGTCAGGCACACGAAGCCCATCAGCAGCGACAGCTTGAGTCCGACCCAGCTGTGCAGGTCGAACCACAGCCGTCGGCCGCTGGCCTTCTTCGTTGCGGCGGGCGGGCGCTGGCGGTGGGCGGGCGCGTCGGCGGGCATCGGCTCAGAACGTGTATGCGGCCTGCAGGTACAGCCGTCGCGGCTCGCCGGGGAAATGCCCGGTGCGTTCGGTGAAGCCGCTGGCCGCATAGACCTTGTCGAAGAGGTTCTTGACGTTGGCCTGGAACTTCCAGCGCTGCCAGTGCGTCTGCCAGCTCAGGTCGAAGACGGTATAGGGTTTGACCCGCTGGCCGTCCATGCTCAGGCGTTCGCCGGTGTGGTCCAGGCCGAAGCCGACCGCAGAGGCCAGTGCCGGCAGGTCGTACCGGGTCCAGAGCCCCAGCTTGTTGCGCGGCGCGTTGGCGAAGCGGTCCCCGGAAGCGTTGGTGATGCCGTTGCTGCCGGCGTCGATCACCCGCGCGTCGTTGTAGGCGTAGGCGATGTTGAGCACCCAATGCGCGGTCAAGTCGGCGAGCAGGTCGACCTCAACGCCTTCGCTGCGCACCAGGCCCAGCGGTGCGAGTTGGTTGACGCCATCGACCACGCCCCCCGTGGCCTGCACGATATTGCTGCGCTCGATGCGGTAGAGCGCGGTGCCGAGCGTCAGGCGGCCGTCGGCGAGCGCGGTCTTGAGGCCGGCCTCCCATTGGCGGCTGCGCTCGGCATCGAACGGGCCGCCGGCCGCCGGGTCCTGGTTGGACGTGGCCTGCGGGAGGAAGCCGCTGGCGACATTGGCATAGGCGTTGATGCCTTCGCGCAGCGTCACCGTGCTGCCCAGTCGCCAGCTCAGGTCGCTCCCCTTGATCCGGCTGCTGCCGATGCGGTTCTCGTCCTCGAAGCCGTCCCAGCGCAGCCCGGCGAGCACCTGCCAGCGCGGTGTGATCGCGATCTCGTCCTGGACGTAGCCGCCGTAACGCAGCCCGCGCGTGCGGGTGTTGCGCCAGGGCAGGGCGTCGAGGCCGTAGTCGAGGTACGAACTGCGTCCGTACCTGGGCGCGCGCAGGTCGATGCCCGGCACCGGGCCGGCACCGCGACGCAGGTCGGCGCTGTTGGCGGTCTGGGCGGCGAAGTCGGCATCCAGGCGGTAGCCGTCCGCCCCGAACAGCAGCGTGTGGCCGAGCGTGCCGGTCGAAAAGCGCCAGACCGCGTTGCCGGCCAAGGTGAGTCCGGTGTTGTCGCGCCATTGGTTGCGCAACTGCCGGGTCATCCATTCGGCGCGGCCGTCGCCGTCGCGGTCGATCAGTCCCATCGGCTCGTGGTAGATCTGGTGCTCGCTGTTCTCGAACCAGCGCGCCGCCAGGTCCACGTCCCAGTCCGCCGACGGCGAGGCGCGGTACTGCACCAGCGCTACCCGCGCGTCCATGTCCAGGAAGTCCGTGGCCTCGTTGTGGTTCCAGCGGCGATCGGTCAGGAAAACACCATCGTCGTCGACTGGCACGCCACGCAGGCGGTTGCCGCCCAGGTTCTGCTCGATGTCGGTCACCTGCAGCGTCAGTTCGCCGGTGTCGCCGATGTCGAAGGCGAGCGACGCGTCGCCGATCCGGCTCTCGCTGTCGGCGTTCCAGCGCACGCCCTCGTCACCGTCGGCGTGCACGCCAACCCGGTAGCGCACACGGTCGGACAGCGGGCCGGTCGCCTCGAGCGAACCGGCAGCGAAGGCGGCATTGCCGGCCGCCAGTTCGACCCGGCGCAATGCGCGGCGTTGCGGCTTGCGGGTCACGTAATTGATGATGCCGCCGGGCTCGCCGCCGCCGTAGAGCGCGCCGGCCGGTCCCTTGAGCACTTCCAGCCGCTCGATGTTGAACAACTGCGGTACCGAGAAGCCCGCGTAGGGGTCGCCACGCAGCCCGTCGTAGAGCACGTTCTCCTGGCGGAAGCCGCGCAAGGTGACGCCGGCGTAGCTGAAGAAACTCACCCCGCTGATGCTGCGGTACAGGTCGGTGACCTCGTAGGCCGCCTGGTCGTCGATCAGCTCGCGCGGCAACACCTGGACAGAGACCGGGACCTGCGACAGCGGCGTGCCGGTACGGGTCGCGACCGCAGCGTCGTCGCTGCGATAGAGCGCTTGTGCGCGGCCGACGACGCGCACCGCGTCGAGATCGGTGGCCTGCGGCGGCTCGGCCGCAACGGCGATGGACGGCGCGGTCAGGGCGGCGATCAGCCACTTGGCCAATGGGCGGAGCGAGGAGGATGAAAGCATGGGGCGCCTGAGGTAACAGAATGCAGTCGCCCATTATAAATGACATTCATTCTCATTTAAACGACCTGCAACAACGCGCTACCAGCGCAGCGGTCGCCGGGCGATCTCGCGCGACAGCGCCGCATGCAGGCGTTCGGCCTCGGCAAGCGGAACGAAGCGCACCCGCAGCTGCGGTGCCAGGGGCTGCGCGCCGGCGGTGTCGAGCCACAGCGAGGCCATGCCGGTCCATCGGTCCATCGGCGACTGACGCAGCTCCACCGCCTGCAGCTTGCCGATCTCGGCAAAGCGCCAGTGCCGACGCCACCACCCCTCGCGTACGGCGACCATCGCGGTATCGATCGCGTAGCCGGCGCGGGCCGCATGTCGATGCGCGACGAACGCCGACCACGGCAGCCACAGCAGGCCGAGCAGGCCCCAGCGGCCGAAGAACCAGCCCAGTACCCCGCACAGCACGGTGGTCGGCAGCCACGCGCCGAGCGCCAGCCGCAGCCAGGCCCGGCGATGCAGCGGCCGCCAGTGCGTCGGCGGCCAACTGGCGAGCGCCGCAACATCGCGGACGATCGCGTCGCAGGCCGCGGCCGTCGCGATCGGCGCCAGCGCATCGAGCACGCGGCCGTCCTGCTGCCCCTGGCCATCGCTGCCGCGCGCACTGGCCGTGTCGATCTCCAGCGTGCGCCGCGCGAACAATCGATGCAGCACGCCTTCGCGCAGCGTCCAGGCCTGGATGCGCCGGCGCGGCACCGAACTGCGCGACCGGCTCAGCAGGCCGCGCTCGACGGTCAGCCGCCGTCCCTGCCGCTGCAGCCGGAAGCCGTGGTAGCGCACCAGCGCCAGCACCACCGAGAACGCGCGGATCGCCAGCAGCGCCAGTGCCACTGCGCCGGCCAGCACCAGGGTCTTCGCCATCCAGGTTGCGGCGAAGGTGTTGGCGTAGCCGAAGGCCTCGCGCCCGCCCTCAAAGAGCCAGCGGCCGGCGGTGCGGTCGGGCAGCGCCTGGAACGCGAGCGCCAGCGCACCGGCGACGACGATCATGCCGCGATTGGAGATCAACCCGAGCTTGACGACCTCGGCCGTCGACAGCGCGAGCAGCGTGTCGCCGGGCGCAGCCATCGATGCCGGCTGCGGCGCGCCCGGATCGCTCCGGCCACGGTCGCGGATCAGTTGCTCCAGCGCCAGCGCGTCGGGCAGGCGCAGCACCCGCATCTGCGCCTCGGGACGGGTGCCGCCGGCCGACTCGAGCCGGACCTCGGCCACGCCGACCAGGCGATGCAGCAGCGACTGGTGGACCGCGACGTTGTGGATGCGCGAATAGGGGATCTGGCGCACGCTGCGCTCGAGCAGCCCGCTGCGCACGACCAAGCGATCATCGGCAATGCGGTAGCGGAACGTCAGGTACTGCCACACCGACACCGCGACCAGCGCGCCGATGCCGATCAGCGGCAGCCACGCCGGGCCGTCGTCGGCGCGCCGGCCGGCGACCAGCAGCACGATCAGCGGCACGATGAACTGGCGCAGGTTCTGCAACAGCACGAACAGCCATGAGGCCGGATGCAGCCGGCGCTCGGCATCGTCGGGCCTCGCCGCAGGGGGAAGCGGCGGCAACGGCGGCGGCTCAGGCGTCGTCATGGTCGTCGTCACGCGCCGCGCGTGCGGCCAGCGCATCGCGCAACCGCTCGGCCTGGGCGTGCGCCAAGCCCGACAGCGCTACCGCGCTGTTGCGGGTGCCGGCCGTGTGCACGGTCAGCGTCGACAGGCCGAACGCGCGCTCCAGTGGGCCGCGCCGGATGTCCAGGTGCTGCACGCGGTTGCCCGGCACGCGCACGTCGCTGCGCCACAGGTGCCCGCGGCGGATGCCCAGGCCGTCGTCGTCGAGCCGCCAGCGCGTGCGCAGCCAGCGCCGCCGTGCGATCCACACCGTCCATGCCGGCAGCAGCACCAGCGCGCCAGCGTGTGCCGCCAGCGAGAGCGGCGAGCGTCCGAACGTGAGCAGTCCCGGCACCAGCAGGGCCGCCAGCGGCAGCAGCGTGCCGATCAGCGCGGTGATCGTCGATAGCGTGCGTGCGGGAACCGGCAGCGGCTGCCAGACGCCAACGTCGACCGGGGGGGCGGGCTCTGCGACGGATGTCGGCGGCGACGGCGCGGCCGCTGCGTCGTCGCGGCCCTCGGTCGGCAGGGTCATCGGCGGCGCTCCAGATCGAGATAGGGGTTGTCGTCGTGCGAACCCGACGGCCGCGCCTTGTAGCGCTTGTAGGTCCACTGGTACTGCGCCGGGTCGCGTCGGGCGATGTGCTCGACGCCGACGTTGAGCGCAGCGGTGGCGCGCGGCACGTCGGCATCGGCGATACCCTCGGGCGCCGGTTCGATGCGCAGTGCGAACCCGGGGCCATCGCCGAGGCGCTCGCAGTAGGCGTAGAGCACGGTCGCGCCGGTGCGTTCGGCCAGCCGCGGCACCAGCGTCATCGTCAGCGCCGGCAGACCGAAGAACGGCACGAACTCGCCGTCGCCGGCCTTGGGCTGCTGATCGGGCAGGATCCCGGCCACGCCGCCGTCGCGCAGCGTCTTCCACAACTGGCGCACCGCCGGACCCTCGGCGCGCACCTGGGTCACGCGGGTAGCGTCGCCGACGCGCGCACGCACCAGCCGCAGGAAGGCTTCGCCGACTGCCGATTCGGGGGCGCGGTAGAGGATCGAGATTGACGTGCGCGCGGCCAGCCACTGGTTGAGCAGCTCCCAGTTGCCGTAGTGCGGCGCGACGACGATCAGGCCCCGGCCCGAGGCGAGCGCGGCATCGAACAACCCGACGCCGTGCTGCTCGCGGATCATGCGCAGGTTGCGCGCCGGATGTCGTGTCCACAGCCGTAGTGTCTCGAGCGTCTGCAGCGCGGTGGTGCGCAGCACCGCATGCCAAAGTGCCTTGCGCTCATCGGGCGAGAGCTCGGGATAGGCGAGTTCGAGGTTGCGCAGCGCGACGCGGCTTTCGCGGATCGCGAACGTGCGGCCGAGGACTGCAGAAGCTGCAGCGATCACGCGCTGCACGATGTGCGGCAGCAGACCGACCAGCGTGGCGAGCAGGTACAGCAGGCGGGCGAGGAAGACGGGCATCCGGGGAGTTTAAGCGCCTGGGCCCGACCCGAACGAAGAACGCCGCCCTGGGGGGCGGCGTGGTGTCGTCAGTCGCGGTCGCTGTCGATCGCAGTGCGCTCGGTCGCGAACGGGTTGAGGCGACGGATGCGCCAGGGCTCGTTCGGCCAGGAGCCGGTCAGATACGGGTGATCGGGTTCGTTGCGCTCCAGCACACGGCGCGCGTCGGCCGAGAGGGTGTCGTTGCCGAGCCGGTCGTAGGCGAGCGCGAGCACGGCGATGGCGTCGTTCTGGTACTCGCTCTGCGGATAGGTCTCCAGCAGATAGGTCGCCCGCTCGGTCGCGGCGACGTACGCGCCGCGGCGCAGGTAGTACAGCGAGGTCTCGATCTCGTGGCGCGCGAACAGATTGCGCAGCGCGACCATGCGCTGGCGCGCGTCGGCGGCATAGCGGCTGTTGGGGAAGCGCTCGGTGACGGTGTTGAAGTCGGCGTAGGCCTGGTTGGGCGAGGCCAGGTCGCGGCGGCTGCTGTCCAGGCTCCACACACGCTGCAGGAACACCGTGTCGCGGTTGGAGTTCACCAGCCCGCGCAGGTAGTACAGGTAGGCGATGTTGCGGTGCGTGGGATACGTGCGGATGAAGCGGTCGATGCTGGAGATCGCTTCCTCGTTGTTGCCCATCTTGTACTGCGCGTAGGCGATCTCGATCAGCGCCTGCTCGGTGTGCGGCCCATAGGGGTACTGCGCGACCAGGCGGCGGAACGTCGTCGCCGCGTTGCTCCAGTTGCCCATGCGCATCGACGCGTGGCCCTTGTCGTAGAGCTCGGTGACCGGCACGCCCTCGTTCTCGTCGTCCTTGGTCTTGCCGCGGGAACAGCCGGTGGCGACCAGCACGGCCAGCAGCAGGCACACCAGGGCGCGGGTCGTCAATGCAAGGCGTGGGGTCATGGAGGCAATGGGCGGTCGGGGCACGAAGCGCGGATAATACCAGTCCGGGCCCCGTGCCCGTCGCCCACGCCTGAATCCGAGCCGTCCAATGCAGCCAGCCTCCAGCGACCTTCCCGACCAGCGCACCGCCAAGGTGCCCGATGCCGCCGCGGGACGCCGATTCGACGCGGTCCTGGCCGAACTGTTCCCGCAGTTCTCGCGCTCCCGCCTCACCACCTGGATCAAGGCCGGCGATGTCCTGCTCGACGGCGCCGTGCCGCGCCCGCGCGACCCGGTCGTCGGCGGCGAGATCGTCCGCCTGAACGTCGTCCTCGACGTCCAGACCGAGGCGCTGCCGCAGGACATCCCCTTGTCGGTGCTGTACGAGGACGACCAGGTGTTCGTGATCGACAAGCCCGCCGGCCTGGTCGTGCATCCGGGCGCCGGCAACCCCGATGGCACGCTGGTCAACGCGTTGCTGTTCCGCGACCCGTCGCTGACCGCGCTGCCGCGCGCGGGCATCGTCCACCGGCTGGACAAGGACACCTCGGGGGTGATGGTCGTCGCGCGCACGCTCGAGGCGCATAACGCGCTGGTCGAGCAGCTCTCGGCGCGCGACGTGCACCGCCAGTACCTGGCGGTCGTGGTCGGCGCGCTGGTCTCGGGCGGTACGGCCGATGCGCCGATCGACCGGCACCCGCGCGATCGCCTGCGCATGGCCGTGCGCGAGGATGGCCGTGAGGCGGTCACTCACTATCGCCTGCGCGAGCGGTTCCGCGCGCACACCGCGCTCGAGTGCCGGCTCGAGACCGGCCGCACCCACCAGATCCGCGTGCATATGGCGCATCTGCGCCATCCGATCCTCGGCGACCCGCTGTACGGCGGTGCGCTGAAGCTGCCCAAGGGCGCGTCGGAGGAGACCGCGTCGATGCTGCGCGGCTTCCGCCGTCAGGCGCTGCATGCCGAGACGCTGGCGTTCCGCCATCCCACGACCGGCGAGGCCGTGCGCTGCAGCGCACCGCTGCCGGCCGACATGCAGGCCCTGCTCAAGGCGTTGCGTGCCGATGCCGCAGCGCACGGCGACCTGGCGCGCCGATGAGCGCCTGGCTGCCCGCCGATTGGCCCGCGCCGCCGGGCGTGCGCGCCGGGACCACGCTGCGCCATGGCGCCGGCGCGTCACCGCCGCCGTTCGACCAGTTCAATCTGGGCAACCGCTATTCGCCCGACGGCGACGACCCGGCGGTCGTCGACCGCAACCGCGCCGCGCTGGTGCGGCTGCTCGCGCTGCCGTCGCCGCCGCACTGGCTGCGGCAGGTGCATGGCACCACAGTGCTGCGTTTCGACGCGCCGGGCGCGGGCGCTGCCTCGCCCGACGCCGAGCCTGAAGCCGATGCGGCGGTGACCTCGGTGCCCGGCACCGTGCTGGCGATCCTGACCGCCGACTGCCTGCCGGTGGTGTTCGCCGCCGACGATGGCCGCGAGGTCGCCGCCGCGCACGCGGGCTGGCGCGGCCTGGCGGCCGGGGTGCTCGAGCGCACGCTCGGCGCGATGCGCACGCCGCCCGACCGCGTGCGCGCCTGGCTGGGGCCGGCGGCGGGGCCGCAGGCCTATGAAGTCGGGGCCGAGGTGTACGACGCCTTCGTGGGGCCGGACGCGGGCACGGCGGCGGCCTTCGTCGCCACCCGGCCTGGACACTGGCGGGTCGACCTGTTCGCGCTGGCGCGCCGCCGGCTGATCGCTGCCGGCCTGCGGCCCGGCGCGCTGCACGGGGGCGGACGCTGCACGATCTCCGAACCGTCCGCGTTCTTCTCCCACCGGCGAGACGGCCGTAGCGGCCGGATCGCGACGCTGGCCTGGATCGATGGGCCGCCGCCCGCGGCGTGACGCACGCTCAGCAACGGCGCGGTCGGGTCAGAACGTGTAGCGCACGCGGGTGTACCAATAGGCGCCGTTGCTGCCGATGGGCGAGAGCACGTCGTAGGGCAGGTTGCCGAAGTAGAAGATGTCCTCGTTCGACAGGTCCGGGTACTCGTCGGTGATGTTCTGGCCGCCCAGCGCAAGCGTCCAGCGCTGGGCCAGGCGCAGTTCGACCTCGGCGTCGAGCTGCCATTGCGCGCCGTAGACCTGCTCGGGCTCATGGCCGCCGCCGAAGTTGAACACCCGTTTGGCGCTGCCGTGGCGCTGAACGCGCGCGAGCAGGTTCCAGCGGTCGTCGCGCCAGGTCGCGGTGAACTGGCCGCGGGTGCGCGGCGCGGCGTCGGTCAGCGTGTTGCGCTCCTCGACGCCGAACAGCACGTAGTCCGGGTCCAGCGCGGCGAGTTGCTGCGGCGTGGCGACGATGTTGCGCAGCTCGGTCTTGGCGTAGCTCCAGGCCCCGGTCAGGTGCAGTTGGCCGCCGGCGAGCGCGTCGCGCCAATTGGCGACCAGCTCGGCACCGCGGGTCCGGGTGTCGGCGGCGTTGACGAAGAACTGCGCGCTCTGGATCCGCGCGACATCGAAGTTGGCATCGACGAACGCGGTCAACGCATCGCCGGTGATCGCTTCCGACAGCGCGATGCGGTCGTCGATCTCGATCTGGAACAGGTCCAGGGCCATGTCGAAGCGCCGGCCGATGCGGCTGGTGAAGCCCAGACTGGCGTTGATCGACGTCTCCGGCGACAGGTCGGTCGCGCCCAGTGCGCGCGCGATCGGGTTGTTCACCGACAGCAGCCGGCCCTGCACGATCTGGCCAGCGGCGTTGTAGCCGGTGCTGGTGGACTCGTAGCCGGTCTGCGCCAGCGCCGGCGCGCGGACGTTGTTCGACAGCGCGCCGCGCAGCGCGAACGCCGGCGCGAACTCGTAGCGCGCGGCCAGCCGCCCGGTCAGTTCGCCGCCGAAGTCGTCGTAGTTCTCGTAGCGCACCGCGACATCGGTCGCCAGGCGCTCGCCGAAGCTGCTGGCCAGGCTGGCGTAGAGGCTGGCGACGTCGCGGTCGAGGTCGGCCTCGTCCTGCGGCGTCAGCCCGCCGCCGGCCTGCGAGCCGGCCGGCCGGTCGGCGTACGGGCCGACCGCATAGCTCGCCGGGTCGCCGGCGCCGGTCTCGTAGCGCTCGGTGCGCAGTTCCAGGCCCGCGGCGACGGTGTGGTAGTCGGTGAACGTCTCGAAGCCGCGGCTGAGGTCGAGGTTGAGCAGGCGCTGCGAGAACGCGTAGTCGCCAGTGCGGAAGCGCGTCGGGCTGCCGGGCCCGAGCGAAGCGTTGATCGAGTCGCGCAGGCGGTACGTGAACTCGTTGCGGCCGTGATTGAGGCTGGCGTCGACCTGCCACTCGCCCCACTGGCCGCGCACGCCCGCGACCGCGCCGATATCGAGATTTTCGCCGATCGAGACCGGCCGGAAGCCGTCGGGATAGACCTGCGGCCAGTTCGCCTTGCCGTCGGGGTAGCGGTAGTAGTTCGCGCCTTCGGTATCGCGCTGGTGGTAGGTGCCGAAGCCATACAGCGTCGCCGTCTCGCCGATCGGCACTTCGGTGTTGAACCAGCCGTTGAGATCCTGCGACGCGCCATCGCCCAGGTGGTAGTTGCGCCGACCCTGCACCGTGAGGTTGGCCTCCGTCTGGTCCCACGGCGGCACCTGGTCGAAGCCCGCGCGGTTGGTGGCCTCGCGGTTGCGGGCCTCCAGGCCCACGCGCAGGAAGCCCTCGTCGCCGAGCGCGGTGCCGACCTTGGCGCTGACAAAGCTGGTCTGGCCGTCGGTGAGCGTGCGCCCGATCGGCGCCAGGTCGGTGTGGTGCAGGCCATAGCTGGCCTCGAACGCACCGCCATCTGCCGCGTCGTCGAGAATCACATTGACCACGCCTGCGACCGCGTCCGACCCGTACTGCGCGCCGGCGCCGTCGCGCAGGACCTCGATGCGCGCGATCGCTGAAACCGGGATCGCGTTGAAGTCCACCGGTGTGGCGCCGCGACCGATCTTCGAGCCGGTGCTCACCAGTGCCGAGGTGTGCCTGCGCTTGCCGTTGATCAGCACCAGCACCTGATCGGGCGAAAGGCCGCGCAGTTGCGCGGCGCGCACGTGATCGGCGCCGCCGGAGTTGGACTGGCGCGGAAAGTTGAACGACGGCAGCAGTGTCTGCAGCGCGCTGCCCAACTCGCCGCCGGCCACGCCCGCCCGGCGCAGGTCCTGCGCGTCGAGCACGTCGATCGGCGAGGTCGATTCGAGCACGGTGCGGTCGGCGGCGCGGGTGCCGGTGACGATCACCGCGTCGAGCCGCGTGGCGCCATCGGCGTCGGCCGTCTGCGCGGCGGCCGGCGCGCAGATCACACACGCGATCGCCAGGGCCAGCGGGGCGGGGGGACGACGGACGGACGGACGACGCATGCGGACTCCTGGCGCGGGGCGGGTAAGGGGTGGCTCCGGAGCCGTCGCGGGCGGGGAGAGGGACGCGCGCGAGGCCCGGCGCCGATGGCCGTGCGTGCAGCGACGGCCAGGGCCGCATTAGGCCCGTCGTACGATCCATGCGTCCATCTGCATAAAGCGATACAGTGTTGCGGCGCCGCAACAATTGCGGACGCGCCAGTGCCTAGGATGGCGCTCTTCCTTCGTCGATGCCGATCGCCATGCCGTCTGAGTTGCGCTCCACCGTTCCGTTGCTCGTCGCGTTGTCGCTGGTTGCCTGCGCGAGCGCCCCCGTGCCTGCCGGCGCGCCAAGGCAGGGCGTGACTGCCGCCTATCAGGGCGATGCGACGCGCCCCGCGGAGGGCCGCGGCTGGCTGCGCACCGAACTGTATTTCGCCACCGGGCGTTGGGAGGCCGACGCCGATGAGACGGCCGCCGCCGAGCGGCGCTGGCTGGATTTCCTCGATCGCGAGGTCTCGCCCCGGTTCCCGGCCGGTCTGAGCGTCGTCGACGTCTACGGCCAGTGGCTGCCGCCGGGCAGCAACACGCCCAGCCGGCTGCGCTCCAAGGAGCTGGTGGTCCTGCATGCCGATACCCCGGAAGCCGCGGCGTCGATCGAGGCGATCCGGTTGGCGTGGAAGCGCGAGACCGGACACTTGTCGGTGCTGCGCTCGCAGTTGCATGCCGACGTGTCGTTCTGACCCCATCTCCTCCGTCCCCAGATCCCGCCATGTCGCTCGAGCGCATCTGTCATCTGCGCCGCTCCATCCTTCAACGATTCGCGCCGGCACTCGCCGGCGCGCTGCGAAGTGCTGAAGATCGTCCCGCCCGATGGCTCGCGGCGCGCCGAGGTGGGCAATCGGCGGGAGGCGCGGCGCCGTCGCGTGTGACGCCTGGTGCTGTCACGTCCGGCCTTCGCAGAAACGCCGGGATCGATGTCCAATACCGGAATCCGTATGGCTTCTTCCCCGCGCACGCCCCCTGACGCCCGGCCCCGCTGGTTCGTCCCCGGCGACATCAACGGCTTCTTCGGCCTCGTCGTCGATAACCTCTCGATTCTGGGGTTCATCGCCGCGGCGCTGGTCGGGATTTTCGGGGTGCCGGCCGACATCGTGTTCGGACGCATGTTCCCGGGCACCGCGTTCGGCGTGCTGGTCGGCAACCTGATGTACACGGCGATGGCGCGGCGTCTGGCGCAACGTAGCGGCCGCGACGATGTCACCGCGATGCCACTCGGCCTCGACGCGCCGACCAGCATTGGCATGGCGCTGCTGGTGCTCGGTCCTGCGTTTCTCGCGTTCCGCCAGCAGGGCATGGACGCCGAGGCCGCCGGCATCGCGACCTGGCAGCTCGGCATGGCGTCGCTGGTCGTCATGGGCGTACTGAAATGCTTGCTGTCGTTTGCCGGCGACTGGATCACCCGGGTCGTGCCGCGCGCAGCGCTGCTGGGCTCGATCGGCGGTGCGGCGTTGATGTTGCTCGGCTTCCTGCCACTGATCGAGACCCTGCGCTCGCCCGTCGCGGGCTTTGCGACACTGGGGCTGCTGCTGTACGTGCTCGTCGCCCGCGGACCGGTGCCGTTCCGCCTGCCGGGTGTGCCGTTCGCGCTGCTGGTCGGGCTGGTGCTGTACTACGGGCTCGGGCTGTCGGGCCTGTCGCCGGGGTTCGCCGTGCCCGACGTCACCTGGCCTGCACCCGCCTGGCCGTGGCCGAACCTGGGCTTCGTCACCGGACTGCCGACCACACTGCCGTACCTGTCGCTGCTGCTGCCGTTCGGCCTGCTGATGGTGGTCGGCGGGATCAACGTCAGCGAAAGTGCGCGCGCGGCCGGCGATGACTACCGCACGCGCGATGTCTTGCTGGTGGAGGCGGTGTCCACGCTGGTCGCCGGCGTCTGTGGTGGGGTCGCGCAGACCACGCCCTATATCGGCCAGCCTGCTTACAAGCACATGGGGGCACGCAGCGGTTACACGCTGCTGACCGGACTGTTCATCGGCCTGGGCGGCGTGCTCGGGCTGGTCTCGGGGTTGGTGCAGTGGCTGCCGGTGGCGGTGCTGGCACCGATCATCGTGTTCGTCGGCATCGACATCACCGTGCAGGCGTTTCACAGCACGAGGCGCGAGCACGCGATCGCAGTGTCGCTGGCTTTCCTGCCGGCCATCGCCTACCTGCTCAACATCAAGTTCGGCAATCCGGCGTGGATCGATCCCGAACGCATGGCTGCGCTGTACGCGCAGCTCGATGCCGGCCACGGACTGCCGGAGATGGCGACCATCGTCGTGCTCGGCAACGGCTTCATCATCACCGCGATGCTGTGGGCGACGACCCTGGTCGCGCTGGTCGATTGGCGCCCGGCCACTGCCGTGGCGACACTGCTGCTGGCCGCGGTTGCGACCCTGTTCGGGGTGATCCATTCGGTGCACCCGGCCGGTGCGCTGGTCCTGCCTTGGCAGCTGGAGGGGCTGCGCCAGGCGATCGCATTCCAGTTCGCGGCCGCGTATGCGGCCCTGGCGGTGGCGTTCGGTCTGCTCGGCCTGCAGCGACGACCGCCCGCGGCTGTCGATCCGGGCTGATCGCCGGGCGCGCAAGCGCTATTCTGCGCGCCCGATCCGTTCCAGGCCGCGCGATGGTGCCGACGCTGTTCCAGACCCTGCTCGGCGCCGCGTTCTTCCGGATGCCCGATGCGCTGCGTACGCTGCATGGCGCGCGCGGGCATGCGCGGCATGTCGGCGCGATGACGATCGAGCGCAGTCGGGGACGCCTGGCGCGACTGTGCGCGCGCCTGGCTGCCGTGCCGGGCGCTGCCACGGACGCGGCGCTGACCCTGGACTGCACGACCGGGCCACGCGGGGAGATCTGGCTGCGCGAACTGGACACCACGCCGCGACGAGGCCAGGCGCGTTGGCGGCTGTGGCATCGCGACGGCCAATTGCGGCTGCGCCGTGGCGCCCTGCACCTACGCTGCGTGCTGCACCACCACGACGGGACGCTGTACTGGAACGTGGTCGGGGCGCGCGTGCTCGGCGTGCTGCCGCTGCCGGCGCGCCTGCTGGCGGACGTGCGCGGCAACGAGCGCGAGGACGACGGGCGCTGTGTGTTCGAGGTCGAAGCGGTGCTGCCATTGGTCGGCCCGGTCTTCCGCGCTCGCGGCTGGCTGCAACCGGAGACCGGCGAGGGGTGATGGCGGCCGGGGCGGGCGCATGGGGCCGCGACGCAGCGTTGCGCGTCATGCCCGCAGGCGAGTCGCCGATCACCGATAATGGCGCACCCGCCATTTCGGAAAAGCCGTGCCATGACCGCACAGACCCGTGCCGCACTCGCCCAGGTCCCCGGTGTCGCCGCCGAACGCGATCGCGCGACGTGCGAGTTCGTCTTCAACCACACGATGCTGCGGGTCAAGGATCCGGTCGCATCGCTGGACTTCTACACCCGCGTACTCGGCTTCACCCTCGCGCGCAAGGTGGATTTCCCCGAGGCGAAGTTCTCGCTGTACTTCCTGGTGCTGATCGACGACGCCGAGGCCCTCCCCGACGACGACGAAGCGCGCCGTCAGTGGCTGGCGCAGCAGCGCGGCGTGCTCGAGTTGACCCACAACCACGGCACCGAACACCAGGACGGCCCGGTCTACCACGACGGCAATCGCGACCCGCGCGGCTTCGGCCATATCTGCGTCAGCGTGCCCGATATCCGCGCCGCCTGCGCGCGATTCGAGGCGCTGGAGGTCCCGTTCCAGAAGCGGCTGAGCGACGGCAGTATGCGCTCGATCGCCTTCATCAAGGACCCGGACGGCTACTGGGTCGAGATCATCCAGCCCGCCCCTCTTTGAACCAAGCCGGGCTCCCAAAACCGGGGTCAGAGTCGCTTTTCACGCGGCAACGCCTGAGGGCGTCGACCAACTCGCAGGAAAAGCGACTCTGACCCCGGTTTTGGACCCGGGTTAGCGGGTCTGTTGGAGTCGGTCGAGAAAGTCGCGGCGCCAGGCGTGGATGTCGTAGCTGGAGATGCGCTGCATCATCGATTGCCAGCGTTCGCGGCGTTCGTCCAGCGGCATCTTCAACGCGGCGGCGATCGCATCGGCGACGCCGTCGCTGTCGAAGGGGTTGATCAGCAGGGCCCCGTCGAGCTCGCGTGCGGCGCCGGCGAAGATCGACAGCACCAGCGCGCCGGGGTCCTGGGGATCCTGGGACGCGACGTATTCCTTGGCAACCAGGTTCATGCCGTCGCGCAGTGGGGTGACCAGGCCGATGCGCGCCAGGCGGTAGAAGCCGGCCAGCGTCGCGTGCGGGTAGGTGCGATTGACGTAGCGCATCGGCGTCCAGTCGGGGTCGGCATGGGCGCCGTTGATGTGGCCGGCGTACTGCTCCAGTTCGCGGCGCAGGGCGCGGTAGCTGGCGACACCACCGCGCGAGACCGGGGCGATCTGCAGATAGGTCAGCTGTCCGCGCAGGTCGGTGTGCTTGTCGAGCACGCGCTCGAAGGCGCGGAAGCGCTCGGGCAGGCCCTTGGAATAGTCGAGGCGGTCCACGCCGATCGCCAGCACGCGACCGGTGAGGCTGGCCTGCATCCGGCGCACGGCCGGGTTGCGTGAGGCGTTGGCCGCCAGCGTCGCGATCGCCGAGGCGTCGATGCCGATCGGGAAGGCGTCGGCCTGGAAGCTGCGCCCGTCGTGGTCGCGCAGCGTCCCGCGCGCTGCCACGCTGCCGCCGCGGAACAGGCGGATGTAGTCCTGGAACCGCTCCAGGTCGCGTTCGGTCTGGAAGCCGACCAGGTCGTAGGCCGCCAGTGCACCGAACGTCTTCTCGTGGTGCGGCAGCCCGGCGACGATGTCGGCCGACGGAAACGGCACATGCAGGAAGAAACCGATGCGCGCGCGCACGCCGCGCCGGCGCAGTTCCTGCGCCAGTGGCAGCAGGTGATAGTCGTGGACCCAGACGATGTCCTCGTCGCGGATCTCCTTGGCCAGCTTCTCGGCGAACAGCGCATTGACGCCGCGGTAGGCGGCCTGGGTCATCGCGTTGTAGTCGACCAGGTCCAGCCGGAAATGCAGCAGCGGCCACAGCGTGCGGTTGGAGAAGCCGTTGTAGTAGCCCTCGTAGTCCTCGCGCGACAGATCGATCGTCAGGTAGTCGATGTTGTCGTGGGTGGCGCGGTGCAGTTCCCCCGAGTGTGCGCGCGCGACCTTGCCGCTCCAGCCGAACCACAGGCCGCCGGCCTCCTTGAGCGCGGCGTCGAGCGCGGTTGCTAGGCCGCCGTTCTGGTCCGAGTCCGGCAGCGCCACCCGGTTGGAGACGACGACCAGGCGGCTCATGCTGCCTCCTGCCAGGAACGCGACAGCCGCATCGCCGCCATGATCAGGCCCACATGCGAGTAGGTCTGCGGGAAGTTGCCCCAGGCCTCGCCATCCTCGAACGACATGTCCTCCGACAACAGGCCCAGGTGGTTGCGACGTGCGAGCATGGTCTCGAACAGGCTGCGCGCCTCGTGTTGGCGTCCGATCGAGGCGAGTGCGTCGATGTACCAGAACGTGCAGATCGTGAAACTGGTCTCCGGTGCACCGAAATCGTCGGGCACGACGTAGCGGAACAGGCCGTCGCCGTGGCGCAGCGTTCGCCCGATCGCATCGACGGTGGCGACAAAGCGCGGATCCTCGGGCGATACGAAGCCCAGGTCGGCGAGCAGCAGCAGCGAGGCGTCGAGGCGATCGCCGCCGAAGGCGTCGGCGAAGTGACCGAGTTCTCCATTCCAGGCCTCGGCCAGGATGCGGGTGCGCATCGTGTCAGCGCGCTTGCGCCAGTGCGTGGCGCGCGCGTCCAGGCCGAGCTGCACCGCGATCCGCGCCAGCCGGTCGGAGGCCGCCCAACACATCGCGCTGGAATAGGTGTGCACGTGGGCCTTGCCGCGGAATTCCCACAGGCCGGCATCGGGCTGGTCGTAGAGCTTCCAGGCCAGGTCGCCCAGCGGTTCGAGCTTGGCGAACGTCGCTGTATCGCCTGGATGCTCGAGGCGGCGGTCGAAGAACAATTGGGCCGAGGCCAGCACGACACTGCCGTAGGTATCGTGCTGGCGCTGCACATAGGCCAGGTTGCCGCGGCGCACCGGGCCCATGCCGCGGTAGCCGGCCAGCGCCGGCATCTCCTCCTCGGTCAGCTCGTGCGCGTAGTCGATGCCGTAGACCGGCTGCATGTCGCCGTCGTCGCTAACCGCCAGGTTGAAGATGTAGCGGATGTACTCCTCCATCGTCCGGGTCGCGCCCAGGCGATTGAGCGTGCGTACGACGAACGCCGCGTCGCGCAGCCAGCAGTAGCGGTAGTCCCAGTTGCGCGCAGTGCCCGGTGCCTCGGGGATCGAGGTGGTCATCGCGGCGATGATGCCGCCGCTGTCCTCGTACTGGCACAGCTTGAGGGTGATCGCGCTGCGGATCACCGCCTCCTGGAAGTCGAGCGGGATCGACAGGTAGCGCACCCACTCGCGCCAGTAATCGGTGGTGCGATGCAGGGCGTCGCGGACGAACTCGGCGATCGGCTGGGTCAGTGTTTCGTCCGGGCCCATCACGAAGTGCAGGTCGCGATCGAGCACGAACGGCAGGCCCTCGCGCAGCAGCCGGATCGGCATGTCGGTGGTCGCGCGCAGCGCGAAGTCCCGAAGCAGGAACCGGATGTGGTTGCTGCCCCAGGTGCTCTCGGGCGTACGCGCACCCCAGTCGGCGAGCGGACGCAGCAGCACGCGGATGCGCGGGCTGCCCGAGAGCAGGCGGACCCGGCGCGTCAACATGACCGGGCGGTAGAACCGCCCGTGCTGGCGCCAGCGCGGCGCGAAGTCGAGGATCTCGATCGAAGCGCCATGGCGGTCGTAGAGCACGGTGCGCAGGATCGCGGTGTTCTCGATGTAGCGCTGCTCGCTGCGCGCGAAGTCGTCGAGCTCGATCGACCAATCGCCGTGGCCGGTTTTGGGCGAGAGCAGCGCACAGAACGCCGGATCGCCGTCGAAGGCCGGCAGGCACGACCAGACCAACCGGCCCCTGGCGTCGAACAGCGCGCCGAAGCTGCCGTTGCCGACGAGGCCCAGGTCGAGGGTGGCGGTGTCGGCTGGCGTCATCGGGAGATCTCCGTAGGCAGGGCGGGAAGCGGGGCGGGCACGCCGAGCCAGCGGTGGACCTGGGCCGGGTCGGCCAGCGCGAACTGGGCGGCCGACGCGGTGCGGTCGCCGACCAGGACGCTGATGCCGCCGCGGGCGTTGACCGCGGCGAAGCCCGTCTCGTCGGTCAGGTCGTCGCCGGCGAACACCGGGCGGCGGCCGGCGAACGGCGGCTCTTCAAGGAAGGCAAGGATCGCACTGCCCTTGTCGGCGTGCTCGGGGCGCAGTTCGACGACGTGGTCGCCGGGTTGGAGTTGATAGCCGGGCAGCCGCGGCAGCATCGCCTCGGCGAAGCCGCGCAGCGCGATCTCCGCCTGCGGCGCGGCGCGCCAGTGCAGGCCGAGCGCCGCGCCTTTGTCTTCGATCACCGCGCCAGGATAGCTGCGAGCGACGACAACGGCCTCGTCGCGGATCGCCGCGAGCGCGGCGGGCGACGGCGCGCCGTGGGTGGCGCCGTCCGCGCACCGCCGCTCGACGCCGTGCAGGCCTGCGGCCGTGAACCACTCGGGCGCGAACAAATGATCGAGCGTTGCCAGGCTGCGTCCGCTGACCAGAGCCAGCGCGCCGCCCAGCGAGGCGCGCAACGCACTCAGGCGCGCGAGCAGGGGCGGAGGTACCGAGACCGCGTCGGGTCGTTCTGCGAATGGCAACAGACAACCGTCGACGTCGAGAAACAGCGCCCAGTCGTCGGCCGGTGGCGGCGGTGGTCCGCGATGCGGTGCGGAAGATGAGGGCGAGGGTGTGGCGGCTTCCAGTGATTGGCGCATTGCAGCATGATCGCGTGTGCGGCGATAAACCGATGTGAATCCGTGTGGCGTGTCACGTGTCCAAAGGGGTAATTGCGCCGTCGAGTTCCGGGTAGTGGCGGAAGATCCCTTGCGTGTTGAACGGCAGCCGGCGTGTCGAGGCCAGATAGGCGGCGATGTTCGGACGCTCGGCGATCCGGGCCTCGAGCGCGCGCAGCCGCGGCAGCGTTGGCGACAGCGACGCCATCGCCTCGGGAAAGGCGTAGTCGAGGCCGCGCAGCAGTTGGAACAGCGACAGGTCGACATAGCAATGGCGTCCAAGCACGTGCGCGCCGCCGGCCTGCCCGAGTAAGGCTTCGAAGTAGCCGAGGAACTTCGGCAGGCGGTGCTGGCGCAGGTCGGCCGCCCGACGCGCAGCGGCGTCCTTCTGGTCCTCGTAGTACGCCGCGCTGGCGATCGGGTGGTGGCTGTCGTGGACCTCGGTCACCAGGTCGGCGATCGTGAGCTGCAGTTGCAGCGCCTGCAGCCGGCGCGCGGCGTCGTCGGGCACCAGGTCCAGCCGCGGCCCGAGGACATACAGGATCGCGGCGACCTGGGCGATGACCTGGTCGTCAGCCTCCAGGAATGGGGGAGCGAACGGGCGCAGGCCGATCGCGCGGCCGGCCAGGAACGATGTCATCGCAGTGTCGCCCTGCTCACGCACCACGTCGATGTAGTCGGCGCCCGCGTCCTCCAGCGCCAGGCGCACGAACTCGCCGCGCCCCTGGATGCCGTTCCAGTAGTAGAGGCGGTACTGCATGCGGGCGGGCTCCGGGCGGGATCAGTCCGCATCCTGCCGGCCACCGCGCAAGTGCCGGGTGAGGACGCCCGATGGCTCGGCGCCTGCCGGGGCGCGCTCTGCGGGGGCGGGCGCTTGCAACCGCTCGCTTCGCCCGCATCTGGAGGACATCGCCGGCAGGCGCCGGCCTTCTCTCTTCGAGGATTCCCGTCATGCGGATGGACAAGCTCACGTCGCGTTTCCAGCAGGCGCTGGCCGATGCGCAGTCGCTGGCCGTGGGCCGCGACCACAACTTCATCGAGCCGGCGCACCTGCTGCTGGCGCTGCTCGATCAGCAGGGCGGCGGCACCCGGCCGCTGTTGGGCCAGGCCGGCGTCAACGTGCCGGTGCTGCGCGAGCGGCTGACCGAGGCGCTCGAGCGCATGCCCAAGGTGACCGGGCAGGCCGGCCAGTTGTCGGTCGGCAACGACCTCTCGCGCCTGCTCAACGTCACCGACAAGCTCGCCCAGCAGCGCGGCGATGCCTTCATCGCCTCCGAGCTGTTCGTGCTCGCCGCGCTCGACGATGGCGGCGACGCGGGGAAGGCGCTGAAGGCGGCCGGCGCGGACAAGGCCCGGCTCGAGGCCGCGATCGCGAAGGTCCGCGGCGGCGAGAGCGTCCAGGACGAGAACGCCGAGGACGCGCGCCAGGCGCTGGAGAAGTACACGATCGACCTGACCGCGCGCGCCGAGAGCGGCAAGCTCGACCCGGTGGTCGGGCGCGACGAGGAGATCCGGCGCACGGTGCAGGTGCTGCAGCGGCGCACGAAGAACAACCCGGTGCTGATCGGCGAGCCGGGCGTGGGCAAGACCGCGATCGTCGAAGGCCTGGCCCAGCGCATCATCAACAATGAAGTGCCCGAAGGCCTGCGCGGCAAGCGCGTGCTTTCGCTCGACATGGGCGCACTGATCGCCGGGGCCAAGTACCGCGGCGAGTTCGAGGAGCGCCTGAAGGGCGTCCTCAGCGACCTGGCCAAGAACGAGGGCCAGATCATCCTGTTCATCGACGAACTGCACACGATGGTCGGTGCCGGCAAGGCCGACGGCGCGATGGACGCGGGCAACATGCTCAAGCCCGCGCTCGCCCGCGGCGAGCTGCACTGCATCGGCGCGACCACGCTCGACGAGTACCGCAAGTACGTCGAAAAGGACGCCGCGCTCGAGCGCCGCTTCCAGAAGGTGTTCGTCGGCGAGCCCAGCGTCGAGGACACGATCGCGATCCTGCGCGGCCTCAAGGAGCGCTACGCCGTGCATCACGGCGTGGAGATCACCGATCCGGCGATCGTGGCCGCGGCGACGCTGTCCAACCGCTACATCGCCGATCGCCAACTGCCCGACAAGGCCATCGACCTGATGGACGAGGCGGCCAGCCGCATCCGCATGGAGATCGATTCCAAGCCCGAGGAGCTCGACCGCAAGGAGCGCCGGCTGATCCAGCTCAAGATCCAGCGCGAGGCGCTGAAGAAGGAAAAGGACGCCGAGTCCCGGCAGCGCCTGTCCGACCTGGAGTCCGAGATCGGGACCCTGGAGCGCGAGTACAACGACCTGGAGGAGATCTGGAAGGCCGAGAAGGCCACCGTGCAGGGGGCGACCAAGATCAAGGAGCAGATCGAGGCCGCCAAGCTCGACCTCGAATCGGCCCAGCGCACGCAGGACTATGCGCGCATGAGTGAGATCCAGTACGGGCGCATCCCGGAGTTGGAGAAGCAGCTCAAGGCCGCCCAGGAGGCCGAAACCCACGGCTTCCAGTTGCTGCAGGACAAGGTCACCGCCGAGGAGATCGCGCAGGTCGTCGCGCGCTGGACCGGCATTCCGGTCAGCAAGATGCTCGAGGGCGAGCGCGAGAAGCTGCTGGCGATGGAGTCGCAGTTGCATGCGCGCGTGGTCGGCCAGGAAGAGGCGATCAAGGTCGTCTCCGATTCGGTGCGCCGTTCGCGGGCCGGTCTGTCCGATCCCGATCGGCCGACCGGCTCGTTCCTGTTCCTGGGCCCGACCGGCGTGGGCAAGACCGAGCTGTGCAAGGCCCTGGCCGAGTTCCTGTTCGACAGCCAGGACGCGATGGTGCGCATCGACATGAGCGAGTTCATGGAGAAGCATTCGGTCGCTCGGCTGATCGGCGCGCCTCCGGGCTACGTCGGCTACGAGGAAGGCGGTTACCTGACCGAGGCGGTACGCCGCCGGCCCTACAGCGTGATCCTGCTCGACGAGGTCGAGAAGGCACATCCCGACGTCTTCAACATCCTGCTGCAGGTGCTCGACGATGGCCGCCTGACCGATGGCCAGGGACGCACGGTGGATTTCCGCAACGCGGTGATCGTGATGACCTCCAACCTCGGCTCGCACCAGATCCAGGAACTCGCCGGCGACGACTCGGCCGAGGCCTATACGCAGATGAAGGCGGCGGTGATGGGCGTGGTGCAGGCGCATTTCCGGCCCGAATTCATCAACCGGCTCGACGACATCGTCGTGTTCCACCCGCTGCGCAAGGCGCAGATCCGCGAGATCGCGAAGATCCAGATGCGCGGGCTGGAAAAGCGCCTGGCCGAGCGCGGGCTGCGCATCGAGGTCTCGGATGCGGCCTTCGACCTGCTGGGCAACGTCGGCTTCGACCCGGTCTATGGCGCACGTCCGCTCAAGCGTGCGATCCAGCAGCAGCTCGAGAACCCGCTGGCCTCGCGCATCCTCGCCGGTGAGTTCGCCAGCGGCGACACGATCGCAGTCGACGTCGCTGGCGGCGAACTGGGCTTCGCAAAGGCCTGACCCCCGCTGGCGCGCCCGCAGCCTGCACCTCTCCACCTGTCGCGTGGTCTCGGCGCGAGCGAATACGGACACCTCCCCCGCCCGAGGGGGAGGTCGGCGCGCGTAAGCGCGCCGGGTGGGGGGCCTTCCCCGGACGCCATCGTCCGATCCGTCCAAGCGCCCCTGCCTTGACGCCCGCTTCCCCGTTTCTGCGGCAGCATTCAGGCAACGCGGCAGGGGCCCTCGCATGCACATCCTGATCACCGGCGGCAGCGGTTTTCTCGGCAGCGCATTGACCCGCGCCCTGCAGCGCGACGGCGCGCGCGTGACCTGGCTCTCGCGCCGGGCGTCGACACCGGCCCCGGACGGTGTCGAGGTCCGCGATTACGCTGCATTGTGGTCGGACGACCGTTTCGATGCGGTCGTCAATCTGGCCGGCGCGGGCATCGCCGAGCGTCGCTGGAGCGCGGCGCGCAAGCAGGCGCTGCGCGACAGTCGCCTGATTCCCACGCGCGTGCTCGTCGACTGGATCGGCTCGGCGCATGTCCCGCCGAAGGTGCTGCTCAGTGGCTCGGCGGTGGGCTGGTACGGTGCCCAGGGCGATCTGCCGCTGGACGAGGACAGCGCGCCACACGATGAGTTCCAGCATCGGCTGTGCGAGGACTGGGAAATCGCCGCCCGCGCCGCCGAGGATCGCGTGCCGGTGGTGCGGCTGCGGACCGGCGTGGTGTTGCATCCCGACGGCGGCATGTTGCAGCGGCTGCTGCCGCCGTTCCGGCTCGGCCTTGGGGCCCGGCTTGGAGACGGCCGCCAGATGCTGAGCTGGATCGCACGGGAGGATTGGGTGTCGGCGGTTCGGGCGTTGCTGCAGGCGCATCTGCGTGGCGAGCCGCAGGCGCCGGTCGGCGTGTTCAATCTCACGGCGCCCGAGCCCGTGGACAACACCGGTTTCACGCGCGCACTGGCCGATGCCCTGCGGCGTCCGGTGCTGCTGGCGGTACCGGCCCGCGCGCTGGCGCTGGGCCTGGGCGAGATGGCCACGCTGCTGGTGGACGGGCAGCGTGTGCTGCCGGCGCGCTTGCTGGCGTCCGGCTTCGAATTCGCGTGGCCGCGCCTGGCGCCTTACCTCGACGCCGAACTGCGCTGATCCTGCGGCGCGCTCAGCCCGGCTGCGGCGCCGGCGGTGTGGCCGCGTCGCTGCCCGGGCGCACCGGGCGGAACGGCGGCGTCGACATGACCATCTCGGCCAGCGAATAGGCCAGTTCGCGCTCGGCCAGCACCGCGCCGTCTGCGCCGTGCTCGAGCAGATGGCGGACCTCGCCATCGCTGTGCGCGCGCGCCAGCACGGTGATGCCCGGATTGATGGCCTTCATGCGCTCGATCGCCTCACCGGCCTCCAGCGCCTGGGGAATCGCGAAGATCGCCAGCGCCGCGCGCTCGGGGGCGGCGTCGCGCATCACCGGTTCGGAGGCGACGTTGCCGCGCACCACCAGCAGGCCGCGGTCGCGCGCCTTGCGCACCAGGTCCGCGTCGTCTTCGATGATCACCAGCGGCACCTCGCGCTGCTGCAGCAGTTCGGCCAACTGCCGGCCGACACGCCCGTAGCCGACCAGGATCGCGTGGCCGCGCAGGTCGGCCGGAATCGCCTGGACCGGCTGCGCGGGCTCGGGCGCCGACGCCGCGGTGGCGGCTGCGCGACGCGCCTGCCAGCTATCGAGCAGGCCGAAGATCAGCGGGTTGGCCATGATCGAGATCAGCGCGCCGGCGAGCACCAGCGAGCGGCCATCGGGCGGCAGGATGTCCAGCGCCACGCCCAACCCGGCGATGATGAAGGCGAACTCGCCGATCTGCGCCAGACTGGCGGAGATCGTCAGGGCCGTACTGGTCGGGTGCTTGAACGCGCGCACGATCAGGAACGCGGCCGCCGACTTGCCGAAGATGATGATCAGCGCCGTCGCCAGCACCTGCCAGGGGTGCACCAGCAGGATGCGCGGGTCGAACAGCATGCCGACCGAGACGAAGAACAGCACCGCAAACGCGTCGCGCAGCGGCAGGGAGTCGTTCGCGGCCTTGTGGCTGAGTTCCGACTCGTTGAGCAGCATGCCGGCGAAGAACGCGCCGAGCGCGAACGACACACTGAAGATCGCCGCCGAGCCGAAGGCCACGCCCAGCGCGATCGCGAGCACCGATAGCGTGAACAGCTCGCGCGAGCCGGTGCCGGCGATGCGCTCCAGGACCCATGGGATCACCCGGCGTCCGACCAGCAGCATCACCGCGACGAACATCGCGACCTTGAGCAGCGTCCAACCCACGCTCAACAGCACCGAGCCGACCGTGGTCTCCTCGCCGCCGGTGCTGTGCATCACGTCGGCCAGCACCGGCATCAGCACCAGTGCGATCACGCATGCCAGGTCCTCGACGATCAGCCAGCCGACCGCGATCTTGCCGCGCGTGGTGTCGAGCAGCCGGCGTTCCTCCATCGCCCGCAGCAGCACCACGGTGCTGGCGGTCGCCAGCGCGAAACCGAACACGATGCCCTGGACGGTCGGCCAGCCCATCAGCGCCGCCAGCCCCCAGCCCAGCAGGGTGGCCACGGTGATCTGGGTCAACGCGCCCGGGATCGCGATCGACTTCACGTCGAGCAGGTCCTTGAGCGAGAAGTGCAGGCCGACGCCGAACATCAGCAGCATCACGCCGATCTCGGCCAACTGGTCGGCCAGCGCCTGGTCGGCGACGAAGCCGGGCGTGAACGGCCCGACGAGGATGCCTGCGACCAGATAGCCCACCAGCGGCGAGAGCCGGAGCCGGTTGGCGAGCGCGCCGAACACGAAGGCCATGCCCAGGCCGACGGCGACGATGTTGATCAGGTCGGTGTTGTGCGGCATCGGCGAAGTGTGGGGGACAAGTATTGCAGTGTCGCCGACGCATCCGTATCCAGGCAACCCGCGCCCGCAGGCATGCGGGCGTGGCGAGGCGTGCCGTCACGGTCTCGACGGCAGACATCGGTGCGCCGTCGCCCACACGACGACAGCGCGCTGGAGGCCCGGCGCCACGCCGGCGCCGGGCGGGGCATCACCAGGTGTAGGCGATCTTGGCGTAGCCGAATGCGCCGCCGAAACCGAACGGCGACAGGTTGCTGTACGGGAACTGCCCGTTGGTCGAGTTGCCGAAGATGTTCTCGTCGGGGTACTCGTTGAGCACGTTGTCGGCGCCCAGCGTCAGGGCCCAGTTCTCGCCGGGCTTGTAGGTCGCCGACACGTCGACCAGCCACTTGGCCCCGTACTTCTGGTCCAGCGCCGGGTTGTTGGGCGTGGTGCGCACGCTGCCGTAGCGGGTGGTCGACAGCGAGAAGCCCCAGTCGGCGGCGTTCCAGGTCCCGGCCAGCAGCAGCTTGTTGCGCGGGAAGCCCTGCTCGATGCGGCCGGCCTCGACGCGGTCGATGCGCTCCAGGTCCACACCGATCGCCTCGAGCGCCGCCGGGTTGTCGGCGATCCGGGTGATCTCGGTCTTGGAATGGTTGTAGCCGGCGGTCAGGTCGAGGCTGCCGGCCGCCAGGTCCCAGCGGTAGGTCCCGACGACGTCAACGCCGCGGGTGCGGGTGTCGATGGCGTTGGTGAAGTAGCGGCCACCGTTGACGCCGAAGATGCCTTGCGATTCAAGCAGCGCCCGCACCGCATTGCCGGTCAGGTTCGACGACAGCGCGATGCGGTCGTCGACGTCGATCTGGTAGGCATCGACCGTGACATAGAGATTGTCGACCGGCTGCAGCACCAGGCCCAGGCTGTAGGACAGCGATTCCTCGGGCTTGAGCGGCTCGGCGCCGAAGGCCTGCGCGACCGCGCTGCTGGCCGGGAATGTGCGGATCTCGAACGGCGTGGTGATGCCCGGCAGGAACACCGTGCTCACGGTCTGGAAGTACTGCTGGGCCAGCGACGGTGCGCGGAAGCCGCTCGACACCGTGCCGCGCAGCGCGACCGCATCAGTGAACGCGTAGCGCGCCGACAGCTTGCCAGACAACTGGCTGCCGAAATCGTCGTAGTCCTCCCAGCGCGCGGCCAAGCCGGCGGAGAATTTCTCGGTCAGATCGGCCTCCAGATTCGCGTAGACCGCGTGGCTGTCGCGGTCGTAGGCCCCGGCGATGCCGGGCGCGAAGCCGCCGAAGCCTTGCGCGCCGGCCGCCGCGCCGGGTACGCCCGCGCCCGCATCGATGTACGAGCCCGGCTCGCCCGGCGACTGGTTCCACTTCTCGTTGCGGCCCTCGGCACCGAAGGCCAGCGTCACCGGATAGGCCAGGCCCCAGTCGAACTGCCGGCTGATGTCGAAATTGACGATGTTCTGCGTGGTCTCCAGCGCGCCGTCGTAGAACGAGGTCGGCGAATCGGGCCCCAGGCTCGCGTTGAGCGTGTTGCGGGTATAGAACTCCAGCCGGTTGTAGCCGTAGTTGTAGCTCAGGTCCCAGTTCCATTCGCTGGCGGTGTGGCCCTTGAGGCCGGCGACGATCGAGCGGTCCTTGGAGATGTTGTTGATTTCGGGCAGAAAGCCGTCGGGGTGGATGCTGCGGATGTTCTGGGTCGGGTTGGTCGGGGCGCGGAAGAACGCGAACGAGGTGACATCGCGGTTGCTGGCGGTCCCGAAGCCGTAGAGGCTGATCGCATCGGTCAGGGCGATGTCGGTGTTGAAGCCGACGGCGCCGAAGTCGACTTCGGGCTCGCCGATCACGAATGCCTTCTGCCCGAGCGCGGGCTGGGTCGGCCCGGGTGTGCCGGTGAATGGGCGGGCACGATTGGTCGCCTCCTGCTGGCCGACCTGGGCCGACAGGTGCAGGAAACCGCGCTCGCCCAGCGCCAGGCCGGTGTCGCCGGCGATCTGGTGCTGGGTGCCGTCGCCGGCCGAGTACTGGCCCAGGCTCACCGCCAGGCTGCCGCCCTGCGAGGCGCCCTTGAGCACGATGTTGACCACACCGGCGATCGCGTCCGAGCCGTACTGGGCCGAGGCACCGTCGCGCAGCACCTCCACGCGCTCGATCGCAGAGACCGGGATCGTGTTGAGGTCGACTGGCGCCGAGCCACGGCCGATCGTGCCGTTGAGATTGAGCAGCGAGGAGGCGTGGCGGCGCTTGCCGTTGACCAGCACCAGCACCTGGTCGGGCGAGAGGCCGCGCAACTGCGCCGGGCGGATCGCCGAGGAGCCGTCCACCAGCGCCGGCCGCGGGAAGTTCAGCGACGGCAGCGCGCGTGCCAGTGCGGTCGCCAGTTCGGTGGTGCCGGTGGCCTGCAGCGACTCGGCAGTGATGATGTCGATCGGCGACTGCGATTCGGCGACCGTGCGGTCGCTGACCCGGGTGCCGGTGACGATCAGCGTGTCGAGGGTGGAGGTGCGTGTCTGGGCGTCGACGTCCTGCGCGAGCGCGGCGGGAGCGGCGGGCAGCAATGCGGCGAGCAGGGCAAGGGTGAGGCGATGGCGGGGCATGACGAACCTCGGGCGTGGGGGGCGGTGTTAATGCCGATTTAACAGGCGCGTTTCACGGGCGTCAATGCGGCCAGGAATAGGTTTCGATTGTTCCCTTTTTGGGACGATCGCGGGCCTCGGCGGGCCGAGGCCCCGGCTCCTGTAAAATCGGCGGATGATCTCTTTCAAGAATTTCGCCCTGCGGCGCGGCGAACGCCTGCTGCTGTCCGACGTCGACCTCACTCTGCATTCGGGCTGGCGCGCCGGTGTGGTCGGCCGCAATGGCGCCGGCAAGTCGTCGCTGTTCGCGGCCGTGCGCGGCGAAGTGGAAGCCGACCGCGGCGACCTCGACCTGCCCAACCGGCTGCGCGTGGCGAGCATCGCCCAGGAACTGCCGTCGCTGCCCGACCCGGCGATCGAGTTCGTGCTGGGCGGCGATGCCGCGGTCGCCGGCGTGCTCAAGGCCGAGGCCGATGCGATGGCCGCCGAGGACTGGGAGGCCGTGGCCGAGGCCCACGTGCGCATGGCCGAGCTCGGCGCCTACGACGCCTCGGCACGCGCCGGCAAGCTGCTCCACGGTCTGGGCTTTCCGGCCGAGACCCATCAGCGCGCGGTCGCCACGTTCTCCGGCGGCTGGCGCGTGCGCCTGAACCTGGCGCGCGCGCTGATGACGCCCAGCGACCTGCTGCTGCTCGACGAGCCGACCAACCACCTCGACCTCGACGCGGTGCTGTGGCTGGAGCAGTGGTTGCTCAAGTATCCCGGCACGCTGCTGCTGATCAGCCACGACCGTGAGTTCCTCGACAACGTCTGCACCCACACCCTGCACCTGCATGGCGGCGGCGCGAAGCTCTACACCGGCAACTTCACCGCGTTCGAGCGCCAGCGCGCCGAGCAGTTGCGCCTGCAGCAGATCACCCACGAGAAGACCCAGGCCGAGCGCGCGCATCTGCAGAAGTTCATCGACCGCTTCAAGGCCAGTGCGGCGAAAGCCAAGCAGGCGCAGTCGCGGGTCAAGCGCCTGGCCAAGCTCGCCGACACCGAAGCGGTGCGCGCCGAGCGCGAGGTGCGGATCGACTTCCCGCAGCCGCTGAAGCTGCCGCATGCGCTGCTGCGCATCAACGACGGCGTCTGCGGGTATCGGTCGGCCGACGGGCAGGTGGTGATTCTGGACAAGGTGGGGTTCGGCCTGGAGGCCGGCGACCGCATCGGCCTGCTGGGCCCCAACGGCGCCGGCAAATCCACCCTGGTCAAGTCGCTGGTCGGCGACCTGCCGCTGCTGGCCGGCGAGCGCTACGCGCATCCGGACCTGCGCATCGGCTACTTCGCCCAGCATACGGTCGAATCCTTGGTCGCCGGCACGTCGCCGATCGACCACCTGCGCGAACTCTCGCCCAATGTCGCCACCCAGGCCTTCCGCGACTTCCTGGGCAAATGGAGCTTTCCTGGCGACCGCGCGTTCGAGAGCATCGACGGCTTCTCGGGCGGCGAGCGCGCGCGACTGGCGCTGGCACTGATCGCCTGGCTGCAGCCCAACGTGCTGTTGCTCGACGAGCCGACCAACCATCTCGACCTGGAGATGCGCGAGGCGCTGGCCGAGGCGCTGAGCGACTTTCCCGGCGCGATCGTGCTGGTCTCGCACGATCGCCACCTCATCGGCCTGGTCAGCGACATCTATTGGCGCGTCGCCGATGGCAAGGTCGTGCCCTTCGATGGCGACCTCGACGAATACGCGGCGTGGCTGCGCGCGCGCGGCAATGCCGGCGAGCTGCGCACCCCGGCCGCCACGCCCGTCGCCGAGGCACCGCCGGCCTCGCCGGCGCCGCGTCCCAAGGTCAATCCGCATCGGCTGCAGAAGGTGGAGACGCGGGTCTCCGACCTTGCGGCAGAACTGGCCCGGATCGACGCGACGCTGGCCGACCCGGCCACCTATGCCGACGGCCCGCGCGTGGCCGAGCTGGGCCAGCGCCAGGCCGCGCTGCGCGACGAGCTGGAGACGGCCGAGGCCGAGCTGCTGGCCCTCTACGACGCTTGATCGGCAACCCGGGCAACCCCGGGTTGCCGTTGCGCGGCATGGGCGGGTAGGGTTGCGCGATGAACCGACTCCTGATTCCGACCGCCCTGGCCGCCGCCCTCGTGCTCGCCGCCTGCGGTAACACCGAACCGGCCGCCGACACCCGTCCGCCGCCGGCCAATCCGACCGCCGACGCCGCCGCTGCGGCCGCCGCCGAAGCTGCCGCGCGCGAGCACGTGCCCGCCGACGCGTTCCTGGCGGCGATCGCGCGCCACTGCGGCGAGGCCTTCGCTGGCCGTATCGTCGCCAACGAGCCGGCGCCGGCCGCCGACGCCGCGCCCGATCCGTTCGAGGGCAAAGAGCTGGTGATGCATGTGCGCGGCTGCAGCGACAAGACGCACGAACTGCGGATTCCTTTCCATGTCGGCGACGACCATTCGCGCACCTGGATCCTGACCCGCACCGAGCACGGCCTCCGGCTCAAGCACGACCATCGCAAGCCCGATGGCAGCGAGGACCCGGTGACGATGTACGGCGGCGAGACCCAGAATGCCGGCACCGACCAGCGCCAGGAATTCCCGGTCGATGCCGAGTCGATCGCGCTGTTCGAGAAGGAAGGCCTGAACGACTCGGTCACCAACACCTGGGCGATGGAAATCCATCCCGGCGAGCGGTTCGTCTACGAACTCACCCGCCCCGGCGGGCGCAAGTTCCAGGTCGAGTTCGACCTGACCAAGACCGTCGCGGCCCCGCCGACGCCCTGGGGTTACTGACCGCCGGCACACCGCGATAGCGGCGGGTCAGGGCGCAGGCGCTGGCGTGAGCGCCCGCTGTGCCTGCAGCCAGGTGCGGAACTGGCGCAGCGGCGCCGGTTCCGGCCGTGAGCGCAGCTGGGTCAGCCAATAGCGGCCCAGCGCGATACCGGTGTCGAAGGGCTGCACCAGCCGGCCTTCGCGCAGTTCGCGTTCGAACATCGCCAGCGGCAGCAGCGCCACGCCGGCGCCGGCCGCTGCGGCACTGGCGAGCGCCAGCGACGAATCGAAGACCGGCCCGCGCGCGTCCAGCGTGCCGGCGCCGGCCGCCTGCAGCCAGCGCGGCCACTCGTCGCCGCGGTAGGAGCGCAGCAGCGTCGTGCGATCCAGGTCGCGCGGGCTCGCCAGCCGGCGTGCCAATGCAGGCGCGCAGACCGGCGCAAACAGTGTGTCGACGATCGGCATGCAGGCCTGGCCCTGCCAGTCGCCGTCGCCAAAGCGCACCGCGGCATCCAGACCTTCGCTGGCCAGGTCGATGCGGTTGTTGTGGGTCTGCAGGCGCAGTTCGAGTTCCGGATGCGCGGCCTCGAACGCCGGCAACCGCGGCAGCAGCCAACCGGTGGCGAAAGTGCCGACGACCCCCAGGCTCAGAACCTGGCGCTCGGCGGTGCCGCCGGCACGCTGGACCGCGGTGGCGATGCGGTCGAAGGCGTCGTTGAGGACCGGGTACAGCGCGCTCGCCTCGTCGGTCAGCGCGACGCCGCGCGGCAGGCGATGGAACAGGCGCACCCCCAGGCGATCTTCCAGGCTGCGGATCTGGTGGCTGAGAGCGGCCTGGCTGACGCACAGCTCGAGCGCGGCGCGGGTGAAGTTCTGATGGCGCGCTGCGGCCTCGAAAGCGCGCAACGCGTTGAGTGGCAGCGGCGGACGCGACATGGCGGCAGGGGTGAGCGGGATCGATCGATGATCGCATTCCGGGCGCTGATTGGGGCAAATCGCCATTCCGCCATCGATATGGCTCATGGCTGCCCCCGATTCTTCGCGCTGGTGGCCGCCGCCGCGCGGGCACGAGAATCGGCGCTCACCCAATCTCGGAGATTGCCCGATGGCATCGCGACGCGCGCTGTTGAAACTCGCCGGCCTGTCCGCTCTGTCGCTGCCGATGGCCGCATTGCCGGCCCAGGCGCGCGCCGCGGGGGCGGGCACGAGACCCGACGCGATCGCCGCGGCGCCGGACCTGGCCGCGCTCGAAGCGGCCAGCGGTGGCCGGCTCGGCGTGGCGCTGCTGCGCGACGGCGCCTGGGGTGTGCAGTTCGGGCACCGGGTCGACGAGCGCTTCCCGATGGCCAGCACCTTCAAGGCCCTGCTGGCCTCGGCGGTGCTCGCACGGGTCGATCGCGGCACGCTGTCGCTGGACCAGCGGCTCGCGGTGCGTGAGGCCGACATGCTTGAGCATGCGCCGGTGACCGGCCGGCATGTCGGGCGCGACCTCACCGTGCGCGACCTGTGCCAGGCCACGATGGTCTGGAGCGACAACCCGGCGGCGAACTTGCTGCTGCCGCTGGTCGATGGCCCGGTCGGGCTCACCGCGTTCCTGCGCGCCGCCGGCGATGCGGTGACGGTCTGCGCCCGCAACGAGCCGCTCGCCAACGTGTTCGCGGTCGGCGATCCGCGCGACACGACCAGCCCGCAGGCGATGGCCGGCAATCTGCAGCGGTTCGTGCTCGGCGACGTGCTGTCACCGGCTTCGCGTCTGCAGTTGACCGACTGGCTGATCGGCAACCGCACGGGCGATGCACGCATCCGCGCCGCCGCCCCCGCAGGCTGGCGGGTCGGCGACAAGACCGGAGGCGCGAGCGGCATCAGCAACGACATCGGCGTGCTGTGGCCCGCCGATGGCGGGCGGCCGTGGCTGCTGGCCTGCTATCTGCAGGGCTCGGCGCTCGACGGCGCGGCCCGCGATGCCGTGGTCCGTCGCGCCAGCGAGTTGGCCCTTGCCTACGCGCGCGGTGCGTAGCGTCGCGCGCGAACGAGGTAACCGAGAGGCGCGGCGTCGGGCAGCGGCGCGAACGCGCCACGGTCGCATGCGGCGGACTTGATCCGGTCGCCGGCGCCCCCATGTCCACGCCCAGTCAAGGTTGCCTTCTTTCCATCATGCCGATCTACGCCTTCCGCTGCGCCGACTGCGGCCACAGCTTCGACCGCCTGCAGAAGCTCTCCGATCCCGATCCCGAGACCTGTCCGGCCTGCGACGCTGCGGCCGTCAAGCGTCAGCTCACCGCGCCTGCGTTCCGCCTGGCGGGCAGCGGGTGGTACGAAACCGACTTCAAGAAGGACGGCGACAAGAAGCGCAACCTGGCCGAAGGCGGCGAGTCGGCCAAGCCCGCGGGCGAGGCCGCCGCGAGCCCGGCGCCGGCGGCCAAGTCGGAAGCGCCCAAGGTAGAGGCCAAGCCGGCCGCCAAGCCCGCCGCCGCGGCCGACTGAGGCCGCGCGGCCGGCGTCGCTGCGAACGCAGGCGCGCGCGCACTGCCGCGCACGCCTTACACTATCGGGTTCCGCCCGCCGGGCGGCCCGTATCCCGTGTCTTTCCGCGTTCGGAGTGTCCATGCGTACCCATTTCTGCGGCCTCGTCGACGAGGCGCTGATCGACCAGACCGTCACCCTGTGCGGCTGGGCCGATGTCGCCCGCAACCTCGGCGGCGTCTGCTTCATCGATCTGCGCGATCACGAGGGGATCGTCCAGGTCGTCGCCGAACCGTCGGACGAGCCGGGCAACGCGGACGTGCTGGCCCGGGCCGAGCAGGTGGGTTACGAGGACTGCCTGCGCATCACTGGTGTCGTCCGCCGCCGGCACTCGGTCAATCCGAAGATCCGGACCGGCCAGGTCGAGATCGTCGCGCAGACCATCGAGGTGTTGAACAAGGCCGAGCCGCTGCCGTTCCATCATCACGAGAACCCCGGCGAAGACACGCGACTCAAGTACCGCTACCTGGATCTGCGTCATCCGCAGATGCAGCGCCGCATGCGCACGCGCACCAAGCTGGTCAGCGCGCTGCGCCATTGGCTCGACGCGCGCGGCTTCCAGGACATCGAGACCCCGATCCTGACCAAGGCGACGCCCGAAGGCGCACGCGACTTCCTGGTGCCCGCACGCATGCATCCGGGCGAGTTCTATGCGCTGCCGCAGTCGCCGCAGTTGTTCAAGCAGATCCTGATGATGTCCGGCTTCGACCGCTACTATCAGGTGGCGCGCTGCTTCCGCGACGAGGCGCTGCGCGCCGATCGCCAACTGGAGTTCACCCAGCTCGACATGGAGTTCGCGTGGGTGTCCGAGCGCGACGTGCAGGACACGGTCGAGGCGATGATCCGCGATGTGTTCCGTGAGGTCGCCGGCGTCGAACTCGACGCACAGTTCCCGCGCATGACCTGGGCCGAGGCCATGCGCCGCTACGGCTCCGACAAGCCGGACCTGCGCATCGCACTGGAACTGGTCGACGTCGCCGACCTGGTCAAGGACTGCGGCTTTGCGGTGTTCGCCGGCCCGGCCAACGAGGTCAACGGCCGTGTCTGCGCGCTGCGCATCCCCGGCGGCGCGTCGCTGAGCCGCAAGCAGATCGACGAGTACGCCGCGCATGCGGGCAAGTACGGCGCCAAGGGCCTGGCGTACATCAAGATCGCCGAGTCCGGCGAAATCAGCTCGCCGATCCAGAAGTTCTTCGATGAGGCCGCGTTCGCCGGGCTGGTGTCGCATGTCGGTGCCGGCAACGGCGATCTGGTGTTCTTCGGCGCGGGCAAGTACACGACCGTCAGCGACTTCATGGGCGCGGTCCGGCTCAAGGCCGGCAAGGACTTCGACCTGGTGGCCGAGGGCTGGAAGCCGCTGTGGGTGACCGATTTCCCGATGTTCGAATGGGACGACGAGGCGCAGCGCTACGTCGCCTTGCATCATCCCTTCACCGCGCCTGCGGTCGATGATGAGGCCGACCTGCGGACCAATGCGGCGACCGCGGTCTCGCGCGGCTACGACATGGTGCTCAACGGCAACGAGGTCGGTGGCGGTTCGATCCGTATCCATCGCGCGTCGATGCAGTCGGCGGTGTTCGACCTGCTCGGCATCGGCGCCGAAGAGGCGCAGGCCAAGTTCGGCTTCCTGCTCGATGCCTTGAAGTACGGCGCACCGCCGCACGGCGGCATCGCGTTCGGCATCGATCGCCTCGCGGCGCTGATGGCCGGGACCGAGTCGATCCGCGATGTCATTGCGTTCCCCAAGACCACCGGCGCGCAGTGTCTGATGACCGATGCGCCCTCGCCGATCGCCGACGCGCAATTGGCCGAGGTCCATATCCAGGTCCGCGCGCCACGCTGAAAGACTGCGTGCGGTGCATCGCTGTGCGACGCAGGTCGCGCAGTGGCCCGATATTGACCCAGATCAAGACCTCTGTCGCCAAGGTTGGGTAATCTTCGGGCGCGACTTCTTCTTCGACAGGACTGCCATGACGCCCGAATCGCAGGAGGCTGCCCGCTTGACCACACCCGCACAGCCGGCCGATCCGCGCCGGGCCAAGCGCAAGGAGTTGCTGCTGTTCCTGTTCATCACCGTGGTGATGTTCCCGATACTGTCGGTGCTGATCGTTGCCAGCTACGGGTTCTCCGTGTGGTTCTGGCAGATGTTCACCGGCCCGCCGACGTACTAGTTCGCCGTCGTCATGGTAGCCGCCGCCACCAGACCGCCCGATCCGCGCCGACGCGCGCTGCTGCGCGGTCGTCTGCACGACCCAGATCCCTTGCGCCCGCCGTGGGCATTGGACGAGCGCGCGTTCGTCGATGCCTGCACGGGCTGCGGTGCCTGCGTCGCGGCCTGTCCCGAGCGCGTGCTGGTGATCGGCGAGGGGCGCCTGCCGGTGTTCGATCCGGGCCTGGGCGAATGCACGTTCTGCACCGAGTGCGCCTCCGCCTGCCAGGCCCACGCGTTCCGCCCGGTCGCAGACGTGGCCTGGACGCTGCAGGCGCGCATCGCCGACACCTGCCTCGCGCTGCACGGGATCGTGTGTTCGAGCTGCCGCGACGCCTGCGGCGAATCGGCGATCCGTTTTCCGGTGGCCTCGCGTGTGCCCACGCCGGTCGTGGCCACGGACAGCTGCACTGGCTGCGGCGCCTGCGTCGCCGGTTGCCCATCGGCTGCGATCTCGCTGCGGCCCGTCACCCCTGAGGAAGCCGCCCATGTCTGATCCCCGCCACGAGTGGCATGTCGCCAGCCTGGTCGTCCGCCACCGTCCCCAGGCGCGTGCTGCGCTGGCGGCCGCGGTCGCGACCACCGACGGCCTCGAACTCGCGATGCAGGAAGACACCTGCAGCGTGCTGCTGCAGGAAAGCGACGGCACCGCGGGCCTCATGGCGAGCATCGACGTGCTGCAGTCGGTGGCCGGCGTGATGGCCGTCAACCTCGTCTATCACCACGCCGAGCCGACGTCTGCGATCGATCGCGACTTCGCGCCGGCCGACCACCGTACACAAGACACGACAGGAGCAACGGCATGACCAGCCGCCGCGAGTTCATCCGCAATACCGCCATCGCCAGCGCCGCAGCCGCGGCAGGCATGCCGGTGCCCGCCCATCTGGCCGAGGCGATGACCGAGGGCGACGGCCAGCTCAAGTGGAGCAAGGCGCCGTGCCGCTACTGCGGCACCGGGTGCGGCATCAACGTCGCGGTGCGCGATGGCCGGGTCGTCGCCACCCACGGCGACGTCCATGCCGAGGTCAACCGCGGCCTGAACTGCGTCAAGGGCTACTTCCTGTCGAAGGTGCTCTACGGCGCCGATCGCCTGACCACGCCGATGCTGCGCAAGCGCAATGGCGTGTTCGCCAAGGACGGCGATTTCACCCCGGTGAGCTGGGACGAGGCCTTCGACGTCATGGCCGAGAAGTTCCGCGCCGTGCTCAAGGCCAAGGGCGGCGACGGCATCGGTATGTTCGGTTCGGGCCAGTGGACGGTGTGGGAGGGCTACGCGGCCAACAAACTGATGAAGGCCGGTTTCCGCAGCAACCACATCGATCCGAACGCGCGCCACTGCATGGCCTCGGCGGTGACCGGCTTCATGCGCACCTTCGGCATGGACGAGCCGATGGGGTGCTACGACGACATCGAGGCCGCCGACGCGTTCGTGCTGTGGGGCTCGAACATGGCCGAGATGCACCCGATCCTGTGGACGCGCGTCACCGACCGCCGGCTCACGCATCCGCACGTCAAGGTCGCCGTGCTGTCGACCTACGAGCATCGCAGTTTCGAGCTGGCCGACATTCCGATGGTGTTCAAGCCGCAGACCGACCTGGTCATCCTGAACTTCATCGCCAACCACATCATCAAGACCGGTCGGGTCAACCGCGACTTCGTCGACAGGCACACGACCTTCAAGCGCGGCAACGACGACATCGGCTACGGCCTGCGGCCCGAGCACCCGCTGGAGGTCGCGGCCAAGAACGCGCAGGACCCCAACGGCGGCACGCCGATCGACTTCCAGGCCTTCGCCGACTTCGTCGCGCCGTACACGCTCGAGCGCACGATCGAAATGACCGGCGTGGAGCGCGCGTGGCTCGAGCAACTGGCCGAGCTGTACGCCGATCCGAAGATCAAGGTCATGTCGTTCTGGACCATGGGCTTCAACCAGCACACGCGCGGCACCTGGGCCAACAACATGGTCTACAACATCCACCTGCTGACCGGGAAGATCGCCACGCCGGGCAACAGCCCGTTCTCGCTGACCGGCCAACCGTCGGCCTGCGGCACCGCGCGCGAGGTCGGCACCTTCAGCCACCGCCTGCCGGCCGACATGGTGGTCACCAACCCTGAGCATCGTCACCACGCCGAGGCGATCTGGAAGATTCCGCACGGGATCATCAAGGACAAGGTCGGCTACCACGCGGTCGAGCAGAACCGCGCACTGCGCGACGGCAAGCTCAATGCGTATTGGGTGCAGGTCAACAACAACATGCAGGCCGGCGCGAACATGCTCGAAGAGGGCTACCCTGGCTACCGCAATCCCGACAATTTCATCGTCGTCTCCGACGCCTACCCGACGGTGACCTGTCAGGCGGCCGACCTGATCCTGCCCACCGCGATGTGGGTGGAGAAGGAGGGCGCCTACGGCAACGCCGAACGCCGCACGCACTTCTGGCATCAGTTGGTGCAAGCGCCGGGCGAAGCACGCTCGGACCTGTGGCAGCTGATGGAGTTCTCCAAACGCTTCACCACCGACGAGTGCTGGCCCGAGGAGATCCTGGCAGCGAACCCGCAGTTCCGCGGCAAGACGCTGTTCGACGTGCTCTACCGCAATGGCAAAGTGGACGCCTTCGGGGTCGAGGAGATCGAAGCGGGCTACGCCAATGCCGAGGCCGATGCGTTCAGCTTCTACGTGCAGAAGGGCCTGTTCGAGGAGTACGCCGAGTTCGGTCGCGGCCACGCGCACGACCTGGCGCCGTTCGACATGTATCACCGTGAGCGCGGCCTGCGCTGGCCGGTGGTCGACGGCAAGGAGACGCGCTGGCGCTACCGCGAGGGCGCTGATCCGTACGTCAAGCCGGGCACGGGCTTCCAGTTCTACGGCAACAAGGACGGCCGTGCGGTGATCTGGGCGCTGCCCTACGAGCCGCCGGCCGAGTCGCCCGACGACGAGTACGACCTGTGGTTGGTGACCGGGCGCGTGCTCGAGCACTGGCACTCGGGTTCGATGACCATGCGCATTCCCGAGCTGTACCGCGCTTTCCCGTCGGCAGTGGTGTTCATGCATCCCGACGACGCCCGCGCGCGCGGTCTCAAGCGCGGCGACGAAGTCTCGGTGTCGTCGCGGCGCGGTGCGATGCGCACGCGCGTGGAGACCCGCGGCCGCAACCGGATGCCGCGCGGGGTGATCTTCGTGCCATGGTTCGATGCCGCCCAGCTGATCAACAAGGTCACGCTCGATGCGACCGATCCGATCTCCAAGCAGACCGATTTCAAGAAATGCGCGGCCAAGGTCGCCGCGGTGGGAGTGGCCTGACATGCGCAAGATCCTCGCCATCGTGTTGATGCTCGTGCTGGCCGCGTGCGGCGATCGCGCACCCAAGCCCGAGATCGTGCCGCCGGCGCCCGAGGTCGGCGCGCGCGGCAATCCGGTCCAGGACATCGATCCGTTGCGACGCAACGTGCCGATTACCGCTGAGATCACGCCGCTGCCGATGGCGCGGGTCGAGAACTTCGATCGTCGCCGCGGCCGCGCCTACCCGATGCAGCCGCCGACCGTGCCCCACAGCATCGAGGGCTACCAGGTCGACAAGAACGCCAACCGTTGCATGCTGTGCCACGCGCGCAGCAATGCCGCGCAGTTCCAGGCGCCGGAGATCAGCGTGACCCACTACATGGATCGCGACGACCAGTTCCTGGCGCAGGTGTCCTCGCGGCGCTACTTCTGCCTGCAGTGCCACGTCGTGCAGACCGACGCGCAGCCGCTGGTCGCCAACGGCTTCCGTGATATCGACAGCGTGCTGCGGTCCGAGCGCGAGGAGACCTTGCAATGAAGGCGTTCGGGCGGGTCCAGGCCACGGTCCGGTCGTTCTGGAAGACGCTGCGCTCGCCGGCAGTCCACCTGAGCCTGGGCTTTTTGACGCTGGGTGGGTTCATCGCCGGGGTGATCTTCTGGGGCGGCTTCAATACCGCGCTGGAGGTCACCAACACCGAAGCGTTCTGCACCGGCTGCCACGAGATGCGCGACAACGTCTTCGAGGAGCTCAAGACCACCATCCACTACAACAACCGCTCGGGCGTGCGGGCGACCTGTCCCGATTGTCACGTGCCGCACAACTGGACCCACAAGATCGGACGCAAGATGCAGGCCTCCAAGGAGGTCTGGGGCAAGATCTTCGGCACGATCAATACGCGCGAGAAGTTCCTGGACATGCGCCTGACGCTGGCCGAGCACGAGTGGGCGCGGCTGAAGGCCAACGATTCGCTCGAGTGCCGCAACTGTCATGACTACGACTCGATGGACCTCACCCGCCAGGCGAGCCGGGCGGCGCAGATCCATCGCACGTACCTTGCGACCGGGCAGGCGACCTGCATCGACTGCCACAAGGGCATCGCGCACCGGTTGCCCGACATGACCGGCGTGCAGCAGGGCGTGCGGGCGGTGCCGGCGGCCCACACCGCGCACTGAAGGCGCGCAACATCGCGCCGGCCACCGCTGGAGGCCGGCGCGGCGTTGCTGCGACAATGGCGCGATGACTGTCGAACCCACCGCCGAACCGCCGCTGCCGCCGGGCTTCGTACTGCGCCGCGGTGTCGAAGCCGATGCGGCGCGGCTGTCCGCCCTCGCTGCGCGGACGTTCACCGAGACCTTCGGGCATCTGTATCCGCGCCATGATTTGCAGGCCTTCCTCGACGAGGCCTACGCCGTCGAGCGCCAGCGCATCGTGCTGACCCATCCCGACTACGCAGTCTGGCTGCTCGAGCGTAACGGCGAGGCCGTCGGTCATACCGCCGCCGGCCCCTGCGGCCTGCCGCACGCCGAGGTCGCACCGGGCGATGGCGAGCTCAAGCGGCTGTATCTCGTCCGTGGCCTGCAGGGGGCCGCGCTCGGCACCCGCATGATGCAGGTCGCGATGGACTGGCTGCTGCGCGAGGGCCCGCGCACGCTGTGGGTCGGCGTGTGGTCGGAGAACCTCGGCGCGCAGCGCTTCTATGGCCGCTATGGTTTCGGCAAGGTCGGCGAGTACCTGTTTCCGGTCGGCGCGACGCAGGATCTGGAGTTCATCCTGCGTCGGCCCGTGCAGCGCTGAGCCAGGCGCCTGGGATGGCGCCCGGCTGCTGCCCTCAGGCCACGACCAGGGTCACATCGATGTTGCCGCGGGTCGCGTTCGAGTAGGGGCAGACCGCATGCGCGGCCTCGACCAGCGGCTGCAACTGCTCGCGCGGCACGCCGGGGGCGCGGATCGTCAACGTGGCCTGGATGCCGAAGCCAGCCGGAATCGGGCCGATGCCGACTTCACCGGTGATCGTGGTATCGGCAGGCAGCGTGACCTTCTGCTTGCCGGCAACCAGCTTGAGTGCGCCCAGGAAGCAGGCGGCATAGCCGGCGGCGAACAGTTGTTCGGGATTGGTGCCCGGGCCGCCGGCGCCACCCAGTTCGCGCGGCGTGGACAGGGCGATGTCGAGGGCGCCGTCGTTGGAGGCGGCGCGGCCTTCGCGTCCGCCGGTGGCGGTGGCAGTCGCGGTGTAGAGCACGGTGTCGAGGGACATGCGAAAGGTCTCCGGGTGGCAGCCGGCGGAATGCCGCTGCGGTATCGACACTGTGCGTGGTTCGCTGATACGTTTGGGCATGCCAAGTCCAGGAAACTTGGCCTGGAGTCCTGCAATGGTGGATCGGCTGGCCGTGCTGCTGGATCGGTTCCGGATCACCGCCGATGTCGACGCCGGCCCTGGCGAGGTTGGCAGCCACGACGACGGCGCGCTGTGGCTCGTGGCGGCCGGTGCGTTGCGCTTGGCTGCGCAGTCGCAGCCGATGGCCGGCCCCGGCCTCCTGCTCGTCCCCCAGCGCATCCTGGCCGACGAGGTCATCACCGAACCCGGAGCGCGCGTGCTCGCCGCGCGGCTGCGCTTGGAGGGCGGCGCCGACAATCCGCTGGTGCGGGCCTTGCCCGCCGTGCTGTGGCTGCCCGCCGACGCGGTGCCGGGCTCGGCCGGGCTGTTCGCGCTGGTGTTCGAGGAGGCCTTCGACGGCCGCTGCGGGCGCACGGTGCTGCTCGATCGGCTGATCGAGGCGCTGCTGGTCCAGGTGCTGCGCCAGCAGATGGAATCGGGCGGCCTGCGCGGCGGACTGCTGGCGGGCATGGCGCACCCGCGGCTACGGCGCGCACTGGTCGCGCTGCACCAGGCGCCGGCGCGCGGCTGGACGCTGGCATCGATGGCACAGGCTGCGGGGATGTCGCGCAGCGCCTTCGCGCAGAGCTTCCGAGAGGCGCTCGGACAGACCCCGGGCCAGTACCTGCAGGATTGGCGGATCGCGCTTGCGCAGCGGGCGCTGCGGCGCGGCCGGCCGCTGAAGGTGATCGCCGACGAAGTCGGCTACGGCAGCGAGGCGGCGCTGTCGCGGGCGTTCAAGGCCCGCAGCGGGCTGTCGCCGCGGGCCTGGCGGCAGGCGACGGGTCTGCTGGACATGGCCGCATGAGCAACGGGCCTCAACGTGTCGTGCTGCTGCACGGCATCTGGATGGTCGGTCTGACGATGCGGCGCTTTGCACGCCGCCTGGCGGCGGCGGGGTTCGCGCCGGAGATCTTCGGTTACCCCAGCGTCACCGGTGGGCCGCAGGCCGCGGTCGATGGCCTGCTCGCGCAGGTGCGTCGCGGCGGGCCGGCGCATCTGGTCGGGCACAGCCTCGGCGGCCTGGTGGCGCTGCAGGCGCTGGCGCAGGCGCCGGACCTGCCGGTCGGGCGCGTGGTCTGCCTCGGCTCGCCGGTGTGCGGCAGCGGCGCTGCGGCCGAGCTGTCGCGGTGGCCGATCTCGCGGCTGTACTTCGGCCGCAGCGCCGACATCCTGCTCACCGGCTGCGCCCGGTGGCCGCCGCAGGTCGCGGTCGGGATGGTCGCCGGCCGGGTCCCGCGCGGGCTGGGGGCGTTGTTCGCGCGCTTCGATGGCCCACACGACGGCACCGTGGCGGTGGCCGAGACGCGCGCGCCGGGGTTGACCGACCACGTGGTCGTCGACGCCAGCCACAGCGGCCTGCTGTTCTCCTCCCCGGCGGTGTCCCAGACCGCTGCGTTCCTGCGCGAAGGCCGCTTCGCGCGCTAAAATCGCGCCTTCGACGCTGAAAAGAACGACCATGGGACGAGGACCTTCGATCGAGGCCCGCAAGAACGCGACCGACGCCAAGCGCGGCAAGATCTTCACCAAGATCATCCGCGAGATCGGCGTCGCCGCGCGTGCCGGCGGCGGCGATCCGGCCAACAATCCGCGCCTGCGCGTCGCCATCGACAAGGGCATGGCGCAGAACATGTCCAAGGACGTGGTCGAGCGCGCGATCAAGAAAGCGACCGGCGAACTGGAAGGGGTCGAGTACGAGGAGATCCGCTACGAGGGGTACGCGCCGGGCGGCGTGGCGGTCATCGTCGACGCCTTGACCGACAACAAGGTCCGCACCGTGGCCGACGTGCGCCATGCCTTCGGCAAGTGCGGCGGCAACCTCGGCACCGATGGCTCGGTGGCCTTCATGTTCAAGCGTCTGGGCGTGCTCAGCTACGACGCCGGCGCCGACGAGGAACGGATCACCGAGGTCGCGATCGAGGCCGGCGCCGACGATGTGGTCGTCTATCCCGAGGACGGCGCGATCGACGTGATCACCGCGCCCGAGGATTTCGCTGCGGTGCGCGAGGCGATGGCCGCCGCCGGCCTCGCCCCCGAGCACGCCGAGCTGACGTTCCGCGCCGACAACGACGTCGCGGTCGATGCCGAGACCGCGCAGCAGGTCCGCAAGCTGCTCGACCTGCTCGAGGACCTCGACGACGTCCAGGACGTGTACTCGAACGTGGATCAAGCGTCGCTGGACGGCGCCTGACGGCGCCGGTGATCCGTCGCCGATGACCCGCATTCTTGGCATCGATCCCGGCTCGCAGCGCACGGGGGTGGGCATCATCGACGTCGATGCGGCCGGCCGCGTCACGCATGTGCATCACGCGCCGCTGTCGCTGCTGTCGGCCGGCGATTTCCCGGCACGGCTGCGCCGCCTGCTGGTCGGGCTGGGCGAACTGGTCGAGCTGCACCGGCCCGACGAGGTGGCGATCGAACGGGTGTTCATGTCGCGCAATCCCGACTCGGCGCTCAAGCTCGGTCAGGCGCGCGGGGCGGCGATCGGCGCGGTGGTGCTGCGCGATCTGCCGGTCCACGAGTATGCGGCCAGCGAGATCAAGCTCGCGGTCGTTGGTCGCGGCAGCGCCGAGAAGGGCCAGGTCCAGCACATGGTCGGCCTGATGCTCGGGCTGACCGGCAAGTTGCAGGCCGACGCTGCCGATGCGCTGGCGGTGGCGATCACCCATGCCCACGTCCGTGCGACGGCCGGCCGACTGGGGCTCGACGCGCGTCAGGCCTGGAGCAGGAAATGAGCGACATCGCGGCCTTGTCCGCCCCCCTCCCCATGTTTCATGACCGGCCCGCGGCCGGAGGCGCTCCATGATCGGAAGACTGCGCGGCAAGCTCGTGCACAAGGCTCCCCCCTGGCTGGTCGTCGATGTGGGCGGGGTGGGATATGAGTTGGAAGCCCCGATGAGCACGTTCTACGACCTGCCCGAGGTCGGGCGCGAGGTCGCGCTGTTCACGCACTACGCGCACAAGGAGGACACCGTCTCGCTGTACGGCTTCCTGCACGAGTCCGAACGCCGGCTGTTCCGCGATGTGCAGAAGGTCAGCGGGATCGGCGCCAAGATCGCGCTCGCTGTGCTGTCGGGAGTCAGCGTCGATGCGTTCGCGCAACTGGTCCAGGCCGGCGACGTCACGGCGCTGACCCGAATTCCGGGGATCGGCAAGAAGACCGCCGAGCGGATCGTGGTCGAACTGCGCGATCGGGTCGCCGACCTGGGTGGCGCGGGTGGGGCGGTGGCCGGGCGCACCGGGCCTGCCGATCCGTTATCGGAGGCGACCGTCGCCCTGCAGCAATTGGGGTACAAACCGGCCGAGGCGGCGAAGATGGCGAAGGCCGCGGCGCGTGATGGCGATGCGGCCGAAATCATCATCCGCAAAGCGCTACAGTCCGCGCTTCGCTGACCCACCGCCCGTCAGGGGCCCCCACGTCATGAACCAGTCCACGCGCCAGGCGGCGCCCGATCCGCGCAGTCCGCCCGGCCACCCGCAGACCCATGGCCAGATCGGCCTGGCGGGGCTGGTCGCCGGGGCGATCGGCGTCGTGTTCGGCGACATCGGCACCAGTCCGCTGTACACCCTGCGCGAGGCGTTCTCGTCGCATTACGGTTTGGTGGCCGATCACGACACCGTGCTCGGCGTGCTGTCGATGATCTTCTGGTCGCTGACGATCGTGGTGACCTACAAGTACGTCACCATCATTCTGCGCGCCGACAACGACGGCGAGGGCGGCATCATGGCGCTGATGGCGCTGGCCCAGCGCTGCCTGGCCAAGGGCGGGAAGTCTGCGTATCTGGTCGGCATTCTCGGCGTCTTCGGCGCGTCGCTGTTCTTCAGCGACGGCGTCATCACACCGGCGATTTCGGTGCTGTCGGCGGTCGAAGGCCTGGAGGTCGTGGCGCCGGGCCTGCATGCGTGGATTATTCCGATCACCGTGCTCGTGCTCGGCATCCTGTTTGCGACCCAGCGGTTCGGCACCACGAAGGTGGGGCGGGTGTTCGGCCCGATCATGGTGCTGTGGTTCGCCTCGCTCGCGATGCTGGGCGTGCTCAACATCCTGCACGCGCCCGAGGTGCTGCATGCGCTCAATCCGTGGTGGGCGGGGCGGTTCTTCGTCGAGCACAGTTGGGGCGGGGTGTTCATTCTCGGCGCGGTGGTGCTTGCGGTGACGGGCGGCGAGGCGATCTATACCGATATGGGCCACTTCGGTGCGCGCCCGATCCGCTATGCCTGGTACTTCTTCGTGCTGCCGGCGCTGATGCTCAATTACCTGGGGCAGGGCGCGCTGGTGCTCGAGGACCCGGCAGCGATCCGCAACCCGTTCTACGTCGGCGTGCCCGAGTGGGCGCGCTGGCCGATGATCGTGCTGGCCACCGCGGCGACGGTGATCGCGTCGCAGGCGGTGATCACCGGCGGCTTCTCGGTCGCTCGGCAGGCGATGCAGTTGGGCTACATCCCGCGCATGCATGTGCGCCACACCTCCAGCGACACTATCGGCCAGATCTACATCCCCGGGGTGAACTGGGCGATGGCGGTGGTGGTGATCGCGCTGGTGCTCACGTTCCAGACCTCCTCGGCGCTGGCGGCGGCCTACGGCATCTCGGTCTCGCTGACGATGCTCATCGATACGTTGCTGCTGATCGTGGTCGCGCGGGCACTGTGGCCGCGCTGGCGGCGCTGGGTGCTGCCCTCGTGCGCGGTGTTCATCCTGATCGATGTCGCCTTCGTCATCGCCAACGGTGCCAAGGTGCTGCAGGGCGCCTGGTTTCCGCTGGTGCTGGGCATCACGCTGTTCACCCTGCTCAGGACCTGGCGGCGCGGCCGTCAGCTGCTGCGCGACGAGATCCAGAAGGAGGGCATTCGCCTGGATACCTTCCTGCCGGGCCTGATGCTCGCCCCGCCGGTCCGGGTGCCGGGCACCGCGGTGTTCCTGACCGCCGACCGCGGCGTCGTGCCGCAGGCGCTGATGCACAACCTCAAGCACAACAAGGTGCTGCACGAGCGCAACGTGTTCCTGACCGTCGAAACGCTCGCCGTGCCGTATGCGGCGCCTGCGCGCCGATTGCGGATCGATCCGGTCGGCGACGATTTCCATCGCATCACCCTGCGCTTCGGCTTCATGGAGACGCCGGACGTGCCGATGGCGCTGATGCGCTGTGGGGACGTGGAGGGCGGCATCGTGATCGACCCGATGGACACCACCTACTTCACCAGCCGCGAGACCGTGGTGGCGACGCCGCGGCGGGGCATGCCGGTCTGGCGCGACAAGCTGTTCGCGCTGATGCATCGCAACGCGGCGCCGGCCACGGGCTTCTTCCGCATCCCCGGCAACCGCCTCGTCGAGCTCGGATCGCAGGTGCATATCTAGCCGGACAGCACGCACCCGCCGGGCGGGTGCGACGCAGTGTCGCGTTCAAGCGCGCCCGCCGTCGGCCGATAACGTCGGCGAGTACCGTCGGACGCCGAACCGCATGCACGCGCTCCTGCCCAGGATCCCGACCTCGCCCCTGCCGCAGCGCGTGCTGCTGGTGGAGAACTCGCGTGCCTACACCCAGGCCGTCGCCGGCACCATCGAGAGCCGGCTCGAACTGCCGGTGACCGTGGCCGGATCGCTGGCCGAGGCCGAGCGGGCGCTCGACGCCCACAACGACTGGTTCCTGGTGTTGACCGGGTTGGTGCTGGCCGACGGCGATCGCGACTCGGTGGTCGATTTCTTCCTGGCCCGTGGCCTGGCCACGGTCGTCGTCAGCGGTGTCTACGACCGCGAACTGCGCGACCGGTTGCTGCGCCGGCAGGTGATCGACTTCGTGCTCAAGAGCACGCCCGGCAGTCTGGATTACATCGTCTGGCTGGTGCAGCGGCTCGAGCGCAATCGGCGGATCTCGGCACTGGTGGTCGACGATTCGGCCTCGGCGCGCGAGCGCACCGCCTGGTTGCTGGAGATGTTCGGCTATCGGGTGGTGCAGGCCGCCGAGGGCGATGCCGCGCTGCGTGCGCTCGAAGCCGACCCGACGATCCGCCTGGCCTTGATCGACGAGGAGATGCCGGGCATGCAGGGCGTGGAAGTGACGCGGCGCCTGCGCGCGCTGCGCGCCCGCGATCGGGTCGCGGTGATCGGCGTGTCGGGCTGCGAGGATGCCGACCTGGTCGCCCGTTTCCTCAAGAACGGCGCCAACGATTTCCTGCGCAAGCCCTATTCGCGCGAGGAGTTCTTCTGCCGTGTCTCGCAGAACGTCGATCAGCTCGAGCTCATCGGCAGCCTGCAGGACTTGGCGACGCGCGATTTCCTGACCGGCCTGCCCAACCGGCGCTGCTTTCTCGAGCGCACCGAGCAGCAGCTGCCCGCCCTGCAGGACGGCGGGACATCGGTGGCGATGGCGATCCTCGATGTCGACCACTTCAAGCACATCAACGACAGCTGGGGGCACGAGACCGGCGACCATGCGCTGCGAGCGCTGGCGAACGCCCTGTCGGCGCATGCTCGCCCGCAGGACCTGATCGCGCGCTTTGGCGGCGAGGAGTTCTGCCTGCTGGTGCCCGGGCTCGATACCGAGGCGCTGGCCGCGTACTTCGAGCGCCTGCGCGGCTGCGTCGAGAACCTGCGGGTGCCGGTGCGCGGCGGCGATCTGCGGATGACCGTCAGCATCGGCGTGTGCGCCGCGTCCGTCGGCGATGACCTGCACCGGCTGCTGGCCGAAGCCGATCGCCGGCTTTACCTGGCCAAGGCCGGCGGCCGCAACCGCGTGGTGATGGACGGCTGACCGCTCGGAGCACGAAGTAAGCGCGAGGCGTATCCGACCGCCACGGCGTCGATCGACGCGTCCATCGGCGCCCGAGAAGACCTGCGATGCGGCTCGGACGAAAGCGCGGCGTCCAGCACGCCGTTACGGCAACCGCAAGGCAGCGTTCCACCCGCCGGCCATGGAGTTCGACGGCTCGGGCCCCATGTCCCTGAGCATGCCCCCTCCAGGCCCCCCGATGATTCCGTACTCTGTCCTCGACCTCGCGCCCGTCACCGAAGGCTCGACGCCCGCCGACTCGTTCGCCCGCTCGCTCGACCTCGCCCGCCACGCCGAGGCCCTGGGCTACCGCCGCTACTGGCTGGCCGAGCATCACAACATGCCCGGCATCGCGAGCGCCGCGACGGCCGTGCTGATCGGCCACATCGCCGGCGGCACCTCGACGATCCGGGTCGGCGCCGGCGGCGTGATGCTGCCCAACCACGCGCCGCTGCAGGTCGCCGAGCAGTTCGGCACGCTCGCATCGCTGTATCCCGGACGTATCGACCTCGGCTTGGGCCGCGCCCCCGGCACCGACCAGGCGACCACCCAGGCCCTGCGCCGCTACTACGCGGGCGCGGACGCCTTCCCGTCCGACGTCATGGAACTGCTGCGCTACTTTGAGCCGGCCAGGCCGGGTCAGCCCGTGCAGGCCGTCCCCGGTGCCGGACTGGATGTGCCGGTCTGGATCCTCGGCTCGAGCCTGTTCGGCGCGCAGCTGGCCGCCTCGCTGGGCCTGCCCTATGCATTCGCCTCGCACTTCGCACCGGCCGCGATGACCGAGGCGCTTGCGCTCTATCACCGGGACTTCCGCCCATCCCAGCGGCTGCAGCAGCCGCATGCGATGCTCGCACTCAACGTCGTCGCGGCCGACACCCGCGCCGAGGCGCAGCGGCTGTTCACCACCCAGCAACAGAGTTTCGTGCGCCTGCGCCGCGGGATGCCGGGGTTGATCCCGCCGCCGATCGACGACATCGACGCGATCTGGAATCCGGCGGAGAAGGCCATGGTCGCCCAGGCCCTGGCGTGCTCGGTGGTCGGCGACCCGACCGATGTGCGCGAGGGTATCGCCGACTTCGTTGCCCGGCACCGCCCGGACGAGCTGATGCTCACCGCCAACATCTTCGATCACGACGCCCGCCGTCACAGCTTCGCACTGGCCGCCGAGGCCATGCGCCGCTGACCCCGGTTCTGGTTCGGGGGGTGGCGTGCGATCATGCCGGGATGACCCAGGACCGCATCATCGCCGCCGACGCCACCCACGAGGACGACGCCGTCGAGGCGAGCATCCGGCCGCAGCGGCTGGACGACTACCTCGGCCAGCAGCCGGTCCGCGAGCAGTTGTCGATCTACATCGAGGCCGCCCGGCAGCGCCGCGAGGCGCTGGACCACGTGCTGGTGTTCGGGCCGCCTGGCCTGGGCAAGACCACGCTCAGTCATGTGATCGCCAACGAACTGGGCGTGGCGCTGCGCGTGACTTCGGGCCCGGTGATCGAGAAGGCCGGCGACCTGGCTGCGCTGCTGACCAACCTGCAGCCGCACGATGTGCTCTTCATCGACGAGATCCATCGCCTGTCGCCGGTCGTGGAGGAAGTCCTGTACCCGGCGATGGAGGACTTCCAGCTCGACATCATGATCGGCGAGGGCCCGGCCGCGCGCTCGATCAAGATCGACCTGCCGCCGTTCACGCTGATTGGCGCGACGACCCGCGCCGGTCTGCTGACCGCACCGTTGCGCGATCGCTTCGGCATCGTCCAGCGCCTCGAGTTCTACAGCACCGAGGAGCTGACCCGCATCGTCCGGCGCTCGGCACAGATCCTGGGGATGGCGTGCGAACCGGAAGGTGCGGCGGAGATCGCGCGGCGCGCGCGCGGCACCCCGCGCATCGCCAACCGTCTGCTGCGGCGGGTGCGCGACTATGCCCAGGTCCGCGCCGGCGGCCGCATCGACCACGCCGTCGCGCACGCCGCGATGCAGATGCTCAAGGTCGACCCGGAGGGGTTCGACGAGCTCGACCGGCGCCTGCTGCAGCTGATCATCGAGAACTTCGATGGCGGCCCGGTCGGCGTCGAGTCGATGGCCGCCGCGCTCAGCGAAGAACGCGGCACGCTCGAGGACGTGATCGAACCGTATCTGATCCAGCAGGGCTTTCTGGTGCGCACCGCGCGCGGTCGCATGGCCACGCGCAAGGCCTACCTGCACCTGGGGCTGCGCCCGAAGGCGCCCGAACTGGGAAATGGAGACTCAGGGGCATTGTTCTGATGGCCCCACGATCCGCTCGACACCACCGACCGTGAGCCACACCCCATGACTTCCCGATCTCCCACCTCCGGTGCCGGTTCACCGGTATTCAGTTGGCCGACACGCGTCTACTGGGAAGATACCGACGCTGGCGGGGTCGTCTATCACGCGCAGTACGTCGCCTTCATGGAGCGCGCACGCAGCGAGTGGTTACGTGCCCACGGTCATGGTCAGACCTCGTTGCAGGATGACCACGGCACGATGTTCGCGGTGCGCGCGATGCGGATCGATTTCCGCAGTCCTGCGCGCCTGGACGATGCGCTGGAGGTCGAAGTGGTGCTGCGTCAGTGTCGACGCGCGAGCGCGGTGTTCGTCCAGCGGATCTGTCGCGAGGGCGTGCTGCTGGTCGATGCCGAGGTACGCGTGGCCGCGCTGTCGGCGGCGGATTTCCGTCCGCGTGCGTTGCCCGAAGCGCTGTATACCCAGCTCAAGTCACTCGAAACGTCAGCGGAGTAATCCTGGATGAGCCCAATGCCCGTACTGTTGCAGTCCGCCGCCCAGGTGCAGGCCCTGCCCGAGGAGGCCACCGCCGGCGCCACCGAGCTGGCGAACACCGGTGCGGCCGCTGCCGCGACTGCGCCGCTGCCCAACGATCTGAGCATCCTCGACCTGATCCTGCACGCCTCGATACCGGTGCAGTTGGTGATGCTGCTGCTGTTACTGGCGTCGATCTCCTCGTGGGTCATCATCTTCCGCAAGAAGCGCATGCTCGACCGCGCAGAAAAAGAGGCCGACCGCTTCGAGGAGCGTTTCTGGTCGGGCGCCGAGATCGGCAAGCTCTACAGTTCGGCGACCGAGCGCAGCCGTGAGATCGAGGGGCTGGAGGCGATCTTCGAGGCCGGCTACCGCGAGTACTCGCGCCAGCGCCAGCGTCGCGGCATCGACAGCCGCACCCAGCTCGAGGGGGCGCAGCGCGGCATGCGTGTGGCCGGTGCCCGCGAGCTCGACGGCCTGGAACGCAATCTCGAGTTCCTCGCCAACGTCGGCTCGATCGCGCCGTACGTCGGTCTGCTGGGCACGGTGTGGGGGATCATGATCTCGTTCCACGGCTTGGCCAGCGTCAAGGAGGCCACCATCGCCACCGTCGCGCCGGGCATCTCCGAGGCGCTGATCGCGACCGCGATGGGCCTGTTCGCGGCGATCCCGGCGGTGTGGGCCTACAACCGCTTCGCGACCAAGGTCGAGCGCATCGCCACGCGCTATGAGGCCTTCTCCGACGAGTTCTCCTCGATCCTCGAACGTCAGACCGGCGCCGACTGACCCCAGCCGCGCCGGGCGGTCGCTGGACCGTCCACGAACCCGGACCCCGCCATGTCGTCGATCTCCCTTCGCCGTGCCAAGCGGCGCAAGCTCAAGAACGAAATCAACGTCGTGCCCTACATCGACGTGATGCTGGTGCTGCTGATCATCTTCATGGTCACCACGCCGCTGATGAACCTGGGCACCGACATCAACCTGCCCGATTCGCGCGCCAAGTCGCTCGGTACGCCGAAGGACCCAGTGGTCGTCAGCGTCTATCCCGACGGCCAGCTGGCGCTGATGGTCGAGCAGCAGAACACCTCGGTCACGCGCGAGGACCTGGTCGCACGCTTGCGCGGTATCCACACGCAGAACCCGGAGGCCACGATCCTGGTCAACGGCGATGGCGCCGCCAGCTACCAGCGCATCATGAATGCCATCGACCTCATCAACGAGGCCGGCATCTCCAAGGTCAGTCTGATCAGCCGCCCGCAGGAGGGCGCGAACTGAATGCGTGAATCGCGCACCGACGACGCGATCGCAGTCGGGCTGGCGATCCTGGTCCACGTGCTGCTGTTCGGGCTGATCCTGCTCGGCGCACTGTGGAGCGCGTCGTCGCGCCCGACCTCAGCCGCCGGTTCTCCGGTTTCGGCGGACGTCATCGACCCCAATGCGTTGAGCGCGGCCGACCGACGCGCGCTTGCCAGCCGCCCCGAGCCGGTCGCCGAGCCCGTGCCCGAACCTGCACCGGAGCCGGTGCCAGCGCCCACGCCCGAGCCCGTCGTCGAGCCCCTGCCCGAGCCGGAACCCGAGCCGGTTGCCGCGCCGCCGCAGCCGCTGCCCGAGCCGCGTCCCGAGGATGCGGTCGAGCGTCGCCAGCCGACGCCCCAGGAGGTCGTGCCCAAGCCCGACACCGTCTCCCAGGATGCCGTGCGTCGTGAGGCGCAGGCTGCCGAGGCGCGCGAGCGGGAGCAGGAGGAAAAGCGCCGGCAGGCGCAGATCGAGCTGGCCGAGCAGCAGAAGCAGCAGGAGGCCGAGGAGAAACGCCGGCTTGCCCGCCAGGAACTGGAGAAGCTGCGCGCCGAACGCGAGAAGGCCCAGCGCGAAGCGCGCCTGGCCGAGCAGCGGCTCAAGCAGATCGCCGACCGCGAGGCGCGCCAGGCGGCCGAGCGCGCCGCGGCGTCCGCAGCGGCGTCGGCGGCGAGTCCGCCGCCCGGCCGTCCCGATGGCGACAGCGGCCTGGCCGCCAAGTACGCGGCGGCGATCCAGGAAGCGGTGCGCCGCAACTGGCGTCGGCCCGACAACGTGCAGTTGGGTCAACGCTGCCGCCTGTACATCACCCAGTTGCCGGGCGGCGAGGTGATCAGCGTCGAGTTCGACCCGTCGTGCCCGTACGACGCTCAGGGCCGGCGCTCGGTCGAGGCCGCGGTGCGCGCCGCCGAGCCGCTGCCTTACGCCGGCTTCGAATCGGTCTTCAACCGCAGGCTCAACTTCAACTTCACCGCGCAGGATTGACGATGCCAAGTCCGGTCTCGACTGCCAGGGCGGCGTTCGCAGTGAGCGTGCTGGCGGTGTGCGGCCTGACCACACCCGTGGCTGGCCGCGCCGACGACGGGCTCGAGGCCCGGTATCGGATGGCCTTGCATCAGGCCGTGCAGAGCCAGTGGCGCAAGCCGGACATCGTTGGGGACGTGCGGTGCCGGGTGCTGGTCCGGCAACTGCCTGGTGGCGATGTCGTGTCGGTCGAGCCGGTACGCGAGTGCGGGTTCGACGCCAAGGCCCGGCAATCCCTGCTCGAGGCGGTGTACCGGGCCTCCCCGCTGCCGTATTCGGGCTTCGAGCGGGTGTTCGAGCGTCAACTCGTCATCACCTTCACCAGCGGCGCGCCATGATTGCGCCCGGATTCATCCTGTTGCGCCGCGCAGCGGCCAAGCTGCGCGGGTCTCTTTTCCCATTCTCATGTCCGGTAGGCCGATGAAACCCATCCTGATCCGTTGTCTGATCGCCCTGTTCGCGCTCGCACTGCCGATGATGGCCAGCGCGCAACAGCAGGGGCTGGAGATCGATATCACCGGCGGCAGCGCGCAGGCGATGCCGATCGCGGTCGTCCCGATGCCCTACCAGGGCAGCGGCACCGCGCCCGATACCGACGTGGCCGCGGTGATCCGCGCCGACCTCGACCGCTCCGGTCAGTTCCGCACGCTGCCCGACCGCGACATCGTCGAGCGCCCGACCCGTGGCAGCGAGGTCCAGTACCCGACGTGGCGCGCGCTGCGCCAGGACTTCCTGGTCGTGGGCCGGGTCGTCGACGCCGGCGGCGGTGGCTACCGCGTCGAGTACGAGCTGTTCGACGTCGCCAAGCAGGAGCGCATGCTCGGCCTGGCGATGACCGCACGCGCCAATGCGATGCGCGACGTCGCCCACCAGATGGCCGACGCGATCTACGAGAAGATCACCGGCGTGCGCGGTGCGTTCTGGACCCGGATCGCCTACGTGACTCAGACCGGGCTGGGGCAGAACGCCCGCTATGCGCTGGTCGTCGCCGATTCCGACGGCCACAACCCGCAGACTGTGGTGCGCTCCAACGAGCCGCTGCTCTCGCCGGCATGGAGCCCGGACGGCCGCCGCATCGCCTACGTGAGCTTCGAACGTGGCAACTCGGCGATCTACATCCAGGACATCTCCACCGGCGGCCGCGAACTGGTCTCCAGCTTCCGTGGCATCAACGGCGCCCCGGCGTTCTCCCCCGACGGCCGTCGCCTGGCGCTGTCGCTCTCGCGCAGCGGCAATCCCGAGATCTACGTCATGGACCTGGGCAGCAAGGCGCTGACCCAGGTGACCAATCACTTCGCGATCGACACCTCGCCGGTCTGGGCGCCCGATGGCGCCAGCCTGTACTTCATCTCCGACCGGGGCGGGCGGCCGCAGGTCTACCAAGCGCCGGCGAGCGGCGGCAACGCCACCCGGGTGACGTTCGAGGGCAGCTACAACGCCGACCCGTCGGTCTCCTTCGATGGCAAGAAAATCGTCGTGGCGCAAGGGTCGGGCAACGTGTACCGTATTGCACTGCTGGATCGCAGCCTGGGGTCGCCCCGCTGGTCCACGCTGTCGCCCGGATCGCTCGACGAATCGCCGAGTTTCGCTCCGAACGCCGGCATGGTCCTGTACGCGGCGCGCGAGGGACGTAGGGGTGTGCTGTATGCGGTCTCTTCGGATGGCCGGGTACGCCAGCGCCTCGTCCTCGCCGATGGTGATGTGCGCGAACCGGCATGGGGTCCGTTCCGGGAACAGCGCTGACGCTGCCTGCACGTCCTTCACAACAATACTCACTGCCCTGATTCGACATAACCAAGGATCGACGAGATGAAGACGACCACCCGTGTGATGCTGGCAGCGCTGCTCTGCACCGCCGCCGTCGCGTGTTCCAAGAAGGTGAAGGAAGAAGCGCCGGTCGCGACCGGTCCGTCCACCGGCACGGTCGCGCCGACCCCGTCGACCGCGGGTGCCTACACGCCGGCCGACCTGGACAGCGACGCCTGCCTGCGCCAGCGCGTGGTGTACTTCGATCTGGATCAGGACTCGCTGCGTCCGGAGTTCCAGGCCATCGTCAGCTGCCACGCCAAGTACTTGCGCGACCGCAGCTCGGCGCGCATCTCGCTTGAAGGCCACGCCGACGAGCGCGGTAGCCGCGAGTACAACCAGGGCCTGGGCGAGCGCCGTGGCAATGGTGTGTCCTCGGCACTGCAGGCCAACGGTGGCTCGGCTGCCCAGCTGGCCGTCGTGAGCTACGGCGAAGAGCGTCCGGTGTGCACCGAGTCGAACGAGGATTGCTGGGCCCGCAATCGTCGCGTCGAGATCATCTACACCGCCCGCTGATGCGCTCGATGCGTCACTGGCTGGTGCTCCCAGTTGCGTTCGCGGCGACCCTCGTGGTCGCCGCGCCCGCGTCCGCGCAGCGCGCGAGCCTGGCCGACCGCGTTGCCGCGCTGGAAGCCCGCTCGGGAGACACCAGCGCGAACATGGACCTGCTCAACCAGGTCAACCAGCTGCGGCAGGAACTGGTCGCCCTGCGCTCGCAGGTCGAGGAGCTGCAGCAGCAGAACGAACAGCTCAAGAACAGCAACCGCAGCCAGTACCTGGACATCGACGGCCGGCTCAACCGGCTCGAAGGCGCCGGAGGCGGTGCCGGCGGTGCCGGTGGCATGGAACTGCCCGAACTCGGGCGTGGGGCCGTCGGTGCCGCGCCGACCCCATCCCAGGACGGCGCCGGCACGCAGCCGTCGGACGCGCCGCCGGCGACGGCGCAGGCACCGGCCGATGAGCGTGGTGCCTACGAGCAGGCGTTCGCCGCGCTGCGCAATGGCGACTACGCCGAATCGGCGACGTTGTTCCAGGCCTTCCTGGCCCAGCACCCGCAGGGCAGCTACGCGCCCAATGCGCTGTACTGGCTGGGCGAGAGCTACTACGTGACCCAGAACTACGCCTTGGCCGAGGAACAGTTCCGCGCGCTGCTGCAGCGCTATCCGACCAGCGACAAGGCGCCCGGCGCCCTGCTCAAGGTCGGTCTGTCGCAGTACGGCCTGAAGAACCTCGAAGCGGCCGAAGCGACGTTGGCCGAGGTCGGCAAGCAGTATCCGGGCAGCGATGCCGCCCGCACGGCAGCCGACCGGCTGCGCGCGATCCAGCTCTCGCGCTTGCGCTGATCCCATGACCGCCGTCGCGCCCGATGCGGTCGCCGCATCCGCGGCCGACCGGCTCAAGCTCACCGAGATCTTCCTGTCGCTGCAGGGCGAGGCCCGCGACGCAGGCTGGCCCACGGTGTTCGTGCGCCTGACCGGCTGCCCGCTGCGCTGCGGCTATTGCGACACCGCCTACGCCTTCCACGGTGGTCAGTGGTGGACGATCGACGCGATCCTCGACGAGGTCGCCCGCCAGGGCGTGCGCCATGTCTGCGTGACCGGCGGCGAGCCGCTGGCGCAGAAGCGTTGCATCGGCCTGCTCAAGCGCCTGTGCGATGCCGGCTACCAGGTCTCGCTCGAAACTTCGGGCGCGCTCGATGTGTCCGACGTCGACCCGCGCGTAAGCCGCGTTGTCGACATCAAGACGCCGGGCTCCGGCGAGGCCCACCGCAACCTGTGGGACAACCTGGCGTTGCTGACCGCGCACGACCAGATCAAGTGCGTGATCTGCTCGCGCACCGACTACGAATGGGCCCGCGATCTCGTCCTCGAACGCGGCCTGCACCAGCGCTGCGATGTGCTGTTTTCCCCAAGCAAGGGCGAAATCTCCGCGCGCGACCTCGCCGACTGGATCGTGGCCGATCGCCTGCCGGTCAAGTTCCAGATGCAGTTGCACAAGCTGCTGTGGAACGACGAGCCGGGGCGATGATCGCGCGATACGCGACGCGGTTCCACGGCCGGCGGTGACGCGCGGGCGACTGCGTTCCGTGCGAGGACCCGGCGCGTGGCGCTGTGGCTGCTAGGCTTCTCGATTCCTCGATTCCCCTCGTTTGCTCCCCCATGAAGAACGCCGTTGTCCTGTTGTCCGGAGGCATGGATTCCGCCGCCGTCGTCGCCATCGCCCGCGAGCAGGGCTTCGCGGTCCACGCGCTGAGCGTGCGTTACGGACAACGTCACACCTCCGAGCTCGACGCGGCCGCGCGCGTGGCGACTGCGCTGGGCGCGGTGGCCCATAAGACCGTCGACGTCGACCTGCGCGCGTTTGGCGGCTCGGCGCTGACCGACGACATCGAAGTTCCCGAGGCCGGCAGCGTGGGCATCCCGGTCACCTACGTGCCGGCCCGCAACACGATCATGCTGTCGCTGGCGCTGGGCTGGGCAGAAGTGATCGGCGCGGCCGACCTGTTCTGCGGCGTCAACGCGGTCGACTACTCGGGCTACCCGGACTGCCGGCCGGAGTTCGTCGCCGCGTTCGAACGGCTGGCCAACCTGGCGACCAAGGCAGGCGTCGAGGGGGCCGGCATCCGCGTTCACGCGCCGCTGCAGCACATGAGCAAGGCGGACATCGTCCGCGAAGGCCTGCGCCTGGGCGTGGACTTCGGGCTGACCGTCTCGTGCTACCGCGCCGATGCACAGGGCCACGCCTGCGGCCATTGCGACGCCTGCCGGCTGCGCGCCGATGGCTTCGCCTCCGCGGGCGCGCCCGATCCGACGCACTACGTGCCGACCATCGCCGGCTGAGCCGGCATCGTTCGCGGGCGCCGGCTGGCCGGTCGGTGGCGCCTATTGCCCGCCGATCGCATGCGGACATCGCCCATATACGCGTGTGTCGCGCTCGCCCTGCGTGATATCGGGTGCACACCTGCGCGATCGCGCGCTCCAGGCGGCGCCGCGACGTGCCTGTCACGGCGCGTGCGTACCGTGGGCGTGGACTCCACACGCGGACACCACCGATGCCCCTGACCGACGACCAGTTGCGGATCCTGCGCGATATCGACGCCACCACGCCGATCACCGAGGCCGAGACCGACTGGGCCGTGCGTGCCGGCTATGCCGTCTTGGCCGAGGACGGGGACATCGACTTGACCGAGCAGGGGCGCGCGCTCGTCGGGGGCCCGCAGGCCTAACGGCGTGACTGGCCGCGCGCCGCTGCAGACGGCGGCCCCTGTCCGGTACAATGCGCCTCCGGCCTGTGCCGGTGCCGCCCAAGGGCGGCAGGCGTCCTCCGCCTCACTGGTGGCCAGGATGCGCTGACCGGGCGCATGCCGCCCGTCGATGGGTCGTTAGCTCAGTCGGTAGAGCATCGGACTTTTAATCCGCTGGTCGATGGTTCGAATCCATCACGACCCACCATTCCATCGACGGGAGCGCCAACACCGCAGGCGGCCGGATGTGCGCCGGCGATCCGCGCTTGCGCAATCCTGTGAGTCGATCCTGAAGGCGCTGCCTGGAATGGACGATGCGTAGCGTGCGCCTCAGCAACGCAATCGGAAGCGTGGTGCGCGGCGCGGATCAAGCAGGCTTTGGGCGCTGCATCGTGCAGGCGTGTGGTAGCCGCTGAACGCGGCGCGCAGCGCTGTTGAAGCCTGCATCCGGCGGTCGCATATCCGTAGCACTCTCGCGGGTGCAGCTCGCGCTGACTGGCGACGCCTTCGTCCATGCCCCTCGACACCCTCCATCCCGCCGTCGCGCAGTGGTTCGGCGACACGTTCGCGGTGCCGACGCCGGCGCAGGTCGCGGCGTGGCCGGCGATCGCGGCCGGGCACGATGTGCTGGTGTCGGCGCCGACGGGGTCGGGCAAGACGCTGACGGCATTCCTGGTCGCGATCGACGGGCTGGTACGCGAGGGCCTCGAGGCCGGCGGGACGCTGCCGGACACGACGCGGGTGGTCTATGTGTCGCCGCTCAAGGCGCTGTCGAACGACGTGCGCATCAACCTGGAGGCGCCGCTGGCCGGCATCGCTGCGGCGCTGACGGCGATGGGGCTGCCGGACGTCGGGATCCGCACGGCGGTACGCACCGGCGATACGCCGCAGGCCGAGCGTGCGCGGATGCGCCGGCGGCCGCCGCACATCCTGGTGACCACACCCGAGTCGCTGTACGTGTTGCTGGGCTCGGTGTCGGGGCGGGCGATGCTCGGGGACGTGCGCAGCGTGATCGTCGACGAGATCCATGCGGTGGCCGGCGACAAGCGCGGCAGCCATCTGACCTTGACGCTGGAACGGCTGCAGGCGCTGTGCGGCCGGCGGCTGCAGCGGGTCGGGTTGTCGGCGACGCAGACGCCGATCGGCACGGTGGCCCGGTTCCTGGTCGGTGAGCGCGGTGGGGACATCGCAGCAACTGCGCAGGCCCAGCCTAACTCGTCCCCGCATGCGGGGGAGGGCGAGGGCGCTGCCGGCACAGCGACGAGGGACAACAACGGCTGCACCATCGTCGAGGTCGGGCTGGACCGCTCGCGCGACCTGGCGCTCGAACTGCCGCCCACGCCACTGTCGGCGGTGCTGTCGAACGACCAGGCGATGCAGCTCTATCAGCGCATCGCAGAACTGACGCAGGCGCACCGGACCACGCTGGTGTTCGTCAATACGCGGCGCATGGCCGAGCGGGCGGCGCGTCACCTGGGTGAGCTGCTGGGCCGCGAGCGTGTGGCCGCGCACCACGGCAGCCTGGCGCGCGAAGCCAGGCTCGACGCCGAGCAGCGGCTCAAGCATGGCGAATTGACGGTGCTGGTAGCCACCGCGTCGCTGGAGCTGGGCATCGATATCGGCGATGTCGACCTGGTGTGCCAGATCGGCTCGCCGCGCTCGATTGCTGCGTTCCTGCAGCGTGCGGGCCGCTCACGGCATCAGGTCGGCGGTGTGCCGAAGGCGCGGCTGCTGGCGACCACGCGCGACGAACTGGTCGAGTGCGCGGCCTTGCTCGACTGCGTGCGCCGCGGCGAACTCGACGCAGTGCGTATCCCGCCGGCGCCGCTCGACGTGCTGGCGCAGCAGATCGTCGCCGAAACCGCGATGCAGGATTGGGACGAGGACGCGCTGTTCGCGCTGGTGCGTCGGGCGTGGCCGTATCGGGACCTGGCGCGCGTGGACTTCGATGCGGTCGTGCGCATGCTGGCCGAGGGCTTCGTTGGCCGCCACGGGCCGCGCGCCGGCCACGTCCATCGCGACGCGGTGCATCGCCGGCTGCGGGGGCGCAAGGGGGCACGCATGGTCGCGACGATGTCCGGCGGCACGATTCCCGACACCGGCGACTACACGGTGCTGCTCGAACCCGAGTCGCAGTCGATCGGCACCGTCATCGAGGATTTCGCGGTCGAGAGCTTGACCGGTGACGTGTTCCAGCTGGGCAATGCCAGCTACCGGATTTTGCGGGTGGAGGCGGGGCGGCTGCGCGTGGAGGATGCGCAGGGCCTGCCGCCGAACATCCCGTTCTGGATCGGCGAGGCGCCCAGGCGTACGGACGCGTTGTCGGCGGGCGTGGCGCGGCTGCGTGCGCAGGTCGAGGCCCTGCTCGATGCACCGGGCGCGGGATCCGGCCATCTGCGTGCCCACGCCTGGCTGCAGGACGAGGCGGGCGTGTCGGTCGAGGCAGCCACGCAACTGGTCAATTATCTGGGCCGTGCACGCGATGCGCTCGGGGCGCTGCCGACGCAGTCGTGCCTGGTGCTCGAGCGCTTCTTCGACGCCACTGGCGGCACCCAACTGGTGCTGCATGCGCCGTTCGGCAGCCGCATCAACCGCGCATGGGGCCTGGCACTGCGCAAGCGCTTCTGCCGCAAGTTCAATTTCGAACTGCAGGCGGCAGCGACTGAGGATGCGATCGTGCTGTCGCTCTCGACCAGCCACAGCTTCCCGCTGGCCGAAGTCATGGACTATCTGCGCGCGGCGACTGCGCGCGAGGTGCTGGTGCAGGCCCTGCTCGACGCGCCGTTGTTTGGCGTGCGCTGGCGCTGGAATGCGACCACCGCGCTCGCGCTGCCGCGCTTTACCGGCGGCCGCAAGGTCGCGCCGCAACTGCAGCGGATGAAGAGCGAGGACTTGCTCGCGGCAGTGTTCCCCGACCAGGTCGCGTGCCTGGAGAACATCGTCGGCGAGCGCGAGATTCCCGACCACCCGCTGGTCGCGCAGACGCTGTACGACTGCCTGGAGGTCGCAATGGACGCGTCCGGCTGGCTGGCCGTGCTCCGCGGTGTCGAGGCGGGCCGGATCGAGGTGCTCGCGCGGGAGTTGACCGCGCCGTCGCCGCTGGCCGCCGAGGCGATCAACGCGCGCCCCTATGCCTTTCTCGATGATGCGCCCCTCGAGGAACGCCGGACCCAGGCGGTGCAGCAGCGCGATTGGTGCGATCCGGCCGCGACGGACGACCTCGGGCGGCTCGACCCCGCGGCGATCGCGCGGGTGCGCGACGAGGCGTGGCCGGACGCGGTGACGCCGGACGAAATGCACGATGCGCTGATGATGCTCGGTGCCATCGCCGAGGATGAGGCGGCGGCCGTCGCGCATTGGCCAGCGCTGCTTGCCGCACTGGCCGGCGATGCGCGCGCAACGCGCGTGCCCGTGGGCGGCGAGGCTGCGGTCTGGGTTGCGGTCGAGCGACTGCCGCTGCTACGCGCGTTGCATCCTGACGCCGCGGTCCAGCCTGACGTCACGGTGCCGGTGGAGTACGCGGTGGCGTGGACGCGCGAGGCCGCGCTGCTGGAACTGGTCCGCGCCCGTCTGGGTGGGCTCGGGCCGGTGACGGCCGAGGCATTGGCCGCACCGCTCGGCCTGGCCGCGTCAGCGGTGTTGCCGACGCTGCACGCCCTCGAGCACGAGGGCACCGTCATGCAGGGCTGGTTCTGCGGCGACGCCGCCGGGCCGCTCGAGTGGTGCGAGCGCGGGCTCTTGGCCCGCATCCATCGCGAGACGCTGGGTCGCCTGCGTCGCGAGATCGAGCCGGTGCCGGTGGCTGACTACGTGCGCTTTCTGTGCGACTGGCAACGCGTGTCGCGGAGCGGGCGCGTGCGCGGTGCCGAGGCCTTACCCGGCGTGCTGGCGCAGCTCGAAGGCTACGAAGCGCCCGCGGCGGCATGGGAGGCGGATCTGTTGCCGGCACGGGTGCCGGACTTCTCGCCCGGTTGGCTCGATGCGCTGTGCAGCACTGGGCGTTTGGCATGGCTGCGTCTGCGGCCGCGTGCCGGCGAAGGGAGCGGCGGCCACCTGCGCCAGATCCCGATCGCGCTGCTGCCGCGGCCGGATGTCCCGCGCTGGATGCGCCTGGCGCCGGCGCCGGGTGAGGCGGCGGCGTTGTCTTCGCGCGCGCGTCGGGTCGACGAGGTGCTGGCGCGGGATGGCGCGTCGTTCTTCGACGACCTGCAGGCGCACACGCGCCTGCTGCAGACCGAGTTGGAGGACGGGCTGTCTGAACTGGTCGCCGCCGGGCGTGCGCACTGCGACAGTTTCGCGGGACTGCGCGCGTTGCTGGTGCCACCCTCGCGTCGGCCGGCCACTGGCGGGCGACGGCGTGGGAGGCCGTTGGTCGGCATCGCCGATGCCGGGCGCTGGAGCCAGCCCAGGCGCGGCGAAGACGGCCCCGACGCCGACGATCTGGAGCACATCGCGCGCGTGCTGCTGCGGCGTTACGGCGTGGTCTGCTGGCGGATCCTCGATCGTGAACCCGACTGGCTGCCGCCGTGGCGCGAGCTGGTGCGGGTCTATCGCCGGCTCGAAGCCCGTGGCGAGATCCGCGGCGGCCGTTTCGTGGCCGGGCTGTCGGGCGAGCAGTACGCGCTGCCCGAAGCCGTGGGGCTGTTGCGCGCGGTCCGCGCGCGACCTGCGGATGGTGAACTGATTTGCGTGGGCGCGTCCGACCCGTTGAATCTCGCCGGGACGCTGCTGCCCGGCGAGCGGGTGCCCCGGCAGCCGGGCGCGCGACTGGTTCTGCGCGATGGGCGCGTGGTCGCCAGCCGGGTGGCGGATCGCTGCAGTGTCGACGATGCGCTCTCGGCCGAAGAGGCGGCCGCGGCAAAGGCGCTGCTCCAGCGTTCCGGGGCAGTGCCGCGTCACGGACACGGCCGGTATGGCGCGGCTGCGCCTAGTGATCGCGCTGGGTGACGGCGTCGGGATTAGCGCTCAGCGGGGGTTTGCTATCGTTGTCGAATGACCCGCGGGGAGAGGCGCCCGCTTCGAAAATGGGATGCATGGCGTGAACGGGGCGGCGGTAGAGCGTGTCAGTGTCGCGGTGGTCGAGGACGACGACGAACTGCGTGACGAGATTCTGGTACCCCTGCTGCGTGCGGCCGGGTTCGAGGCGACCGGCATGCCCGGCGCGCTGGCGCTGTACCGCGATCTGGTGGCCGGCCGCTATGACCTGGTGCTGCTCGATGTTGGCCTGCCGGACGAGGACGGCTTCGCGATCGCCCGCCATCTGCGCGAGGCTGCGCCCACGATCGGGCTGGTGATGCTGACCGGGTACGTGTCCAACGGCGATCGGCTGCGTGGTCTGGAAGCCGGCGTCGATGCGTATCTGACCAAGCCGGTCGAGGCCAGCGCGTTGATCGCCACGCTACGCAATCTCGCGCGTCGCATCGTGGCCTCCGATGGCGGCCAAAGCAGCGAGCTGGGCGAGGAGCTCGACAGCGAAGCGGGTTGGCGGCTCGACGAGCGCGGGTGGAACATCCTGTTGCCCGATGGTCGTGCGGTCGAACTCACGCTCGCCGAACAACAAGTCATGCGCCGGCTTGCCGGCTCGCCGGGACAGCCGGTCCGTCGCGAGGATCTGATCGCCGGACTCGTGGACGATGTGCACGAGTTCGATCCGCACCGGCTGGAGATGTTGGTCTACAGGCTCCGGCGAAAGTGCCAGGACAGTACCGGGGTGGCGCTGCCACTGCGCTCGGTCCGCGGCGTGGGTTACGTGTTGACCTGGTGATGGTGGCGCTGGCGGTCTGACGCGAGGGCGTGCCTGGCGTGGGCCAGCCGATGTCGGCATTTTCGGCCGCGGGACACTGGATCGTTCCTGGCGTCCGAACCGGGGCGAGGGGCGGGCTCGGCAATCCCCAATGCGATCGAGCGCGCGCAGCCTCGATGCGCACGAATTGCAAGAGACACTCGAACGACAGAGCGTCGGCAGTGAGTCTGCGCCGGCGCCGGCCCGATGCCGCCCGCAGCGGCTGTGCTTCTCTGCGTGCAGTCTCTCGGGATCACAGCATCGGGCGCGAGGGCCTACGAGCCGCAGCGCCCTACCGCATCGGCCGTACACAAGGCGAAGCTGCCATCTTCCTGCTGCCAGGGACGGGTCGACTCCGATGTCGGCGGGGCCTAAAACGCATTTGCCGCGCTCGAAGCGTCGCCGCCTTGTTTTGAGTTGAGGGCGGAATCGCATGCCGCCTGGATCTCAACATGGGCCTGTGGCGGTAACGCCGAACACAGATCGCTCTTTTACTTGGTACTGCGTTGGGTCGGCAGCGCGCACGAACTGGGTAAATAGGCCGACTTTCCCGTTTCAGCAAGTCGGTCATCGCGTGCTGAATGCGGGTTATTTATCTCACCGTTTCTCTCATTCGCTAACATATAGAGAGATATAAAATCTGTGATTGACGTCCGATTTTTGCACACATAAGATGCCGTCCCGCTCGACGATGGTTCTTTTTCGTGCGGGTGGCATCTCACGCGATGGGGAAGTTTCTTTCTGAACGACGAGCTCGATCGAGCTCGTTGTCGCGCGGCTGGATGTCATTCAAGGAAATGCGGGTCCGTCGATCTCGGGCCATGGCAGGTTTTTCGGGGGATTGCGGGATGCTGTTGAACAACATCCGGGCGGCCGCAGCGGCCGCGGGCGGTACGGTATTGGCCTGTCTTCTGGGATTGGCGGGAGCGTCTCCGGCGTTCGCCCAGTCGACGTCCGTGACCAACGTCGCGACCGTCACCGCGCCTCCGGGTACGAACGACATCGATCTCGCCAACAACACCGCGAGCGCGACGGTCACCGTGGCGCGTCCGGTCGTTGAGGTCGTCAAGAGCGCCGACCCCGTCGCCGGCTCTACGGTGACCGCAGGGCAGGTCATCACGTACACGTTAAGCGTGCGTGTGGCGGAAGCCGCCACCCTGTCCGACGTCGTGTTGAACGACACGCTCAGCGCGGGCCTGATCTTCGGCGCGGTGACCAGCGCCGGTGACTTCGTCGAGGGCGGTAGCGGCAACGCCCGCACCTTCACTCTGCCGGCCGGGACGGCGCCGGGCGACTACAACGTCGTCTACACCGCCACCGTCGGCGCGGATGCGCAGACGTCGGTCGGGAATGCGGTGGTCGCCACGGGCGGTGGCGATCCGGACAATCCGGATGCCCCGTCGCCGACTTGCACGAGCTGCACCACCGAACATCCGTTGGCCTCGGTCGTGACGGTGACGAAGGCCTCCGACCCGGCGTCGGGTAGCCAGGTGTCGCCTGGTGACACGTTGACCTACACGGTGAGCGCAACGGTTGCCAGTGCGGCGACCACCGAAGTGCTGACGCTGGCCGACACGCTCGGCACGGGTCTGACCTTTGGCGCCGTCACCGACGCGGGTGCGTTTGTCTGCACCGGTGCGCTGACCTGCACGCTGCCTGCGGGCACTTTGCCGGGCACCTACACGCTGACCTACACCGCAACCGTCAATGCGGATGCGACGGGCAGCGTCGGCAACGTCGTCGTAGCCAGTAACCCGGCTGGCGGCAACGATCCCGATCCGGTCTGCACGACCTGCGAGACCGAGCATCCGGTTGTCGCGACCTCGATCACGGTGGCCAAGACCTCCAACCCGGCGTCCGGCAGCGAGGTGTCGCCTGGCGACACGCTGACCTACACGCTGACGGCGACGGTCGCGAACTCGGCCACCACTGAAGTGCTGACGCTGAGCGATACGCTCGGGGCGGGTCTGACGTTCGGTTCGGTGACCGATGCGGGTGCGTTCGCCTGCACCGGCACGCTCACCTGCACGCTGCCGGCGGGCACCTTGCCGGGCACCTACACGCTGACCTATACCGCAACCGTCAATGCGGATGCGACGGGCAGCGTCGGCAACGTCGTCGTAGCCAGCAACCCGGCTGGCGGCAACGATCCCGATCCGGTCTGCACGACCTGCGAGACCGAGCATCCGGTCGTTGCGACGTCGATCACGGTGAGCAAGAGCTCCAACCCCGCCTCGGGTAGCGAAGTCGCACCTGGCGACACGCTGACCTATACGCTGACGGCGACGGTCGCCAATTCGGCGACGACTGAGGTTCTCACGCTGAGCGATACGCTCGGCACGGGCCTAACCTTTGGGTCGGTCACCGATGCCGGCGCGTTCGCCTGCACCGGTGCACTGACCTGCACGCTGCCTGCCGGCACGCTGCCGGGTGTCTACACGCTGACCTACACCGCGACTGTCAATGCGGATGCGACCGGAAGCGTCGGTAACGTCGTCGTAGCCAGTAACCCGGCTGGCGGCAACGATCCCGAGCCGGTCTGCACCTCCTGCGAGACCGAGCATCCGGTCGTTGCGACCTCGATCACCGTGGCGAAGACCTCGAATCCGGCGACAGGTAGCGAAGTGTCGCCTGGCGACACGCTGACCTATACGCTGACGGCGACGGTCGCCAATTCGGCGACGACTGAGGTTCTCACGCTGAGCGATACGCTCGGCACGGGCCTAACCTTTGGGTCGGTCACCGATGCCGGCGCGTTCGCCTGCACCGGTGCACTGACCTGCACGCTGCCTGCCGGCACGCTGCCGGGTGTCTACACGCTGACCTACACCGCGACTGTCAATGCGGATGCGACCGGAAGCGTCGGTAACGTCGTCGTAGCCAGTAACCCGGCTGGCGGCAACGATCCCGAGCCGGTCTGCACCTCCTGCGAGACCGAGCATCCGGTCGTTGTGACGTCGATCACGGTGTCCAAGACCTCCAACCCGGCCTCGGGCAGCGAAGTGTCCCCTGGCGACACGCTGACCTACACGCTGACGGCGACGGTCGCGAACTCGGCGACGACCGAAGTACTGACGCTGGCCGACACGCTGGGCGCAGGCCTGACCTTCGGGTCCGTGACCGATGCGGGCGCGTTCGCCTGCACCGGTGCGCTGACC